>JAEUKQ010000019.1 GCA_016794225.1 Alphaproteobacteria bacterium | reverse complement strand
CTGCAAGATATGCCTTCAAGCTTAACAACACTCCGTCAAATAAAGCATAAATAATAAAGCGGTCAAATATACCCAGAAGTAGGCTATACCAACAACAATATATAGGTGATTGCCACTTATTTGCTACAGCTTGCCCCATTGCGTAAGCAGCAAAACCGAACATCAATGTGGTTACGCCAACTAATTCCGGCCAGGTTAAATCAAGATTTGTTAATAAATTATCAAACACCCTATCCTCCGACCTTTTAACGATATACCATCTATCCGCCCAAATAAGCTTTGCTAATTTCGGGATTTGTTAGCAATTCCTGTCCTGTACCTTGCATCGTGATGTAACCATTAACTAAAACATAAGCACGATCAGCCAGTTGCAAAGCATGGTAGGCATTTTGTTCAATTAACAAAATTGTCATTTGTAATTCTTTATTTAATTGGCGAATAGTTGCAAAAATTTTTTGTACAATAATTGGGGCTAGTCCAAGTGATGGCTCGTCTAGCAGCAGAAGTTTTGGCCGACTAATAATTGCCCGACCAATCGCCAACATTTGTTGCTCACCACCGGATAATGTTCCGCCACGCTGGGTACGTCGGTCATATAAGATAGGAAAAAGATCAAAAATTCGTTTCAAATCTTGTTTGAAGAATTCTTTACTGGTTTCTGCAATACCCATAAGCAGATTTTCCATAACGGTCATTTTTGGAAATATATGGCGACCTTCCGGACAATGTGCTATGCCAAGACGGATAATTTCGTGTGTGGGCTTACTGACAATAGATTGATTAAGAAATATAATTTCCCCTTTTTGAGCTTTGGGTTTTCCGCAAATAGTCATCAACAATGTTGTTTTACCAGCACCATTAGCACCAATAAGCGAAACAATTTCTCCAGCCTTCACCTGCAAGCTTACACCACGTAAGGCTTCAACCTGGCCATAAAAACTGTGAACATCCTTTAGGGCAAGGATGTTTGCTTTTTCCTGTTTATTTATATCTACCATATTACTGATGAATCCCTGAATTATTGTTTGACTCAACCTGTACGGCAGTATGCCCTAAATAAGCCTCTATAACCTGTGGGTTCTGACGAATCTCTGTTGGTGTACCCTGGGCAATTTTTTTGCCATAGTTCAAAACAATAAGCTGATCAGATATTTTCATAACCACATCCATATCGTGCTCAATTAACAAGATGCTGGTTTTATGTTCCTGGCGAATTTTTAATAATAGCACATTTAAATCGCTTGATTCACGAGGATTTAGGCCGGCCGCCGGTTCATCTAAACATAACAACACCGGTCTTGTACACATGGCGCGTGCTATTTCAAGACGACGCTGGGCACCATACGAAAGTGAAGAAGCAATCTCGTCTGCTCTGTCAAGCAAACCTACCTGATCAAGCCAAAAACAACAATGGTCTAAAGCCTCTTTTTCAAGACGCGCATAATAAGAAAGTCCAATTTTAGAAAAAATCTTTCTCCAACCATTTTTTAATTCAGAACCTAACGCTGTCCGAGATAAAAGCCCTGTAAGATTATAACCTGCGGCTCTCATTAATCCATCATGTTGAGATACCATCATATTCTCTAGAAGAGTCATTGCAGGGAACAGTCTAATATTTTGGAATGTACGCACTACTTTGGCATCCTTAGCAATTTTAAACCCTTCCATCTGTTCAAGCAACATACTTTGATTAGAAGAACAAAGAGTTAAGCGACCAACCGTTGGTTTATAAAAGCCCGTTAAACAATTAAATAATGTTGTTTTGCCTGCACCATTCGGGCCAATAATTGCCGTTATATGATTCTGGTAAGCAGTAAAAGAAACGTCATCTATCGCTTTAAGTCCGCCAAAACGCATCGTTAAATGTTCTACATTCAAAATCGGCTGCAGATTTTGTACCATATTAGGATACCCCTTTTGTCGACATAAGGCGGTAAACCGTTGGCGACCGGCGTGATATCAGCCCGTGGGGACGCCAAATCATAACAAACACTTGCAAAACCCCCAAAGCCAACATCCGAAACATTTCAAGATCGCGTAATTCCAGCATAAAAATTAGTAAGATGGCAGCCAATGCTATGCCAAAAAGATTACCCATCCCACCCAAAACAACAATGGCTAAAATAGTTATGGATTCAACAAACGTAAAACTTTCAGGACTTATAAAGCCCTGATAGGCTGCAAAAAAAGCACCGGCAAACCCAGCAATCATTGCACCTGTTGCAAAGGCTGTTAATTTAATATTTGTTGGGTTCAGTCCCAAGGCACGGCAGGCAATTTCATCCTCCCGTATCGCTTCCCATGCACGCCCAATTGGCAAGCGGCGCAACTTGCGAATAAACCAGAATACACCAAAAGCCATACTTAAAACTAATAAATACATAAATATATAGAAAGTTTCACTACTATATTCTATTCCAAGCCATTCGCTTACTGTGTTTCCATTACCCTTTGGTTCATCAAACAAATAACCAAAAAGGGCTGGTTTAGGAATCTGGTTTATTCCATTAGGCCCACCTGTAAATTCGTACCAATTCACAAGAACCATGCGAATGATTTCGCCAAAACCCAAAGTAACAATTGCAAGATAATCGCCACGAAGCCTTAGAACAGGAAAACCTAAAATAATCCCCAAGGCCGCCGCAAGCAATCCAGCTAACGGCAGTGAAAGCCAAAAACTAAAATCAAAATGTAGCGAAAGAAGTGCATAGGCATAAGCGCCAACAGCATAAAAAGCAACATACCCAAGGTCTAGCAATCCTGCTAATCCAACAACGATACTAAGGCCCCAACCTAAAACAATATAAAGCAATATCTGCGTTAAAATATTCAAAATACGCCGATCAATAATTTGTAAAAACGGCGCGCTGATTAATAGTAACAAAAAGGCTATAATAAGTATCATTTGGATATTTTTATTTAAACGGAACTTCCATTTCTTGTTTTGGATTCTACTATCCAACACCGTTCTTTTTTTAAAAAACCGATAAATAAGATATAGAAACAGCCCTAAATAAATGACACTGGTCATCCAATTAAGTTTCATATCACTATAAGGCAACAATAAATGGTTGCCAGCTTTCGATGATTCAGGTGTTTGCACAGACAGCAGAATAGCCGTTATCATGTAAGCGCAGACAGCTATTGTAACAAAGATAGAGAGTAATCCTAGTTTTATTTGCTGCAACCCAAGACAAAAGCGCCCTAAGAATACAAAAAATGCTACGGCTAATACCTGGGATAGTCGCCAATCCAATTCAAGAGATATGCCGCGCGATTGAAGCTTAAAACCAATGAGTAAAGACCCCAAAACAGCTCCAAGAAAAGCAACCCCTAGCGATTGAAAGAATATATGTTTTAGATTTATTGATTTTCCAGTATTTATATTCATGGTTAAACCTTTTCCACTTCAGGTTTTCCAAGCAAGCCAGTTGGGCGAAAAATAAGCACTAGAACTAGCACGCTAAAAGCCGCCAGGTCTTTATATTCAACCGAAAAATAAGCAGAAAACAACGATTCAATTACCCCTAGCAAAATTCCCCCCAACATCGCCCCAGGCAGTGAGCCAATACCTCCAAGAACAGCTGCGCTAAACGCCTTAACACCCGCAATAAAACCCATATAAAAATCAACAACGCCGTAAAATAACATAAACATTAATCCGGCAACCGCAGCCAGCGAAGCCCCGATCACAAATGTTAGCGAAATAACACGGTCAACGTTGATCCCCAAAAGCGTAGCCATCTTCATATCTTGCTCGCAAGCCCTTTGCGAACGCCCAAGCGCTGTTTTAGTAATAAGCATGGTGAAAAAAACCATCAAAACAACGGTTGCGATAATGATAAACAATCGCAGATAGCTAATTGAAACCGAGAAATCTTCACTTTCAATCAGTGATATATTGCCCTGAATTAAAGATGGCACAGATTTAGGACGTGCTTCCTGTAAAAGTTGTACATAATTTTGCAGTAAAACAGACATCCCAATTGCAGAAATCAACGGCGCCAATCGAAAAGACCCTCGCAAAGGTCTATAAGCAATTTTTTCAATGGTCCACCCATAAGCCGAGGTTAGAAAAATGGTCACCACCAAAACGATAATTAAAGCCACTGGTAAAAGGGTTATCCCAAGCGCTTGTAATACCAAGTAGGCAATAACCGCGTGAAAAGCGCCAATCATAAAAACTTCACCATGTGCAAAGTTCACCATACCGATAATTCCGTAAACCATTGTATAGCCAATAGCTATTAAACCATATATCGAACCAAGACTTAGGCCGTTGATTAGCTGTTCAAGAAAATATCCCATTTTTGTGCCATTTTTTAATTGTACATTTGTTCGTGATTTATTTTGGCATTTTTGTAACCAACCCACGATGTGATAAGGCTATTATAAAGCCATCAACCATGGCAAGATGATTTTGCTATTTATTAAAAAAAATATGAATATTTTATAAGCATTTATCAACAATCAATAGCTTTTTGCGTTGCCGTAGTTATTTTAGCTGCCATATTCAGTATCATTTTCAAAATCATTACTTTGACTAAACATAAATCCAAGGTTATTTTTAATTGATAAAATCTAATTTTTTAAACGAGTCTTAATATGACAATACAGAAAAAAGCACAAACTTCTTTCAATTGGCAAGATCCATTATTACTGGAAGAGCAGTTGGCCGAGGACGAAAAACTTATTCAAACCACAGCCCGACAATACGCCCAAGAACAGCTACTGCCAAGGGTTTTAGAAAGTTTTCGTCATGAAAAATTTGACCCGGCAATTATGCGTGAAATGGGTTCTTTTGGACTGCTTGGAGCGACAATTGATGGTTATGGCTGTGCTGGTGTAAATTATGTTAGCTATGGGTTAATTGCGCGGGAGATTGAACGTGTCGACTCGGGCTATCGATCGGCGATGAGTGTTCAATCAAGCTTGGTTATGCACCCGATCGATGCTTTTGGTACAGAAGAACAGAAAAAACAATATCTGCCGGCACTGGCCAGCGGTGAAAAAATTGGTTGTTTTGGCCTAACAGAACCCAATCATGGCTCTGACCCTGGCAGTATGTCCACGCGCGCTAAAAAATCTGGCAATGGTTATATCATTAATGGCAGTAAAACGTGGATTACCAATTCGCCAATTGCAGATATTTTTATTGTTTGGGCTAAGGATGATCAGGGAATTATTCGTGGCTTCATTTTAGAAAAAGGCATGAAGGGGTTATCGGCACCGCAAATTGAAGGAAAAATGTCTCTAAGATGCTCGATTACTGGTCAAATTGTCATGGATAATGTCAAGGTTGGTGCAGAACATTTGTTACCCGAAGTTACGGGCCTTAAGGGTCCTTTTAGTTGCCTGAACAATGCCCGCTACGGTATTGCGTGGGGTGCTTTAGGGGCGGCCGAGGCTTGTTGGCACGCTTCGCGCCAATATACACTTGATCGTCAGCAATTTGGGCGGCCATTAGCAGCCAATCAGCTTATCCAACTTAAACTGGCTAACATGCAGACCGAAATTGCCATCGGACTGCAAGCATGTTTACAAGTTGGCCGATTGAAAGACCAAAATCGGGCAAGCCCGGAAATGATTTCTCTTATAAAACGTAATTCCTGCGGTAAAGCCCTTGAAATAACTCGTATGGCGCGTGATATGCATGGCGGGAATGGTATTGCTGATGAATATCATGTTATCCGCCACTTGCTGAATCTTGAAGCCGTTAATACTTATGAAGGTACGCATGATATTCATGCCTTGATTTTGGGCAGGGCTCAAACCGGTATTCAGGCTTTCAGTGCCTAAAATAACCAGTAGTATTTGTTTAAAAGCAAGCCATAAGCTTGCCGTACTCTTGCTTGGATTCTCTACATGTGTTATCCTATCTACATTGTTTTATGCAAAGCCCATCAAGATATGAGGGAACTTGTTAGATTATATTGATATTGTTTATCAAGAATGTCCGCCCGCGATATACCAGGATATTGTGAGAGTGGAAGAAAAGAAAGAATCAACGGAAGAAATGGTTTTCTTTTCGCCAATTACCTCTACCCGGCTGACAGATTCTTGTGCTTATGGTGTTGTTGGATACTTATCAACAAGAATGTCCTCAGAACGAACAGACATATTTAAGACAAATTATTTGTCTTTAATAGGCAAATACGAAAGCGTCTTAAAAAATTACGGTACTGTGGTTATGCAAAATCAGATTAAAGATGAAATTGCTCTTAGTCTTCATGTCATAATTGATGACATTACCAAATCGCATCTGCGCGGCAGTATGCTATCCGTACTGCGTATATTTAAGATTAATATGCTTGATGAAACTGATAAACGAATTGACTATAAAAGCCTTACATTTAAAGGTTATATGGGCGATTGGCATTTTAATGAATATGCCGCAAGCATGGGCGATGCCAAAGCCCCTGAAAGATTGGCCCTGCTTTTTGCTAAAAGCAGCGCACAGGACTTACGCCTGATTTTCAATGAAATTCGCCGTAAATATAAACGTGAACGTGGTGAATACGGTTTGTCCCATGAATTAATTAAAAAGCTGGTTCGACCTTACCTGTTAGATCACCGAAGAACTGCAGATGTTATGGGCAATGGCCTACCAGTTGCGTACTATGCACGTGAACTTCTCGACAGCTTGGACTAATAGTAAATCACTTGTCTTGTTTGATAAAAATTAACTTAACCGCCAGTCAAGTTATAACCCAAAATTCGCCTGTCTATATATAAATATAATGCAGCAGCATGACGCCATCACATGATAACTCATGATAATATATCAATAGGTTATATATCCAGAATTGGTCAGTACACTTAGATACCGACTGTCAGCGAGAATTGGTTAATCCAAGATACTGCCAACTCAAACCTTTTGCAAATATATTATCTTGCAAAAGATAGGCACCGACTTTCGTAAAATTAATTCAGCGTTAATTCAGAAAACTGGTTGATTATGAAATGGAACGCAAGCATGTACTTTCAAAAAAATCTTCTGGTAGGGTTTTAGGGTCAAGCACCTGGCCCGGCAACCCATTTTCAAGACGCTCAATTAACATGCTGTTCCATTGATCCAAACTGATATGACCCACATAATACTGCCCTGAAACACTAAGCAAATAGGTATTTTTTGTTAAATCCAAAGCTGTTTGCCACTGAAGAATAGCCTGTTCCTTTAGACCATTGCGCCAGAGAATATCACCCAAATGGAACCGAATTTCTGGACTTCCTGGTTCATTCAAAACCGCGGTACAAGCAGGTTTAATGGCGTCCTGATACCGCCCCATTTTAAACAAACCCCAAGCATAGGTGTCTAAATAAGCGGGTTCATCTGGAACGTAATATAAAACTTCTTTAATAAGATCCATGGCTTTGTCTAAATTGCGATTGGAGTCAATCCATTCATAAGCCAGGTTATTCATAGCCATTAGATTACCGCCAGTAGCAGCCTCTTGATTCCAATACTCGGCCTTGCTTTTATCCTGTTCAATTCCTAAACCAAGCGTATAGCTAAAAGCCAATGCGGCCTGAGCAGGTGCATACCCTTCTTCAGCAGCTTGAAGATATAATTCAGCGGATTTTTTAAGGTCTTTTTCAACACCCAATCCGTAGAAATATAAGTAACCAAGCTCATACTGCGCCTGCACGTTACCAGCGTTTGCCAAAACCTGAAAGATACCAGCCGCTTTTGTATAATCACGTTCCTGTAATGCCAAATAAGCATCGTTTAAATCAGCAGACCTAGCCGTTCCAAAGCCCAATAAAAAACATACGCAAAACAACAAAACTAAGTGTCTTAAAACTCTTTCTGTCTTTCGTACCAGAATCATTGAACTCATTTTCCTAAAACCCATACATTATTATGCATCTGCAACCTGTTTTTACACCTGATGCAGGGCTTCCTTTTCCCGTGCGTTCAAAAATGTAAACTTTGGCTTTCCAGAATCGATATCTATCGTAACATACCCGCCCTTGGATAATTTACCAAAAAGCAACTCCTCTGCCAAGGGTTTCTTGATATAATCCTGAATAACACGTGCCAACGGCCTTGCACCATACACAATATCATAACCAATATCAACTAGCCATTGTTTTAACGCTACGGTAAATTCCACCGAAACCGCTTTCTCAATAAGCTGCCGGCTTAGTTCTAGTAAATATTTATCAACCACCTTCATCACAACAACTGGCACAAGGGGTTCAAATAAAATTGTTGCATCCAAGCGATTCCTAAATTCTGGTGCAAACAATCGCTGGATTGCTTCTTGTGTTTCTTCAAACTGCTGTTTGCGTCCAAACCCAATTGCCTGGCGATGCATATCTAAGGCACCGGCATTTGTTGTCATAATAAGAACGGTATTTCTAAAGCTGACAGATTTACCAACATGATCGGTCAGTTTACCATGATCCATAACTTGTAAAAGAATATTAAAAAGGTCCGGGTGGGCTTTCTCGATCTCGTCAAGCAATAAAACATTGTGCGGGTGCTGATCTACCGCATCCGTCAACAACCCCCCCTGATCAAAACCAACATAACCAGGCGGGGCGCCAATTAACCTTGATACAGTGTGTTTTTCCATATATTCAGACATATCAAACCGCAGTAATTCAACACCAAGAGATTTTGCTAATTGACGGGCAAGTTCTGTTTTTCCAACCCCAGTTGGTCCAGCAAATAAATAACTTCCAACAGGTTTTTCTAGTTCTCGTAACCCAGCACGTGCCATTTTAATAGAACTTGCAAGCATCTCTATTGCTTTGTCTTGACCAAAAACAACTTGTTTTAGCTGGTCTTCTAAATTTGCCAGAATCTGTAGATCATTCTGACTAACATTCGCTGTAGGAATGCGCGCTATTGTTGCGACAACTTTTTCGATTTCGGCTACATCAATAACTTTTTTACGTATGTCAATTGGTAGCAACCGTTGGGCAGCACCTGCTTCGTCTAAAACATCGATCGCTTTATCCGGTAATTTGCGATCTTGAATATGTTTTACCGATAATTCAACAGCCCGTTGAATGGCCTGATCGGTGTACTTAATTTGATGGTGGCGTTCGTAAGATGGTTTAATACCCTGCAAAATATGTATTGTATCACGCGGACTTGGCTCATGGATATCAATTTTTTGAAAACGCCTTAATAAAGCGCGATCTTTCTCAAAATATGTTTTAAATTCACGAAAAGTGGTTGATCCAATACAACGAATATTACCGGCTGCCAACGCCGGTTTAAGCAAATTAGCTGCATCCATAGTACCGCCACCTGCTGCGCCAGCACCAATAATTGTATGAATTTCGTCAATAAACAGAATAGCATTAGGTTGCGCAAGCAACGCGCTAATGACAGCCTTTAATCGTTCTTCAAAATCGCCGCGGTAGCGAGCACCAGCAATTAACGCACCCATGTCTAAACTGTACACAACCGACTGTGCCAACGGTTCTGGAACTTTATTATGAACTATATTATAAGCTAATCCCTCGGCCATGGCCGTTTTACCAACACCTGGGTCACCAACATAAAGAGGATTGTTCTTTGTCCGGCGGCACAAAATTTGTACCGTCCTTTCTAGTTCGTCGTACCTGCCAATTAACGGGTCAATTTTGCCGTCTTGGGCTTTTTTATTAAGATTAGTACAGTATGTTTGTAACGGATTATTCTTATTGGATTTTTCATTCTGGTCTAATGGAGCTTCATCTTCGATACGTCCAGCAGTTTTCTGCTGACTAACTACCCCTCCCTTAGTAATACCATGACTAACAAACTGCATAGCATCAAGCCGCGACATATCTTGCTGTTCAAGAAAATGGATCGCAGCACTTTCTTTTTCTGCGAACATCGCAATCAACAAATTTGCCCCCGTTATTTCCTGCCGACCAGATGACTTAGCTTGCAAGACTGCCCGCTGAATCGACCTTTGAAACGCTATTGTCGGTTTTGACTCTTTAAGCTCTGATAAGGTTATCGACCCAAAATGATCTTCAATAAAACCGGTAATATCATCTCTTAATTTTGGTATATCAATCTGGCAAGCTTGTAAAACCGGCAATGCATCGGGATCTTCGGTTAACGAGAATAATAAATGTTCAAGCGTTGTATACTCATGGCCATACTTTGATGACAAATCAAATGCACGTCGAATTGTTTTTTCAAGATTGATACTGATCATGATTACTCCTTCTCCATAGTGCATTGTAGTGGAAAACCTCGTCTTCGGGAATATTCATTAACCTGGCTTACTTTCATTTCTGCGATATCATAAACATAAACACCACATACACCAACTCCCTTGCGATGAACTTGAAGCATAATGAAAGTAGCCTCTTCATATCCTTTTTCAAAAAACATGCGCAACACACTAACCACGAAATCCATTGGCGTAAAATCATCATTCAGCAGTAAAACCTTATATCTTGGGGGTTTTTGTGCCTGTGTCTTTACCTTGTCCTTAACAACGATTTGCGTGTCGGTCTTTATATGATGAACCATGTAGTATATCCAGATTAATAATACTGATAACGGAAATAAGCTCTAAATGTCCTAGAGGTACCAGAAAAAACACTTTATGACATTAACTAATATAATGTTTTCATTATAAAGTCTCAAGATATCGTTATTGTTTTTGCAAAGGCAGTTTGTAATAAGGACTAAAATAGCCAATACCTTATTTTTTATTTGCACTTAAGAATCAAATCACTTAGCGTTGTTTAAACAGCATTACATAAATGTATTTTAGTACACATGAAATATCGTCAACCATTTTCGTTGTTAGCTCTAATAACAATATTGGCTACTGTTTTTATCACATCCAGCAGTTTTGCTCGCAAACCTGTTCAGGCTTACATTGTAATTAATGCGGAAAATGGTGCAATACTTGCACAATCAAAAGCCACAAAAACAACATACCCTGCTTCATTAACCAAGGTTATGACTTTATTGGTTTTGTTCGAGAAATTGGATCAGGGACATATTAAGCTTAATCAACAGTTTTTGGTATCGCGCCATGCTGCTTCAATGCCATCAACAAAAATTGGGCTAAAACGGGGTGATAAGATAACCGTCGAAGACGCTATTGAGGCCTTAATTGTTCATTCGGCTAACGACGTTGCTGTTGTTATTGCCGAGAATATTGCCGGTAGCGAAGCCGGTTTTGTTCAACTGATGAATGCCAAAGCAAAACAAATTGGTCTTACCCAAACAACCTTTGCGAATGCATCGGGCTTACCCCATTTTCGACAGGTTACAACAGCATCTGATATGGCAAAGTTAGGTTTAGCTGTTTTTCGTGAATATCCTGAATATTACCAATATTTTGCTACAAAAAGCTTTCATTATAACAACCGGCATTTTTTTAATCATAATACATTATTGCAGAAATATGATGGTGCCGACGGCTTAAAGACAGGTTATATTAGGGCGTCTGGCTATAATTTAATAACATCTGCGAAACAGGGTTCAAATCGGTTAATTGTTGTTGTTATGGGTGCACAATCTTCTGTACATCGACATCAGAAGATGGTCCAATTATTAAATACAGGTTTTGCCAAGTTGAAAAATAATGTACCTGCAACCACCCCAACTTTGATGGTTGCGGCACCCCAAAACCATTCAAGGAAATTACCTGGTTTTCCACCAGTAAAACCAACAAGGCAAACAACACCCTCAGCAATAACTGCACCCAACACAATAGTTAAAACAGGCGATTGGGGAATTCAGATTGGTGCTTTCGGTACAACAAAAATGGCACAAGAGAAATTGCAAAAAGCCCTAAAAATTTTAGGTTCAGCAGGCATTTATCAATCAGCCATTCAACTATATAAAACCACAAATGGCAAAACACTCTATAGAACCAGGTTAGTTGGTCTAACTCAGCAGAATGCCAAAAGTGCATGCGCCAAATTAATTAAAAATTCTTTTGATTGCTTTGTTTTTGACTACAAAAATAAAACTTATCTGCAATCAGCCTCCAATTAATTTTGGACAAGTGCTTGATAAAAAAATTTATTGCTTTAGCTTGTCTTCGTTTTTGTCGTTATTGGTTCTTGGGTCAAGATTGCCTGTTTCTAAAGCATTCTCGGGTAATGGCATAAAAACAGCCTGCTCGGATATGGGTTTTGATTTGCGTCTTCCCATACGGTATTTGACAAAACATGCTAAAGATAAGGAAATAAATGCTGCATATAAAAAGAACCCTTTTTGACCGGTCAGGCGCATCAGCAACCCAACAATAACTGGGCCAACGGATGCCCCTAATGCCCAGCCAAGTAACAACCCACTATTGGCCGATACCAAACTGCGCTTTTCAACATAGGTAAAGGCGTGTGCTAATGATAATGGATACAAGGTAGCAGCTGCACCACCAAATAACAACGCAATAAAAGCAACAAAATAAAAAGAATAATTGCCTAATGTTCCCCAAATAAAAGCGAAACCTGTGATCAAAACAATGCTTAGAGAAATCCACAAAATAACATGACGCCGGTCATAGCGGTCAGATAATTTGCCTACTGGCCACTGTATCAGTAAACCGCCTAAAATTGCTGCAAATAAAAATAATGATTTTTCAAGTGTTATAAAACCTGCTTGCGCAGCGAAAATAGCACCCATTCCATAAAATCCACCGCTTAAAAGCCCAGCACCAATAACACCTATGATACCCAACGGGGATAATTGATAAAGTTGCCGAAACGATAAAGGTGTAATTTCCTGAATATCTGGCGATGGGTTTTTGGTCAGTATCACTGGAACAAGTGCTATAACCAGTATTAAGCCAGCTAATGCAAACAATTCAACACCGGTTGTATCATAAATGTTGACAAGTAACTGGCCTGACCCGCTTGCAAAATAAGAGGTAACCATATACAAGGATAATATACGTCCACGATTATGATTGGCGCTACGCTCGCTCAACCAACTTTCAACAATGGCAAATAACACCGCCATAGCGAAACCGTTTAAACATCTTAGTAAAGCCCATGTTATCATCCCTGGCAAAAGACCATAAGATAATACAGCAGCAGAAACCAACGCAGACAAAGCAGCAAAAGCACGAACATGCCCTAAATTACCGATAATTCGTTGTGCCAATCTTGCCCCAAAAGCAAAACCAACGTAATAAAAAGCCATCACCAATCCTGATATTTGTTCAGAGTACAGCAAGTTGGACATTTTAATTGGCAAAATAATACCAGCTAGCCCATTACCCATGATCAGGATGCCTATCCCTAATAATAACGGCGCAATCGTGCGGATCATGATAAAACCCGTTTCATCGTTCTTGAAATATTATTTTAATGCCTTTTGACCACAAATTACCTATACCATGTTTCCTGAGCAAAACCAGCTATCATGGGCGAATACACCTTACCCTCAACCACACCATCGGGGGCAACTCGGTAAATACCTGTCACACTCAGATAGCTTTGCTTGTAACACCGGGTTACCACCAGAAACCCTTCTTGAACAATACCAACACCTATTGATCCGGATTGTTTCATCTTAAACTAATATAAGCCTTTAACTAAGGATATGTCTTCAATATCAATCAAATCTTGATAGAGAACACCATAATAACTAGTACCTGTCACCACATAGGTGCCAGAAATTAAAGAAGTTGCAGCCGGGGTAATATCCGTCATTTGTCCGTAAGAGTAAGTTGCTTTGATAGCAACAACACTACCCAACAACAAGAGCAGCACCCAACTAAACTTAAAAACATGTAACCATTTATTCACAATGCCAAATACCTCTAGCGTTTGTTGGGTTGACGTTTGCGCGGTTGCCATGTTTCAAAACCAACACCAGAACTGCCGAGAACAGTATAGGTACCATCAAAAGTTCTGTCTTGATTAACTTTATAAACAGCAACCATTGGTGGCGCATCTGCACCATATCCGATTGTGACTATGGCAAAAGAATCGCCATGTAAAACCCCAGTCCCAATATATTGTGCTTTATCAATAATCCATGCTACCTTGTAAGTCTTACCCGACCGTGTAACAGCCACAACCCCTTCATAAGAAGCTCCATCAAGATACGACCCGGTAGCTATGTAATCACCCTCAATAACAACATCAATTGGCAGAACTACTGAAATTGATACGTCATTACTTTGACTAGGACTTTGTGTACGTCCCAAAGAAACCCAACCTATATTAATAGCGATAAGCATTAGAATAATTTTCTTCATCACATCACCTGCGAATTTTTTTAAAGAATGTTCTTTCAATAGAATGATATAAATATTAATCAGGAAGCGAGTCGACTATAGCTTTTATTGATTGCCTGTACATTCTACCTACAATTATTTAAATTTGCTAGTTTATAATTTATAACATTCTGCGCTAATTAGGTTACTTTGCTACTATCTTATAACCACATAGAATATATAGATTTCTAATGTCAGAAAAAATACCAAAAATCTTAAAACGCGGTTGGACAACAGGAAGCTGCGCCACAGCAGCAGCAAAATCGGCTTGTATAGCCGCTTTTACAAAAAATTTTCCTGACCCGGTATCAATAACATTACCTAATAACCAGGAAGTAAGTTTTTGCCTTGCTACCACCAACTATTTATCAACCCAAACAGAAGCTGGGGTAATTAAGGATGCCGGCGATGATCCAGATGTAACGCATAGTGCGCTTGTTTTATCAAAAATTGTACTAACCCATGATAATACAGAAATATCTTTTAAAGCAGGTCATGGAGTTGGGATTATTACAAAACCTGGATTGCCGCTTGCCGTTGGAGAGCCAGCAATTAATCCGGTGCCACGCATGATGATCAATGGTGAGTTGCGAAAAATTTTTCACCAATTTCAACATCCCGGAGGGGCAATTGTAACAATTAGTGTAGACAATGGATTATCACTTGCACAGCAAACATGGAACCCAAGATTAGGAATTGTCGGCGGGCTTTCAATTCTTGGAACAACAGGTATTGTTGTTCCTTTTAGCTGTTCGGCATGGGTGGCTTCAATCCACCGTGGTGTTGATGTGTGTCGGGCAAATAAGATTGATCATGCTTTTGCATGTACTGGTCGTACTTCTGAACAAGGTGTGCAGGACATGTTTATCCCGCCGCGTGAAGCTATTATTGATATGGGTGATTTTGTTGGTGGCTTGTTAAAGTATTTGCGGCGTAACCCAATTCCCCGCCTAACAATTGCCGGTGGTTTTGCCAAAATATCGAAACTGGCTGCTGGATTTATTGATTTACACTCGGGACGCAGCCAAATTGACCGCTCATATTTAGCTGGTGCTTTAAAACGGTGTGGCGCAGATAAAAAACTGCAAGAGTTAACTTGGCAAGCCAATAGTGCCCTTGACTTGTTATTAACAGCGCAACAACATCACATTGCGTTGGCAGACATTGTCGCTAAAGATGCTTGTGCTGTTGCTATCAATACATGCCAACAACCCTTGGTTAGCATTGATGTTATGGTTTTTGACCGCCAGGCTAAGTTAATTGGTCGATCAACTATACAATAAAATTTATGATTAGCACCTTGACTTGTTATAAGCATCTGTTATCTCTAATCAGACTAAAATGGTCTTATTTTTATCCGCGGGCTTTTATTATATGATTAAACTAAGTCGTCTGGCTGATTACGCTGTAGTGATTATGGGGCAAATTGCCAAAATGCCAACCATTAGTCATAATGCGCAAACGCTGGCACAGTTAACCAATCTGCCTGAACCAACTGTGGCCAAAATTTTAACCCGGCTGCGGCGGAAAGACATTTTACAGTCCCAACGAGGGATGCATGGTGGCTATGGACTGGCAAAAAAATTAGATCAAATATCTTTGGCCGACATTATTACTGCAATTGATGGCCCTATCAACCTAACCTTATGCACATCATCTGGTAGTGAACGTTGTTCGATTGAAAATCTTTGCCAATCCAGAACAAGTTGGCATAAGGTCAATCAATCCGTACGTAATATATTATCTTCCTTTGCACTTACAGATTTCATCGACACCCCCCCATTACTATGGTCTGAGCAACAAGGAAATGTTAGCCATGGGGTGCAACCATGAAGTCAGCAACCAACCCACAAAAAGAAATGGAAAAACAGCATAAGAATCCGGTTGAGAATTTAATTGCCGAAAAGTACAAATATGGTTTCGTTACCGATATCGACAGTGATATTGCACCCAAAGGACTAAACGAGGATATCGTTCGCTTTATCTCGGCCAAAAAGAATGAACCATCATGGCTATTATCTTGGCGCTTGAAGGCATTTAGACTATGGCAAACAATGTCTGAGCCAAGCTGGGCTAAACTCAATTATGCTAAAATTGATTATCAAGATGCACACTATTATGCAGCCCCGAAGGTAAAACCGGATATTAAAAGTCTTGACCAGATCGACCCCAAAATTCGTCAAACCTATGATAAGCTTGGAATTCCTTTACATGAGCAACAGCAGTTGGCTGGGGTTGCTGTAGATGCGGTATTTGACAGTGTATCGGTTGCCACAACCTTTCGTGAAGAGTTAGCTAAAGCTGGCGTTATTTTTTGTTCAATATCTGAAGCAGTACAAAAATATTCTGAAATTGTTCAAAAATATCTTGGCACTGTTGTTCCCTACAGCGATAATTTTTATGCCACACTGAATTCGGCGGTTTTTACCGACGGCTCGTTTGTCTATATTCCACCTGGTGTACGCTGCCCTATGGAGTTATCAACATATTTTCGTATTAATGCTGCTAAAACCGGTCAGTTTGAACGAACATTAATCGTGGCAGATCGTAACAGTTATGTTAGTTACCTTGAGGGATGTACAGCACCGATGCGCGATGAACATCAATTGCATGCTGCTGTAGTTGAACTGGTTGCTTTAGATGAGGCAGAAATTAAATATTCAACCGTACAAAATTGGTATCCAGGCGATGAACAGGGACGAGGCGGTATTTACAATTTTGTTACCAAGCGCGGCGCTTGCCGCGGCTTTAGGTCAAAAATATCATGGACGCAGGTTGAAACAGGCTCGGCCATTACCTGGAAATATCCAAGCTGCATTCTTCAGGGCGATGAATCGGTTGGCAAGTTTTATTCGATTGCTTTAACAAATCATTTTCAACAGGCCGATACTGGCACGAAAATGATACATCTGGGTAAAAAAACAAGGTCAACAATCATATCAAAAGGTATATCCGCTGGGAAAGCCCAGAATACATATCGTGGACTGGTTCGGATTCAACCAGGGGCAGACCAGGCGCGCAATTTTACACAATGCGACTCACTGTTAATTGGTAATATGTGCGGGGCGCATACAATTCCCTATATTGAAAATCGAAACAAGCAATCATACACCGAGCACGAGGCCACAACCTCTAAAATCAGTGAAGAGCAACTTTTTTATTGCCAACAACGTGGCTTAAGTGCTGAAGATGCCGTATCTTTGATTGTTAACGGCTTTTGTCGACAGGTTTTGCAAGAACTACCAATGGAATTTGCAGTTGAAGCACAAAAATTGCTTGGCATCAGCTTAGAAGGAAGTGTGGGCTAAGGAACAGAAAGATGACAAATATTGTTTTAGATATTCAAAACTTACATGTAATGCGTGACGGCAAAAAAATTTTAGATGGCCTAAATTTATCAATCACAGAAGGATCGCTCGATGCCATTATGGGGCCTAATGGATCAGGTAAAAGCACACTTTCTTATGTAATTGCCGGACACCCAAACTACCAGGTTACACAAGGCACTATATCTTATTTGGGACAAAATTTATTGAACATGTCTGTAGATGAACGCGCCAGAGCCGGTATTTTTTTGGGCTTTCAATATCCTATTGAAATACCCGGTGTATCGATTAGCCATTTTTTGCGCTTAATTTATAATAGTAGAAGTCGTCAGCTTGGTGAAAAAGAAGTTGACTCATTTACCTTTCTAAAAAAACTTAAGGAATTGCGCCTGCAATTAGGTATTTCTGAAGATATGATGTCCCGATCGCTGAATGCAGGTTTTTCAGGAGGTGAAAAGAAAAAATTAGAAATGCTGCAAATGGTCTTGTTACGACCTACTATAGCTATTCTTGATGAAGCAGATTCGGGCCTCGACATTGACGCCCTAAAAATTGTTGCGTCCACCATTAATCAACAAAGGCAACAATCAAAATCAATCGTATTAATTACCCACTATAAGCGTTTATTAACATATACTGTTCCTGATAAAATTCATATTATGTCTAAGGGAAAAATTGTTAAGACGGGCAATCAGGATCTTGCCTTACAGCTTGAAGAAAAAGGGTATGATAAAGTGATTAAAGCACCAATTGCGGGGAGTGTATAACCCCATGCCCTCCAAGAAAAGACAGATTGGGTCAGGCAAAAACTTAGAAGGCGCAATGCCTACGGTTCAAGACCAAATTGAACAGATTCGTCACAACTTGCAGCACCAGGCACAATCAATTAACCTACCCTCACCCAGTCTTGAGAAGTGGCGTTATGTTTTACCCTCAACCTTCACAAAGATGGCAGAATATTTAGAAAAAAAAACATCAGTTAAAGAGGATCGTTTCGTTTTAGACCAATTATCACATGATAAAATAGAAATTTATTTTGATGGCAAACAATTAATTATCCCCAAACACCTAAAACAGGCAGGTGTTATAGTTCAACCAATTCTAAGTAGCAATATAGAACAGGTGAAATTACAACAATTACTTTGCTATCTAAAAAATGTATCTAGTAGCCCGGAAGAATGGTTAACAAGGTATAATGCCGGGCAATTTGTGAATGGGCTATTCATTCATGTTCCAAGTAGTTATAAGTCAGACACACCTATTTGCATAAAATTATCCGGATCAACACAAAAATTTCAAAATTGGTGTCACCTGATCGATGCAGCATCACATGCCAATACAAGCATATTGATTGACGCGTTAGGTGCTGATGAGTCTTGGCATAACCAAGTCTTTCATTATAATCTATCAGCAGATGCACATCTGCAGGTGTATAATATTTCAACCGGTCAAAAAGATTCACTATTAACGCAGCACCACTTGGCTTCTTTAGAAGATTCAGCATCTTTTTTGATGTCCAGCTTAATCAAAGGCAGTGGTTTTGTCCGCCAACAAACCACTATTGATTTACGTGGCAATCACGCCAGTTGTAATGTGACAGGTATGCATTTAACACAGGAAAAACAACAACATCACTACGTCACAACCGTCAATCATCTTTGCCCTAACACACAAAGCGAGCAAACCTTTAAAGGCATTCTCAAACATACACATAAATTAAATGATGAAAAAATTGCGCGTGCTTCTTTCCTTGGAAAAATTTATATTGCACCACAAGCCATTAAAACAGAAGCACACCAATCATATAAAGCTTTATTGCTGGCTCCTGAAGCAGGAATCTACGCTAAACCGGAATTGGAAATTTACGCAGATGATGTTAAATGCAGCCACGGTACTGCAACCGGTGCGATTGATGAAGATATGCTATTTTACCTGATGTCAAGGGGTTTTAGCCATGAAATGGCTGCGACGTTGATCACCGCAGGTTTTTTAGAAGAAATCACTAATAAAATACCTGAAGGCCTGTTACGCCAATCGTTTTTGTCACCCATCTCATTGTAATAGATTCCCATGCAAGTTCCATCAACACATACACCCACTGTTAATTATCGTAACGATTTTCCTGTATTTCGGCAGAAAGAAAACAAAGATTTAGCCTTTCTTGATAGCGCCTCCAGCACCCAAAAGCCAGATTTTGTTTTGGACAATATGCAAAAGTTTTATCAATCCTCGTATGCTAATGTACATCGGGGTGTATACGGATTAAGTGCTAAAGCCACGGATGCTTTTGAATTAGCCCGCCAAAAGATTCAGCATTTTATGGGCGCATCAACCAAAGACGAAATTATCCTAACAAGCGGTTCAACTGAAGCTATTAACTTAGTAGCCCATAGCTTCGGCAACCAAGCTGTTAACCAAGGGGATGAGATAATCCTATCCCAGTTTGAACATCATTCAAACATTGTTCCCTGGCAACTTTTAGGACAACGCCGTAAAGCAGTTATTAAGGTTGTCAACCCCCAACCCGATGCAAGCTTTAATCTGGAAAGCTTCCGCCAGATCATTTCTAAACGCACGAAAATTATTGCCATCACACATGTCTCGAATAGTGTTGGCTCTATATTACCCGTTCGCGATATCTGCACGTTGGCGCATGAAGTTGGTGCCGCTGTTGTCATTGATGGTTGCCAGGCAGCACCACATATACCGGTGAATGTGCAGGAAATCGGTTGTGATTTTTATGTTTTAACAGGACACAAACTATACGGACCAACGGGGATTGGTGCTTTATTCGGCCGTAAAAGTCTTTTGGAAAGCATGCCACCCTTCTTGGGTGGCGGGCATATGATTCGCTCGGTCAGTTTTGAAGAAACAACTTTTGCTGAACCACCAGCGCGCTTTGAAGCCGGTACATCCAACATTGTCGGGGCTGTTGGTTTAGGATTTGCCATCGACTACTTAAATAGAATTGGATTTAATACGATCCAACATCATGAAGAAAAACTGTTAAATTATCTGCTACAAAGACTTTCCGACATCAAAGGTCTTCGTATTTTGGGCAACATGGAAAAACGCGGGCCTGTTGTATCAATTATTATGGATTCAGCCCACCCGCATGATATAGCAACTATTCTTGATCAGCACGGTGTTGCTGTAAGAGCAGGACACCATTGTGCCCAACCCACCATGAAATGGTTTGATGTTGTTGGCACCACCCGCATATCGCTTGGTCTATATAATTCGATGAAAGATATCGATCAGTTAATTGATGGCCTGATGCATGTTAAGAAAGTGTTTGGATAAATGAGTGATTCATTACATGAGCTGTATCAAGAAATTATTCTTGATCATAATCGCCACCCGCGTAATTTTAACAAAATTACCCCTTGTAATCACCAAGCTTATGGCCATAATCCTTTGTGTGGCGATCAAGTGACCGTTTACCTTTTTTTAAACCCAAACAACATGATTGAAAACATAGGTTTTAATGGTAAGGGATGTGCCATATCGATTGCTTCTGCTTCTCTAATGACTGAAAAACTAAAGGGCAAATCTGTTCCTGAAGCGCGGCAATTATTTGAACATTTTCACAACCTTGTAACTGGTAAAACCAATAAAACAGACCTAACCGAAGAAGAATTAGATTATCTACAGCCATTAACAGTTTTGTCAGGGGTAAGCGAATTCCCAATGCGGGTTAAATGTGCTACAATGGCTTGGCATACTTTGGTTGCTGCAATCGATTCGCCCGCGCTACCCACAATCAAAAACCAAATTCCATGAGGTAATTATGGCTGATTACCCTTCTACCAAGAATATGGTTATACCCGATGAAACAATGCCCGACAGTGCAATCTTGCAC
>JAEUKQ010000018.1 GCA_016794225.1 Alphaproteobacteria bacterium | reverse complement strand
ATGATGGGAGGTGTGTATGGGGGATGGAACTTTGGGGGGATAGAGGTTGAGGGGGGATTAAGTTATGGGGAAGGGAAGCAACGCGTTGAGAGGCAGATTGGGGTTGGTGGGGTTCAGCGGCGCGTGGAAGGGCGAGAGAAGGTGCGGGAGTTTGGGGGTAATGTGGGTATTGGGTATGGGATCAAGTTGGGGATGATCGAGATTACGCCATCTTTAGGGTTTGAAGTGGTGCGGTATGAAGAGAAAGGGTTTAAGGAGAATGGAGGGGGTGATGTAGGATTGGTTGGGGATAAGGAGCGTGGGTGGCGTGGGCAGGGAGAGGCTGGACTGAAGGTTGGGGGTGTATTTCAGGCTGGAGCAGTAACATTTAGTCCGTATGTGCATGGGGGATATGAGCGTGTGGTGATGGGTAAGGGGTATATGGACCGGGATGTGGCGTTTACGGGGAATGAGAATGGGACTGGGTTTAACGTGCGTGGGACGGATGGTGGGAAGGATCAATTTAAAGCTGGAGCAGGTATTAATGTAGGTTTTGGACCAGTGGTACTTGAATTGGGATATGAGCAGAGTTTGGGTGGCAAGAGAGATAACCAGATGTTCCAGGGAGGGTTATCGATACGCTGGTAAGGGTAATAATTGTTACAACAGAAGAAGGGGGGGAAGCCACAGCTTCCTCCCCTTTGTTATTTATACCAACCTTAGTAACATACTTGTTGCTAAATACCGAAATCCTTTTATTCTTTACGTATTAAACTGATAATACCCAAAAGGTGTGATATGAGCATGTTTTCCGGATTAACACAGCGGTTAACAAATGTTTTTGATAAATTAAACCAGCGTGGTATTTTACGCGAGGCCGATGTTGAGGCGGCCTTGCGGGATATTCGTATTGCACTGCTTGAGGCTGATGTCTCTTTGCCGGTTGTTAAGCACCTAATTGACGAAGTTAGACGCCAATCAGTTGGCGAGAAGGTTGTCAAAAGCACGACCCCAGGCCAAACGGTTGTTAAAATTGTGCATGACCAAATTTTAAGCATGCTGGGCACCGCCGCCCCGTTAAATTTACAGGCGGAACCACCCATACCTTTCTTGATGGTGGGGTTGCAGGGGTCTGGAAAGACCACAACGACCGCAAAAATTGCTAACAAATTACAACACCGATATGGAAAAAAGGTTTTAATGGCCTCGCTGGACACGCAGCGTCCGGCGGCGCAGCAACAATTAGCTATTTTAGGGCAACAGATCAAGGTTGATACTTTGCCCATTATAGCAGGCCAAAAACCAATCGACATTACGCGGCGTGCATTACAAACAGCCAAGCTTTCAGGTTATGACGTGGTTATGCTGGATACAGCAGGACGTTTGCATGTTGATGAAGAATTAATGCGCGAGGTGGTTGCCATCCATGATCTGGCTAAGCCCGTTGAAACCTTGCTGGTGGTCGATGCAATGACAGGCCAGGATTCAGTACGTATAGCCCAGTCATTTCAACAGGCTTTAGCCTTAACCGGCATTGTCTTAAGCCGTATGGATGGCGATGCCCGTGGTGGTGCGGCTTTGTCTATGCGGCATGTAACATCTTGCCCTATAAAGTTACTGGGGGTTGGTGAAAAAATAGCCGATGTTGAAGAATTTTACCCAGATAGAATCGCCAGCCGTATTCTTGGTATGGGTGACATCGTTAGTTTAGTTGAAAAAGCAACACAAACCATCGAAAAAGACGAGGCCGAGGCCCTAGCTAATAAAATGCAAAAAGGTCAGTTTGATTTGAATGATCTGGCCAAACAACTTGAACAGGTTGGTAAAATGGGGGGAATAAATAGTATTGTTAAAATGTTGCCCGGTATGGGTAAATTACAGGAAAAATTAGCCGAACACCAAATTGATGAACGCAAAATTTTGCATCAGCGTGCGATTATTTCTGCAATGACCAAACTAGAACGCCGTAATCCTGATATTATCAAGGCTTCGCGCAAACAACGTATTGCAAAAGGGTCGGGTACCAGTGTTCAAGAGGTTAACCGTTTATTAAAACAGTTTCAGGATATGCAACGCATGATGAAGTTTTTAGGGAAATCTGGCTCTAAGGGCTTAATGCGACAGGGGCTGGCACGATTGCTAAATAAGGGTTTTTAATGACGGCTTCATTATAAGTGCCTCATTTTATGTTTTAAGCGGAAAGTTACTCAATTATCATGATCGATCATATATCTGTTGGGGTCAAAAATTTAACACGTAGTATGAAATTTTATGATGCAGCCATGGATGCATTAGGGTATAAGCGCTATATGACTTTTCCAGATGATTCATGTGGTTATGGAACGCCAGATGATCGTTTTTTCTGGATTGTTAAGGCACAGGACAAAGGAAATGTTATTGCCCAGGGTATGCATGTCGCCTTTAAGGCAAAAAGCAGAACAGCTGTTGACAAATTCTATCAAGCTGCTATAGCAGCAGGCGGTAAGGATAATGGCAAGCCTGGGTTGCGTCCAAATTATCATCCAGATTACTACGCGGCTTTTGTTATTGACCTGGATGGTCATAAAATAGAAGCAGTTTGTCATTTACCGGCCTAAATAAATAGTATATAAGTCTGTTAAATTCTTGTTTTGTATGGAAAGTTTGGAGAAACAATGGCGTTAAAAATTCGTTTGGCACGTAAAGGGGCAAAAAAACAACCGTTTTATCATATTGTTGTGGCCGCCTCTACCAGTCCGCGTGATGGAAAATTTGTTGAAAAGATAGGTACATATGATCCACATGCCGATCATCATGATGAAAAGCGTGTTGTATTGAAATCGGATCGTGCTCAGTACTGGCTTGAAAAAGGTGCACAACCAACAGACCGTGTTCAGTTGTTCTTGGCTAAAGCAGGTTTGGTGCCTGCAAAAAAGAAAACGGATCAAACCAAGCAGCATCTGCCACGTGCCAAAGCCCAAGAGCGCATGAAAAATGCCGCCCAAGCTGGCGCTAAACCTGCCGAGACACCAGCTGCACAATAATTTTGCCATATAACCGATGCAGCAGAAGATTACAGACGACAAACTGGTTTTGGTGGCGTCAATCGGTTCTGCCCATGGTGTTAAGGGGTTGTTGCGGCTTAGATCTTTTCTTGAAAATCCCAATAGTCTGGAAGAATATAGCCCCCTGCTTGATCAGCAGGGGTTGCCCCGGTTTAGGGTAACATTACAGCAGATGTTTCCTACATATTGTTTGGTGCATATTGCTGGTGTTGAAACCCGCGCGCAAGCAGAACAATTAAGGGGAACATCGCTTTATATTAACCGTAGCCGGTTAAAACCGGTTGTTAACCGGGATGAATTTTATATTATTGATTTGGTTGGGTTGTGCGTTATTGATTTGCAAGGCGTTGGGTTTGGGGTTATTCAACAGGTATCCAATTATGGCGCCGGCGACATTTTGCAGATTCGTTTACAAGAAAACCATCAGGAATTGTTTGTGCCTTTTACGAAGCATTTTGTTCCAGAAGTTAATCTGAATGATGGGTATATCGTTGTTAACAAAGCAGAATTAGAATTATAGGGGGTAAGTTGATGTCACCGCCAACCTGGCAGGCGACTGTTTTAACACTTTTTCCTGAAATGTTTCCTGGACCTTTGCAATATGCACTTGCTGGCAAAGCGTTGCAGCAATCAATATGGTCAATTAATACAATTAATATACGCGATTTTGCATCTGGAAAACATCGTTCTGTTGATGATACGCCATTTGGCGGGGGTGCAGGCATGGTGATGCGTGCCGATGTTATTGATGCTGCTTTAAAAAGCATAACCTTGTTATCACCTGACATCCCCTTAGTTTATCTATCACCTCGTGGACAGCAATTTACCCAGAAAATAGCCGAAAGTTTTGCCAGTAAAAAAGGTGTTATTTTGTTATGTGGCCGTTATGAAGGTATTGATCAACGTATTTTACAGCTGTGGAAACCTCAGGAAATAAGCGTTGGTGATTACATCTTGGCTGGTGGTGAAATGGCTGCTTTTACCGTGCTTGAATCTTGCATTCGATTATTGCCCGGTGTTATTGGGCAGCCTGATTCGCTTAAGGAGGAAAGCTTTGCTACAGGTCTTTTAGAATATCCACAATATACCAAGCCGGCGATATGGAATGGTTTATCGGTGCCCCCTGTTTTATTGTCCGGCCACCATGACGAAATTCGCCGCTGGCGCCAACGGATGGCAGAAGAAATTACCAAAGAACGCCGTCCAGATTTATGGCAAACATATCTTAAGCTAAAAAACGAATAGGCTATTTGGAATAGTAAATAATCAGAATATCTATTGACTTATATGGAGAAAATATGTTTTCTGTAGCCTGTTTCGAATCTATGAAGGATAGTGTGTTATGAGTATTATTAAGGAACTGGAAAATAAACAAATTCAAGAAATGCAAAAGTTGCGTGCTGTTCCTGAATTCCGCCCGGGTGACAATGTGCGTGTTGGCGTTAAGGTTATTGAAGGTGAAAAAGAACGCGTGCAGTTTTTCGAAGGCGTTTGTGTTGCACGGCGGATGGCTGGTATTAACTCTTCGTTTACTTTGCGTAAAATCTCTTATGGTGAAGGGGTTGAACGTTTATTTCCGCTTTACAGCCCACGGTTGACTGAGATTACCGTAACACGGCGTGGTGATGTGCGGCGTGCAAAACTTTTTTATCTGCGCGGCCTAACTGGCAAAGCAGCCCGTATCACTGAAAAAATGCAATTTAATGATAATACTGCGGCCGTGGCTGCAGCCGAAAAAACCGAATAATTATTGATCATTTCTTATGTTATAGGCCAACTTTTGTGTTGGCCTGTATTTTTTATAAGCAAAGTTGATTGTTATAGGCTTTTTATGATATAAATTACTAGATCAGCTAACAATCATTGGGCTATCTCATGATTTTGTTTACATTAACATGCCATAACCAGCACCAATTTGAAGGATGGTTTCGCAATAGCGAAGCCTATGAAACGCAAAGTAAAGCTGGAATGTTAAGCTGCCCACTTTGCGCTACGACCAAGGTGCATAAAGCACCTATGGCACCGCGTATTACCAAATCCCTTTCGAATAACAACGTTGAAAAGGCTAGCCAGACTACCTCTAAGGATTTGGCTATTGCTGCGCATGGTTCTGAACAGGGCGCTGCCGAAAAAAATGCTGTTGAACAGAATGTTCAGGTTGCAACTGTCTCGAAGAAAGATAATTTTTATAAAATGTTGCGACAAATACGTCAGGAAATTGAAAAGAAAGCTGATAATGTAGGGTCTAATTTTGCTGAAGAAGCGCGAAAAATTCATTTAGGCGAAAGTCAAGAACGCCCCATATACGGTACAGCCACCAACCTAGAGGCAAAGCAACTTCGTGAAGAAGGTATCGATTTTATAGAGGTTCCTTGGTTACCTAAAACCAATGATTAGCGGCCTTAATTAGCTTTTAGATTAAGGAATAGCGAAACTATCTATTTGGTAAAGGCCATAATATAATTGTTGCTGATGTTATTGCTTAACACCCATTGCCGGTGTAATGGCCGGTAGTCAATGCCTTTTTGTTGCTTAAAAAACAGTCCTTTTGTCTTGAGAACACTTGAAATTTCTGCTGGCTTCAGGAATTTTGACCAGTCATGCGTACCTTGTGGTATTAATTTTAGGACATGTTCAGCGATAATAATGGATTTAAGGTAGGAAACAGGCGTTCTGTTAAGGGTTGAGATAATTAAAATCCCTTTTGTTTTTAATAACGCAGTACATTCTTCTAAGAATGTGGTTGGGCTATCAACATGTTCAATTACCTCAAGCGCTAGGATCAGATCAAATTTTCGGTTTTGGGCGATCAATGCGGCAAGTGTAATTGGTTGATAGTCAATTTGCAGGTTTTCTAGGCAGGCATGCTGCGCCGCAATTGAAATTGTTTTATGGCTTTCATCAATTCCTGTTACCCGTGCGCCCAAACGGGCTATTGACTCGGCTGTCAGGCCACCGCCACAACCAATATCAAGGACATCTAAATTAGGCCAGATATTGCGTGTGACAGGCGAGGTATTATTAAAATATTCTTCAGTTTGGTTAACAATAAATTCCATACGACAGGGGTGCAAGTCGTGTAGTGGTTTGAAAGAACCATTTGGATTCCACCAATCATCAGCCCATTTATCAAAAGGCTTATCGACATCTTGTGGTATATTTTGTTGGGTCATATGATAAAAACACGCAAGAAAACAATTAACCTTAAAAAAAATAGTTGGAAAATCATCCTAACTCTAATAAAACTCTTGTCAAAATATATTAGCCGTATCACCCATAAGTTGTACAATAACAAGATTGAAAGGGAATATACTGTGCCGCAGAATATAAAGAGGTCTGAAGCCTGGTTAGGTCATTTATGGCAACGCGGATGCGCCTTTTTGGAATGCCGTTATGCGATTATGGGTGGTGCAATGACTTGGGTTTCAGAACACAAGCTTGTTGCTGCAATTTCAAATGCTGGTGGGTTTGGGGTTCTGGCCTCTGGTTCGATGCCGCCTGAGATGCTAAGTAACGAAATAAAAGCAACACGTCAAATGACTAAAAATTCATTTGGCATCAACCTTATTACACTGCATCCGCGGCTCGAGGAAATGGTACAAGTATGTATCGACCATGCCGCAAGTCATGTTGTTTTGGCGGGGGGCTTACCACCATCATGGGCTATTCAAAAAATTAAACACCATAATATTAAGCTTATTTGTTTTGCACCGACACTTGGATTAGCCCGTAAACTTATTCGCAGTGGTGTTGACGCGTTAGTTATTGAAGGGGCCGAGGCAGGTGGGCATATTGGCCCTGTTGCAACAGCTGTTCTGGCGCAAGAGATATTACCTGTAGTTCGTGACGTACCCGTTTTTGTTGCGGGTGGTATTGGTCGTGGGGAAATGATCGTTGCTTATTTGGAAATGGGGGCATCTGGTGTTCAGCTAGGAACAAAGTTTGTCTGTGCCCACGAATCTGTTGCGCATCCCCGTATGAAGCAAGCTTTCAGGCAAGCGCAGGCGCGTGAAGCATTGCCATCAGTTCAAATTGATCAACGTTTTCCAATAATTCCCGTGCGGGCATTGGCCAATCAGTCAACACAAAGATTTATCCAGTTTCAGCGGGAAACAGTGATGCGTTTTGAAAAAGGCGAGCTTGATCAAAAGCAAGCGCAGCTGGCAATCGAACATTTCTGGGCAGGTGCCCTGCGTCGTGCTGTGGTCGATGGGGATATTGAAAGTGGTTCGTTAATGGCAGGTCAAAGCGTTGGGATGGTTGACGACGAAAAGCCCGTACAACAAATTTTACATGAGCTGGTAACCCAGGCAACAAGCATGATAGCTAACCGTTTTCAAATGATGCAAACAATTTTATAAAATGGATGTTAACGATCCTGTCTCTAAGGGGCTTGGCAACAATTTTTCTATCCCCGCTTCATTAAAACAGTTTTTGGCACGGTTGTACCAATTAACTGCTTGTCAACAGAAGGCGTCTGAACGATTGACTGAAGCGTTCAAGCTAATTGTTACCACCTTATCGGTATCAGCCTGCTACCTTTACATTCCAAGACCTGGCGGTGTAACTAAGCTGGTTGGTGGTTATGCAAGCAACAATTCATCACCTTTTAAGCAACAATATTTTTTTCAAGATTCTGATATTGTGGGTATTGCTGCAACAACTCAAATGCCGCAAATACAACACAGAAGTTCCTTGGTTGAATGGCCTTGGGATGAGTATGAAACGGTTTTAGCCGTTCCCATTATCTACAACACGATTACCGAAGCTGTTATCGTTTTGCTGTGTGATCAGCAACGTTTTTATACAGATGATGATACGTTGCTGATACAATTAGCTGGCGTTATGGTAATTAGCCTTTCTGAACCGGGGATTGATGCTGGTCAAAATCTGGACGGTGAAACAGTTGCTTTGCCTGGAAAACTAGTTGGAATAGGATTAAGTCCCGGGCTTGCTATTGGTCAGATTTATTTTCAGCGAAAACAGAATATCAAAACCTATAAATCTGAACAAAACGCCTTGGTTGAAACAGAACGTCTTTGGCGAGCAGTTGGTGGTTTGCGCAACTCAATTGAAAGTTTTTTTGTTGTAGATGGTCTTAATCGGATAGGTGAACACCAGGATGTTTTAGAAGTATATCGATCAATTATAAATGATCAGGCCTGGTTAAAAAGAATAGTTCAGGCAATTCAATCCGGGTTGTCGGCTGAAGAGTCAATCGTTAAAGTTTGTGATGATATTAAGCTACGTATTCAACCGGATCCACAGCATATACAAGATATAATCCTTGATATAGATCATGTTGCAGCAAGGTTAATGGGGTTGCTGCAGCCAACACAGGTAGAGACAATACCAGACAGTATTGGTGATAGTAGTATTTTGGTAGCGCACACATTAAGTGCTGTTGAACTACTCGAGAGTAATTACCGACAAATTAAAGGCATTATCTTAGAGCAAGCAAATCCTAATTCCCACGTGGTTGTCATAGCGCGTGCTTTGCGAATACCCTTGTTGGTAATATCAGCTGCCACCCAAAATTTTAAGGCAGGTGATACAGTAATTCTTGATGCTGACCATCATTTGGTTCTGCTAAGGCCAAATGATAAGCTTTTGCAAAGCGTACTTGTATCGCATAAGCATCGTTACGGTAACTCTATGATAGCATCCAGCGTGCAGGCAGCACGTCCATTAATTAGTAAGGACGGCATACCTATTGAATTATCAATGAATGCTGGTCTATTGCTGGATATGCCAGCACTACATTCCAGTGGCGCTTCGGGTATTGGTTTGTTTCGTACCGAGTTCACTTTTATGACTCAGGATGCCCTTCCGACCGTAAGCCAGCAGATTAATATTTACCGTCAAGTCTTAGGGGAAGCAAAAGGTAAACCAGTTGTTTTCCGAACACTTGACGTGGGTGGAGACAAATTATTACCTTACTGGCAAAAGCAGCCCGAGGCTAACCCGGCAATGGGATGGCGTGCGATTCGTATGACTCTTGATAGACCTGTTTTGTTGCGATCACAACTAAAAGCTTTAATTACTGCTGCAGATGGTTATGATTTATATGTTATGTTTCCCATGGTTGGATTGGTACGTGAATACCTTGAGGCTAAAGAACTTTTGCTTCAGGAATTAAACCTTTATCGGCAACGCTATGCAAAACCCGGCCCAAAAAATATCCAAATTGGTGTTATGTTAGAAGCGCCCATGTTAGCTTTTCAGTTACAGCATTTATTACCAGATTTGAATTTTTTATCGATAGGCAGTAATGATTTATGGCAATTTCTAAGCGCTTCGGATAGGTCTAACCCACTGATTGCTGATCGTTATGATATTTTATCCCCAGGATTTATCAACTTTTTAAAACCGATTATTGCAGCTTGTAACCATGCAAATATTAAGCTTAATTTGTGTGGTGAGATGGCTGCTAATCCTGTTGATGCACTTACCTTATTGGCTATAGGTTTTCGTCATTTATCGATGACACCTTCAGCAATTTCGGTAGTCAGGCGTGTTATAGAACAAATATCTTTGCGTTCTGTACAAGAACTTGTTGAAAGGCTTTTACAGCAAAATCACACCAGTTTACGTCCATTCTTGCGTGATTATATACATGATCATCAGGTTTTGCCTGAAATATCTTAAAGATAGCAATTGATAAAAAATCGATTATCTTATAAAAAAACTTTAAAGATTTAGATAAAAATTCAATTTTTTACGGTAATAATTAATTAGAAGAGTTTGGGTTGTGAGTATTGAACATAAGTTACATCAAATTGTAAAACGCCACCAGGAAATAGCCGCTATCCTTGTAACGCCACCAACTCCGGATAGTCAGACCTTTGCTAAATTGTCGAAGGAATATGCCGATTTAACGCCTTTGGTTGAAATTATTGATCGCTACCAAAAAGCAAGGCAAGAGTTAGCCGATTTACAAACTCTGCTGCAAGATCCAGAAATGAAAACAATGGCGCAGGAAGACAGCAATCGTCTGCGTGAGGTGTTACCACAAATGGAACAGCAGATTCAGTTGCTTTTGTTACCAAAAGATGAAGCCGATGAGAAAAACGCCATTCTTGAAGTACGTGCCGGCACTGGTGGTGAAGAGGCAGCTTTGTTTGCCGCTGATTTATTTCGTATGTATATGCGTTATGCGGATACGCGCCGCTGGAAAACGGAAATTTTATCGATCAGCGATACGGGAATTGGTGGTTATAAGGAGGCTACAGCCCTAATTCAGGGACGTGGAGTTTTTGCCCGGATGAAATTTGAATCCGGGGTACACCGCGTACAACGTGTGCCAATGACCGAGGGATCAGGCCGTGTTCATACCTCGGCAGCGACAGTTGCCGTATTGCCCGAGGCGGAAGAAGTTGATATAAAAATTGAAGACAAAGATCTTAAAATCGAGGTTTTTCGGGCAAGCGGGCCTGGTGGTCAGTCGGTAAATACAACAGATAGTGCCGTACGTATTACCCATATACCCAGTGGATTAGTCGTTCAGCAGCAAGACGAGAAATCACAGCTGAAAAACAAGGCAAAGGCTTTAAAAGTTTTGCGTTCACGTCTTTATGAAATAGAGCGTGCTGCGCGTGAGGCTGAACGTTCAGCTAACCGACGCAATCAGGTTGGTAGCGGTGATCGGTCTGAGCGCATAAGAACCTATAATTTTCCACAAGGCAGGGTTACTGATCATCGTATAGGTTTAACAGTATACGAAATTGATAAAGTTATTAATGGTGAAAGTCTTGATAAGATTGTTGATGCCCTGGTTGCCGATGATCAGGCAGCACGGTTAGCGCAATTGCAAGAATGACCACTGTCCAACAGATTCTTTATAAGATTTCAGCGCAATTATTACAGTCCGGCATTGATAACCCTATGATGGAAGCGCGTATCATGCTGGCCTATATACTTAATGTTTCAACATCTTATTTGGTTACTAATTCCAACTATGTTGTAGAGCCTGGTAAAATCCAAGCATTAGATCAAATGATGATAAGGCGCTGTAACCGTGAACCACTTGCTTACATCACCGGTATTAAAGAATTTTGGGGTCTTAATTTTGCTGTTGATCGTAATACATTGATACCCAGACCAGACAGTGAAATTTTGGTTGAAGCTGCGCTGAATTTTGCAAAAGAATTAACAGAACCAATAAAAATTCTTGATCTAGGAACTGGTAGTGGATGTTTGCTACTGGCTTTGTTGTACGAACTGCCAAATGCCAGTGGTATTGGTGTGGATCAATCTTTAAAAGCCCTTGGAGTAGCGCAGCATAATGCCAACCAGCTGCAATTATCTGATCGTGTGCAATTTATACAAGATGATTGGGCAAATTCTGTTAATGAACGGGTTGACATTGTTATTACCAATCCCCCTTACATAAAAATTGCTGATATTTGTAATCTTGCTCCAGAAATTAAAATGTATGAACCACACCAGGCTCTATTCGGTGGGATTGATGGGCTAGAATGTTACCGCAAATTGTTACCACGGGCATCCCAACTGTTAACCGATCACGGCTGCTTATTTGCGGAAATCGGACAAGGGCAGGAAGACGCAATTAATGCTATTGCAACCCACAACAAATTTGAATTAGTGAAACAGCACAGAGATTTACAGGGAATAATCCGCTGTTTGGTGTGGAAAAAGCTTACTGCTTAAGAAAACGGTCAATCTGACCGCGACTTGTTAGTAAAATTGCTAAGGGTTTTGTTTTTGGGAAGTGTGCAAATAGAATGACCAATGTAACCAAAATTGGTACACACAAAAACATGCCGGCTACTCCCCAGATATACCACCATGTCATTAATGAAACCATCACAGCAAAAGGACTTAAATTTAAAGAATTACCAAGCATGCGTGGTTCAACGAAGTTACCAATAATAAACTGCAGAATTCCTAACCCTCCCAGTACCAAAAAGAAGGGGTATAACGTTTCAAACTGTATAAGAGCTAAAGATGCAGGCAATAACGTTGCGATAAAAGCGCCAAGTACAGGAATATATTTTAAAAAGAAAACCAAGAAAGCCCAGAATTCAGCATAGTCGACATGCACAAGTCTTAGTAGCAGATAACTGGCCAGGCCTACGACCAAGCTTATAACAGTTTTAACCCATAAATAGCGTTGTGTTTCAACCCTGATCCTGGCTAAAACATCGCGGATACGTTTTTCGTGTGTTGCATCTGAAAAAATGACACGAAGTTTGCGGTCAAAAAAACGTTGTTCTAGCAGTAAAAAAAGTAAATAAAGAAAAATAACGACCGCAGTACCAGTCCAGCCGGCAAAATTTTGAGCAAGACGTGACAGAATACTTAAAAAGTCAATTTCTCCAATAATTTGGTCAAGTGTTGGGGTTTTTTTAAGGTCAAGAAAAGCTGATATACGGGCTAAACTGCGTTCGAAGTTTGCCTCATAGTGGGGTAATGTGCCGATAACTGCCGCCATATTTTCAATAATTATCTGCCAAACTACCCAAAAGCACAACAAAATAGTAAGTGTTGCTAGACTAAGGCCCAACCAACCAGGAATAGGGTGTTTTGATGGACTTAGACGCTGATAAAAACTGGCTAACGCATTAATAAGATGCCAAATCAGAATAGCAAATAATAGAGGAACAAGAATTTGCTCGCCCTGTACCATTAGGACTAGGAAAAAGCCAATAATTGCCATCCATAAAAAAACATTAAGGGTACGAATAGGGTAAGCGACCATTCAGATTTTTTCTATTTTCTATTTGGGTATATATTATCCAAACTTAAACCAAACATCATGCTTTTATACCAAACGAATCTGTTAAGCAAGGTTATCGTTTACTAAGTCAATAGCATATAAAGACAAAGAACCTGCAACCAAAAGTGTATATTCATGCAAAATAGCTGAAAACAAAATAAATCAAAAATCACCCTAACTAACATAGATGGCGCCATACTTGTTTATTGTCGTAGCACGGCACCTGTCAATTTATTGGCAGCGGCAAGTATCTTGGTGCTTACCTCGTTTATTTCGGTATCTGTCAGCGTATGGTCATGGGCCTGCAAAATAACCCCGATAGCCAATGATTTCGTACCATCAGGCAAGCCCTTACCACTGTATACATCAAATAATTCTACCTTGCGTATTAATTGTTTATCAACCATTCGAATTGCCCGCAGCAATTTTTCTGCCGCTATATCTGCGTGAACGACAAAGGCAAAATCCCGTTCAACTGGCTGAAAGGGCGATAGCGATAACACCGATTTTTGAGGCATTCTTGCGTCTGGTAAAGCGTTATAGTACAGTTCAAAGGCAATGATTGGGCTAATTATGTCATAGGCCTGTAATATGTTTGGGTGGATTTCTCCAAACTCGGCCAAGGTTGTTTTACCACTGGTAATGCGACCCGAACGACCAGGATGATACCAACCAGCAGCCGGAGTTTCGGTGGTAATGCCTTCAAGCGACACCCCACTGGCCTGCAATAAACTGAATAAATGTCCCTTTATGTCAAAAACATCCACCATTCTTGGCTTTTGTAACCAATGACGGTTTTCGGCGTAACCACAATGCAGCGCTGCCAAAACAAGCTGTTGGTCGTCGGATTTGTTTCCCTTAAAAATAGGGCCAAATTCAAAAACAGCCCAGTCTTTAATTCCACGATTCTGGTTACGAAGCACGGCGTCTAATAAATTAGGTAATAAATTGGGACGCATCACCGAAAGATCAGCATTTATTGGGTTCGTAAGTACCAAAGAACGAGGTGTTATACCAAAATAGCTGGCTGCCTTTGGTGCAATAAAGCTATAGGTTAAAGCTTCTTGGAAACCACGGCTTACCATTAAACGTTTTAACTGTTCTTGGCGATTGTAAGATAGCATGTCTGCTAACCCGGGTGCCCGAGCTGTTTTTTTATTTTTGTCTTTATCTTCTGCAACATTAATGCTGGGTTTATTTGGGCGATGAAAAGCTGGAAGTGGGGTTGGCACAATTTCATGATATCCAACAATCCGTGTTACTTCTTCAACCAAATCAACAGCTAATTGTAAGTCAGGTCGCCAACTGGGTGGAGTAACAACTAAATTATGCAGTGATCCCTCAACTTTACAGCCAAGTGCTAAAAGAATTTGGCGAATTTTATTTTCCTCAACTTCCAACCCACCCAATTGTTTCAGCAAAATTGGCTGGAATTGTATAGGTTTAGACGCTGAAGGTATGGAGCCAGTCGTTACAATTTCGCTGGCTGTTCCGCCACAAATATCTAAAATCATCTGGGTAGCAATATTCATACCCCAATTGACAGATTCTGGGTCAATACCCCGTTCAAAACGATAGCGCGCATCACTTAAAATATTTAAACGACGACCACTGCGTGCAATTCCGGTTGGCTGGAAATATGCAACTTCTAAGAAAGCTTCAGTGGTTGTGGCTTGGCAGGCGGCCAATTGTCCACCAATAATGCCAGCTAAACCATGAACTTGTTGCTGATCAGCTATGATCAAATCATCTGATGAAAGGTTATATATTTGACCGTCAAGCGCTGCCAGTTTTTCTTGGGGGTGTGCCAAGCGCATTGTTAAATCACCCTTAAGCATCTTGGCATCATATACGTGTAGGGGACGACCTATATCGTGGGTTAAATAATTGGTAATATCAACCAATGCAGAAATCGGACGTTGTCCAATTGCTTGTAAGCGTCGTTGCAACCATGCCGGGCTTGGGGTATTTTGCAGGCCACGGAAATATCTTCCTGCAACAATGGGACAACGTTGTTGGCTGCTTGAATCTATTTGCCAGTGTATAGGACTTTTAAATGATCCTGGGCGGTTCTGTGTCTTGATAGGTGTAAGCGTTCCAAGGCCACTTGCAGCTAAGTCCCGGGCGACACCATAAACCGACGAGCAGTCAGCGCGATTAGGAGTAATCGCGATATGAATAACCGGATCATCCAGTCCTGCATAGGTCGCAAAAGGCGTGCCAATTGGGGCGTCGGTTGGCAGTTCAATAATACCATCAGATTCAGATGATAATTTAAGTTCGCTTGGAGAGCACAGCATACCCTGTGATTCAACACCACGGATCAGGCTTTTCTTTAACATCAAACCATTGCCAGGCACAACTAATCCAGGTAATCCCAGAACGGTTTTAAGACCTTTACGAGCATTAGGTGCCCCACAAACAATTTGCAAGGGAGGGTGTGCAGCGTTAACCATAACCGAGCAAACTTGTAGACGCTGCGCATCAGGATGTGGTTTTGCCTCAATAATTTCGGCAATGACAAAACCTTGTAGATCAGGTCTTTCGATGATTTCTTCAACTTCTAAACCTAGATTGGTAAGTCGTTCGGTAATGGCTGTTAGGGTTGCTGTTGTTTGCAAATGACTTTTTAACCATTGTGCGCTAAATTTCATTTATATCCCCATCATGCTACTTGGTTTTTCAAAAGGTGAAAAGCCGTAATGCTGAAGCCAACGGGCATCAGATTCGTAAAAAGCACGCAAATCAGGGATGCCATATTTAAGCATAGCCAGACGTTCGATACCAATACCAAAAGCAAAACCATGATATTGATCGGGGTCGATTCCGCCCATTTTTAAAACATTAGGGTGAACCATGCCACAACCTAAAATTTCAAGCCAATCATTACCTTCACCGATTTTCAGTTTTCCATCGCCACGCAAACAGCCAATATCCATTTCTGCAGATGGTTCAGTAAATGGAAAGTAGCTAGGTCTAAACCGCACTTTTAAATTACTAATACCAAAAAAAGTTTGACAGAAATCGATAACACATGCTTTCAAGTGCCCCATGTGAATATTCCGGTCAACAACTAACCCTTCAACTTGATGAAACATTGGGCTGTGTGTGGCGTCGGAATCGCAACGATATGTTCGACCTGGTGCTAAAATTCTTAGTGGTGGTTGTGACTGTCGCATAGCATGAATCTGTACAGGTGACGTATGGGTGCGCAGCAGAACAGCTCCTAATTCCGGATTGTCTTGGGATGTTGGCAAATAAAATGTGTCATGCATTTGCCGAGCTGGATGGTCATCGGGAAAATTTAGGGCGGTAAAATTATAATATTCGCGTTCGATATCTGGCCCTTCTGCCAGTTGAAAACCCATTTTGGAAAAAATATGTCGAACTTCATCAATAACTTGGGTAATTGGATGAATTTTACCAACCATATCTGGCCTTGGTGGTAGACTTACATCTTGTTTTTCTTGCTGCAATTTTTGTTCAAGTGCTTGTTGTTGCAACATGTGTTCACGTTTATCCAGGGCGGTTGCTATTTCTTCGCGGACTTTGTTCAGATGTCCACCCAATGCCTTACGTTCATCGGGGTTTAGGGTTCCAAGCATTTTAAGCATGGTTATTAAAGGCGATTTTTTGCCGGTTAAATCTGGGCGAATCTTATCAAGTTCTGCTATGCTGGTAACGCTTGCCAATTGATGCAGCGCTTCTTGGTGTACCAGATTAATATTTTCAACAGTAAGGGTATGGTTTTCAGACATCATAAAGCCTAATTAATATTTAAATAAAAAAAGCTGGGAAGTTTCCTGCCCAGCTTTTTATAGTTATCGACGTTTAACGCTTTAAACAGCTGCTTTGGCAGGAATAGCTGCCTTAACTTGTTCAACAATTGTTTTAAAAGATTCAGGTTCACGAGTTGCCAAATCAGACAAAATTTTCCGATCAAGACTAATGCCTGCTAATTTTAAACCGTGCTGAAACTGCGAATACGTCATGCCGTGTGGGCGAACACCGGCATTGATACGTTGAATCCACAAACTGCGGAAATCACGCTTTTTGTTGCGCCGATCACGGTAAGCATAGCGCAAAGCTTTTTCAACTTTTTCAAGTGCAACTGAATAAACCTCGGACGCACGGCCACGATAGCCAGCGGCCATCGCAAGAACTTTTTTGCGGCGGGCACGCCCAGGAACACCACGTTTTACACGAGCCATAATAACCCCCTATCTAACCGTTTGGAAAATAATAGCGTTTAACAAAATTCTCATCGGCCACATTCATAATTTCTGGCCCACGATGCTGACGCTTCATTTTCTTGGGGCGGCTTACTTGACGGTGACGGCGTTGTGAAGGATACATCTTCACCTTCCCACTGCCAGTTAGGGCAAAACGCTTCTTTGCCCCGCTTTTAGTTTTCATTTTGGGCATTTAACTTCCTTTCATAAACACATAACTAAACTGCTTCTTTCGGGGGTGTCGGCATGCCCTGACGACGCCTGAACCACCCAAAATATAAAGACGTTAGGCCTTTATAACTGAAATATTCAAAATGACAAGCAGAAATTTTAATAATGTTTTTTCAAAAACATGCATCCGTTGCCAATGATTTGAGCAAGCTTATTAAAAATTTTGAACAAAGAATTTTTATCTCGCAAAAGTTTTTGCAAGGTTCTTTTTTTATAAAAAATTTACATTACAATTGTAGTGGAAATATAGTAAAAAGATATAATTTTTTCTGACGAGATTATCTTAAGGGAGGATGAAATGTTTTTGCTGGTGCAAAAGATAATAAAATTTTGCTTTATCATTTTATTATCGAGCGGGATATTTACCCTTGCTTATTCCCAAGAAAAAAGCACCCCCAAAGAGTTCTCATGGCAACCAATTTTTCAATTATTGGCTAAGGAAAAGTTTGACAAACTTGGCATCTGCCGACTTTCTAGGGTTGATCCCGTAGCAAAAAAGGGCAATAACACCTCTTTTGTAGTGGGACAAGCATTAATTTGTACACTTAAAATAGGCGAGGAAGTCAGGATTTGGCACAAAATCTTGAATTATGGTGCAGGTAATGAAGTGGCTCCAGTGATTTTGGACGCAGTACTTCATGAAGATTATCCTGCTTTTCAAATATTTACTGTCTTTGCCGATGGTTCATTAATAGGGCTTTTGGAATACCCGGTTTTAAAAGTTGTTAAATTTAATCCCCAAGGAAAGAAAGAATGGGAATACGAAATTAAAATCCAATCTTATCCAAATCTTTCTGGAAAAAATATTAAGATAAGCAAAACCCAAGATGGTTACTTAATTTTGGCTTATGATTTAAACGGGTTAAAAAAATCTACTATCCAAGATAATCTACCTGAACCGATTTTGCCCTTTACGATAATTAAAATTAATGATCAAGGGAAACAACAGTGGTCTCAAGATTCCAATTTTCCTGTTCTATCAGGTGAGATCTTTTTAAGTGACAATGAGCAGGGGATTAATATTTGGAGTTTAGAAAATGATAGTATGGCTGTTTCTTTGATAACACAGAAAAATAATGAGGCTAGTGATAATCTAATTTCTCTCCATTTCTTTATAGGATACTACACAAAAGGTTATGGATGGACGATACGTGATTTTTCAGCTAATGAGATGCCAGATTTCGACTGGTACTTTAATATTGATAAAAAGGGCTATATGGATTTCTTAGCCTTTAATATTGGTGCAAAGCAAGATTATGAATTTCTATATCAATTGGGATTGACGATTGTTGATCCTCGGCCATTAACTAGTCAGGAAAATAGCCCCAAAATAAAATGGCAATACCAATTTACTGTTGATAGACCATTCTCTGATGATAATGAAGGAGCATTTTGCCTATATCCACAGTGGGTTATGGGGGATGAGGAAAGCTATATGGTACTTTGTCAACAGCAATATTTTCGTGCAGATGATAAAAATATGCTTATGCCTGTTGAAGATAAAGAATATGAAAGGCTCTTATTCTGGGAGTTAAAAAAGGATGGAACTTTAATTAATAAGAAAACTATCTTAGCTGGGATAGATTTTAAAAACATTTTGCGTTATGAAGAAGATGGCCAATCTTATAAATATCATATAATAAGTCCGGTGGTTATTAACAGGCGTTTAATTTTTGGACTTTCAAAATTTTCGTCAACTGTGCCAATATCAAAACAGGAATTGCAACGGTTATTATCATTAAACGATGATAAAAAATTAGCTGATGTCCTTGATCTTAAAATATATGATTTCCAACTGCCATAAGCAGCCAGGGTAGAAATTTATTTAGAAAGTATCAATGTGGTATAGATAATTACACCATATTCAAGCTGTAGCTAATTAATAAAATACGGGCTACACTAGATAAACTTAAGACTTTATCCAATGAAGCACAGGTTGATCTGCTGCCTCGGTGAACCATCATTGGATTTAAACGCACACTCCTTTAAAACAAGGCGAAGTTTTTACGGGGAATGCCGTTATGGTTGCGTAAGATCTTCTTGGCTTAGCTCTAGAAATTCTTAATACCATTTTAATATGGTTGTAGCCATTAGCAAAGTTGAGTAAGTGGTTAATCCAGTAATACTTGTACTCAGCTTATCAAGCACATTATAGAAGCTGTAAATATTGGTATATGCAACACCATCAGGCGACTTAATCTTGTTCGCCATAATAGCTTTCAAGGTATTACCTGCTTTGCCTTAACACCAAGGTGTATCAGCATATAACCATGAAAATTTCTAGGGTTTTGCCTTGTTTATTGGGTCGCTGGTAGCTAATAAGCGTTCGCCAGCGCGCAAGGTGCGGTCGGCAATAATATAAAGTGTTTCAAGCTGGCGCAGCAATTGGTCGCCGCTGGCAACCGATAAATTCCCTTCGGCAGTAATTTGTAGTGTTTTGCGCTTTAATAATTGATACCGTTCCAGCAGCGATTGCCAATCAACGGTTATTTTGGCCAAATCTTGGGTGGTTATTTCCTGCTGACCAAGACGAATAATTTCAGCCACATATAGATTGATTTGTTGGTAAATATCATTCAATTCGGCTGGTATGGATTGTGCGTTAAAGCTTGGCAAATCTGTTTGCAGATGTTCAAGCAGCATTTGGTAATGAATTAAGGCACGCAGCAAAATGGGTAATTTTTCACTAACATCCTTGGAAAGCGGGGATTGGTTTAGCAAATTAGTAGCATGGCGAATAAGTTCAATTCGTTGGTGTAGTTGCTGTAACTTTGCTTGTTGGGGATGTACATTTTTTAAAACATCTTGCGCTGCGTTCAATACATCGCGCCCCAATCGGTGTATTTCCAGATAAAAGCTTTTCAGTGCAACAGTTGGGATAATCAAGCTGTGTTGATCAAGATATTCAAGCCGTTGGTAATTATCGGTGTGTTGTAAATGTTGCCAACGCCCTTGTAGCCAATTTATCATCGGCCTGGTCATAGGCCACATAATAAGAACGCCAAAAATGTTAAACAACGTGTTAAAAAGGGCAAGCGAGAGTGCAGCATCTGTAACCCCATTAACCAAAGAAGCTAACTGTGCAGTTAACCATAAAAAGGGCGATAAAAGCACCAAGGCAATAATACCACTGCACACATTAAAAAGAACATGTACCGCTGCCAAACGCCGTGCATTAGCAGTAGCTCCCAGCGAGGCTAAAACAATGGTCGATGTTGTGCCAATATTTGCACCAATAACGCCGGCGGCGGCAAATGGTAGGGAAACGGTTTGATTGCTGACGGCAGCCAACAGTAAAATGCTTACAGCTGTTGATGATTGCATTAAAACAGTAAGAACAACACCCGCGCCAAACCCAATCAACATGCTGATAAAGCTGCTATCGCGCATAAAACTTAAGGAAACAAGGTTTATGTCCGGCGTGCTGAAGCCATTTTTTAAAGTATTGAGTGCTAAAAAGAAACAACCAAGACCAGCAATTGCCATGCCAAGGCCTTGTGCCCAAGCCTTGCTTTTCCATAACCGCAATAACGTACCAAAGCCAATCCAAACAAAGGCAAAGCCATCGATATTAAACCGTACACCGACCAGTGCGGCTATCCATGCACTTAGGGTTGTGCCAACATTGCTGCCATAAATAATCCAAATTCCGCGTTCAAGGCTTAGCAGTTGTGCATTAACAAAACCAAGAGTGGCGGCACTTATAAGGCTTGAAGATTGAACACCAACCGTAAGTAATAAACCCGTCAACAGCGATTGGCGGTTATTGCCGCTCCACCGGTGTAGGTTGTTGCGTAAATTTGGGCCTGCTGCCGATCTAAGCCCCTCGGTAAGCAGCCACATGCCAAGCAATAAAAGGCCAACCCCACCCAGAAAATTTGTAATAAAACTAATCATGGAATCCACAATTTAAGTGATACAAACGGACAACAACCACTTCATTCATCTTGATAACAATTAACATATCATAATCATAGGTATGGCTTGATTCAATCAATATTGTGATTAATCTATGGGTAATACAATTATCAAATTATCAGAGGAGCATTAAGGGTTTATTTTAAAATAGCTTGGACAAGCTTATTTGTTGATAGCTTGATTTTTAGATGAATTTAACTGTTTTTTTGCCATTAGTTAAATCATATTGACATTCCAAGGCTATCAGAGTAAACAATGACGGTTATTTAGGGGGTGTAGCTCAGTTGGTTAGAGCGACGGCCTGTCACGCCGTAGGTCGCGGGTTCGAGTCCCGTCACTCCCGCCATCATAAATCACTAAAAAGTTTGAACTCCAAAAGCTTTGACAAAATGTAAAAAGCCAAGGGGGTGGCCTTTTCCTATCGTCAACATTTAGATATTCTATTTCATGAATTTTGGGGGTTTTTGATTGCTTAGATAAGGATACCCAAGCCAGACAGTGTTATGTGCATTTCCTTGAAAAGCAAACTACTTAAGCACCAGTGAAGAATATTTCATGATCAGTTTTCAGGTAGATAATTCATCCACTTTAATTTAAACCTTAAAAAGAAAAAAGTTGATATTGTTCAAGATTCCTTGCCAGAAAACGACTAAATCATTTAGGGTAATCTTCTGCTATTAATTTGTATTTCTAAGGGGAATTCATGATCACTGGTGTAGATTACATTTTTTTGTCTAATATCCCACCAAATAATGTTGAACCTAAATTTATTTCACAATTACAATTGTTATGGAAGAAACCAGTTCTTGAAGAATTTGATCGGTTACCAGCTTATATAGAGATGTTTTTTTGCTAAAAATAAAATGATGAGTAAGCTTCATGAACGTAAAGGTTTTTTCCTTGATAGAAATAAAGAAGGATGTTTTATTTGGTGTGCCCGCAAAATACCTTTGCTTGAAGGCAAGATAAAGGTAATAAAATGGCAAACGCCTAAGGAAATGAAGAATATTGCTCCTTATAACAACTACCTTGTCTTAGAAGATGTATGGGAATATACCTTGGTATTGCCAGCATCTATTCAAGAAAGCCAATTTTGTCACTACATCCACAAAATCATGTTAGATTCTTTGTCTATTAAAAATTGATTTGTGGTTGGATGCAATTTTA
>JAEUKQ010000017.1 GCA_016794225.1 Alphaproteobacteria bacterium | reverse complement strand
GTCCGTAACCAAGCCTATAATTAACAACCGAAACATTTGTATAAGTTGCAGAGCTTCCCCCAATCAAACTAACACCTATACTGCCGGCAACCGAGGCCATACGTCTAATCTCAAGATTTGTTAGCTGCACATTGGCGGTATTCTCCATTTCCACGCCAATATAGGCATTACGAATAACAACATCCTTTACCATAATGTCACTCCCGCCAATTGTTGATATCGCTCGTTGATTGTTTGCTGTATCCAGAATATTACCCCGCTCAAGCACGATATTCTTAGAACTCTCAAAAAACACCCCTCTACCCGTGGTTGTTTTATTAATGTTAAAATCAATAATCTGTGCACGTTGTACATTATCAAGGTGAATAGCTATATTATTTGTGTTAGAAATATCAATGTCCATCATACCAAGATTGGCAGAAGCATTAACCCGCACAGCCGAAGCAGCTGACTTATCAATTTTTAGATTGCTAACTTGTATAAAATCTGAATTACTAATGAAAATTGTATCTTGGGTGGAATCAGCCAAATCAAGTCCTATCAACCGGGCGCGGGATGTTGTGTCCAACACAACAATACTCATGCCTTTACGCAGTGTTAAATTTTCTAAAATTGGGTTGCTTTTATTATTTGCCCTAATCACATCAACAGCATTATTTTGGGTTATAGTACCGCGGGTGCCTGGGGCGGTAAATACAAATTTGTTACCACCAACTGCACCTGTAAGATTTAACTGGGTCCCCCCACTAATCAACCCAACACTATTATTCATAATATTGAGCGTTGCGTTGGGTAAAGCAATATTACCATCAAATACAACAATTCCCGATTGCTGGGTATTGGCAACAATTGTTGCGGCATTATTCTGGTTGGCTGCATTCACAAAGCGAACTTCGGACACCGGTTGACCAGAAGTATTACGGTCCCAAATCACTGGTTCGTCTGAAAAAGTTTGACCTTTATCTTGTTGAACACGCATATGATCGGGCAAGCGTCGTGGCAAACGATGCATTGCTGTTTGGCTATTGGCCCGCGCGACACCGCCAAACTGGATATTAAGGCCAATTCCAAGCAGAACATCTGTTTTTTCTTCGCGGTCATAACGAATCCGGCCGCCACCGGTAAGCGTTAAACCAGAAGTTATTGGCACACCAACATCCGCACCAACCATCAACCCCAATTTGCTGCTGCTATCCCGTTCAAAAAGATAGCCAGTAATAAATGGGTTGAATAAAATATTTCCAATTTTGGTTTCATATGAAACAGTTAAATCAATACCCAATCTGTTGCGTTCAATATCGGCCTCTTTGCGCCCATCCACAACCAAGCTACAAACACGTGCTGGGTTAGCGGGGTTACAAGAACCAGACGACCCAGGCTGATCCTTGAGAACTGCAACACCTGAATTGGTTGTTCCACCAACCACTTTATTTTTGTCACCAACCGGCACATAAATATTTGTTGATACAGCAACACCACCGGGAATAAATACCTCTATACCGGTGGTAAAGCCCTGAAATCTTTTGTTATGTTCAGTTCTTTGTGCATCAAAACTACCATAAACACCGGCGCCAAACCCGCCTTCAAAGAAATGCCGGTACCCAAACCCGACCGAGCCATGTGGATCTTTATGCTGCATTCCAACCCGTGCCATTGTATATAACATGCTTACTGGATTATTTAATAAAGGTACCATGGCTGTTGCCTGGGTATTCCAATCTTCAGAACCACTACTCCACCCTGCCTCAACACCAAAATTCATCCCGGTTAGCTGGGCTTGTGATAATGCAGGCATCAACATTGACAATGCAACAACCGCTGCGGTTTGGTTTAACGTCCGTCTTAGGGGTAACATATGTTCTTATCTCCTTGTATAACACAAATTATATAAATAAATTTGTGTTCATATATGTTAGAAAAAATTTATATTTTCCGTGACGCCTTAATACCATAAAAATTTTTGCCTGTCATTTATTAAATTTCATACTATGGGAAATTGACGAAGTAAAATAAACATCATCGATAAAATAAGAATGACTAACGGCATTGATCCAATTTCGCCATAGAGTCGTATTAAGTTATATAAAAATCAGACAAAGGTGTTGTTATGAAAAAAAATGAAAGATCAAATCCTTCAAGCCACGCCTATGCAACCATACGTATGCAGATGCAACAACCTTTATTATCGGCTGATGAAGAACGAAACCTGTGGTTAGAGTGGCAAAATGAACAAAAGCAATCTTCTTTTCACCGTATTATTACTTGCCACGGGCGATTAGCCGTTAGCCTTGCAGTCAAATATAATAAATATGGATTACCGTTAAACGACCTAATTCAAGAGGCACAGATAGGATTGTTACAGGCGGCAGAAAAATTTGATCTTGCAAAAAACGTTCGTTTTTCAACCTACGCAACCTGGTGGATTCGTGCTGCTTTGCAGGAATATATCCTAAAAAACTGGTCATTGGTGCGCACAGCATCAAGTTCAGTGCATAAAACACTGTTTTACCGTTTACGCATGATGAAACAAAAACTGCATAGAACAGATACTCATGATAACGGTATTCAACAATTGGCCAAAGAACTTGGGATATCAACCGCAATTGTTGATGCGGCAAATAATCGTTTTCAGGGTCGCGATTTTTCTTTAAACAGCCCGATTGAAAACAATAACAACCATGAATGGCAAGAAAATATTGCGGACGACCGACCAACTCCCGAGGAAGAGGTTAGTGAACATCTTGATTACGAAGCAAAATGTACATGGTTAAAGCAAACACTTAAGACTTTGACAAACCGGGAACAACAACTGATACACCGTAGATATCTTGGTGATGAGTCAGATACCTTAAAAATTTTGGGTCAAGACCTAGGTATCAGCAAGGAACGTGTACGTCAAATTGAAAATAGAATTATTAAGAAATTGCAAATGCTGGCTGAACAACATTTCAATCAAGCCTAGGCTGTAGGTAACTAAACACCGAGCATATATGGTTCTATAAGACCAAATGCTATGTTTGTCAGTAACGCTGCAATAATCCCGTTTAAAATACGCCAGGTGGCTGGATGCCGGAAAAGCGGTTCTAGAAATTTTGCACCAAAAGCCAACCCATACAACCACAGCGCTGATGCAGCAACCGCACCCAAGTAAAACCACAACCGTTGATCCTGAACGTATTGGTTCGATATCCCCCCCATTAATACCACCATGTCAAGCCAAGCATGTGGATTGATTAAACTAAACCCTAACGCCGCCAAAGCAACTACCAGCCATGAAGATGTTTTAGGTTGTCCACCCGATATATCCTGCGTTTTGGGGTAAAATATTAGGTAAATTGACCTTGCAGCATACCCAAATAAAAAAACTGCGCCAGCGATTGAAGCATATTTTTTGAGTATAACTGACTGGGCAACGAATGCCCCAAAGCCCGCAATGCCAATGGTTAATAAAAAAACATCACAACAAAAACTAACTGTTGCGGCCAAAAAACCACGATCAGCCATAAGGGCTTGCTTCAGAACAAAAGCCGATTGTGCACCAATAACCATGATCAGGGCAAGGCCAGCTGTTAAACCATCAATCCAGGAATTAATCATGGCTTGCTTTTATTGCTGAAGTTAAAAACCATGGCCAATCGCCAAAAATTTTTTCTGACGGTGTTCTTGATAATTGGACAACGATTTTGTGTATAATTCATCAAGCGTCTTTTGCAACATTTGCCCAACCGATTGAATAGTTTGTTCTGGCTGACGGTGCGCACCACCTAACGGTTCAGGGATAATCCCGTCGATTACACGTAGTTGTAAAAGATCATCGGCTGTTAACTTTAATGCCTCGGCCGCTTCTTTAGAGTAATTTGCACTGCGCCATAGAATCGATGCACATCCTTCGGGCGAAATAACCGAATAAATGGCATTTTCAAGCATAAAAACTTTGTTTGCAGAAGCAAGGGCAATCGCCCCACCCGACCCACCTTCACCAATCACCACCGATATAATCGGCACACGCAAGCGAAGACAAGTTTCAATTGACTTAGCGATAGCTTCGGCTTGACCACGTGCTTCAGCTTCAACGCCCGGATAAGCTCCAGGCGTGTCAACAAGGGTAATAATTGGCAATCCAAAACGATCGGCCATTTCCATTAACCTACGTGCTTTACGGTATCCTTCTGGCAAAGCCATACCAAAATTATGGCGCATTCTGCTACTGGTATCCGAACCTTTTTCATGACCAATAATCATCACCGATCGTTCGTGAAAAGTTGCAATGCCGCCAATAATTGCCTGATCTTCACCAAAATAACGATCTCCGGCAAGTGGCAATAAATCAGGAAATAAAATCTTACAATAATCTTTTAAATGGGGTCTTTCTGGGTGCCGTGCTACTTGGGTTTTTTGCCATGCTGTCAGCTTGCCATAGGTTTGCTTCAGCATCTTCTCTGCCTTCAATTGTAACTTACGCACTTCATCAGCAATACTTACACCGTTATTGCCAGATAATTGTTGTAGCTCGGCAATTTTTTCTTCAAGTTCGGCAATTGGTTTCTCAAAATCAAGAAAAATTGGCATAAAAATATCCCCGTCCATCCAAACAAATTAACTAAGGCGAGCGATTGTGCCCGATAATACGGCGAAGATCAAGGCTTTCCAGAAAAAAGTTTTATTTGGCTGTTTTGGTCTTTTGTTGCTTGCTTAATGGGTGATAGTGCTGGACCAGATTTTTTTTACGATCATCCGTAACATGCGTATATATTTGGGTGGTTGCTATGTCTGCATGACCCAAAAGCTGTTGAACATTACGTAAATCTGCCCCATGCTCTAAAAGGTGTGTGGCAAAAGCATGGCGTAACACATGTGGCGAGAATTGTTTTGCATCAAGACCCGCTTTAAGTGCTATCTTTTTTAACTGTACCGCAAAATTCTGTCGTGTCATATGCCCATTTTTACTTGATGACGGAAATAACCATCCGGATAAGATGGGTAAACCATTTCTGTCTTTGGGCAAGGTTTCCGGACGATGTTTAAGCCAATCTTTTAAAGCAATTTGGGCTGGCTGGCTTAGGGGTAATAACCGTTCTTTAGACCCTTTTCCACGAATTAATATCGTTCCTTCCTGGGTAGCAATTTGGTTGACTTTGAGTGAAACAAGCTCAGACACACGCAACCCACTGCCATATAATAACTCAAGCATTGCAACCATACGAAAACCTTCGGGATTTTGCTGATTGATTGCAACCTGCAACAACTTGTCAATTTGTCCCTCGCTGGCGGTTTTGGGTAGCGAACGGTTTAATTTTGGCATTTCAACCAAGGTCATTGGGTCATCTTGCCGGAGTTCTTCCGTTAAAAGAAACTGGTACATTTGCCTTAGCGATGATAGACGCCGTGCTATGGTTTTAACCGAAAACCCAGCTGCGGCAAGTTTTTGCTGATATAGTTGAATATCTTTGGATTCGGCCTTGATCAAAGTATTTGCAGAGCGATCAAGAAAAGCTGCAAAATCTTTAAGGTCACGTTGATAAGATTCGCAAGTGTTGTTGCTTGCACCACGCTCACCACGCATCATATCCAAGAATGCGTCAATCAATTGAATATCTTTTTGCCCTATGCCGCCCATGTTTTCATGACCATATTCAGGTTATTATGCCAATCATACACAACAAGATGATATAAGGTTTTATGTTAATATAAATATTTTTTATCGCTATAGACCATTGGCCAATAATCCTTCAATCGCTAATTGACGCACAATAGTATCAAATCCCAGCTGACGCAAAACCATCAAAATCTGGGCTGCCCATTGTGCCTTGGTTGCTCCAAAACCGTTTTGCTGTATATAGTTGGCAAGAATAATATAGACCTCGCCTGCCCCAAGATCACGCACCGCATCGCTTAAATAAAACCACTGATTAATATCAACCGCTGCTTCAGAATCACTTGCAAATTCACCGGCCAGTTCTGGCCATATTAGGCCACCACTTAATCCAACCCCCTCAAGGATAGCCGCAACACGTGAGAAACGTTGCTGTGTTTCAATTTTGTTGGCAACCTTAATATTACTTGGAATATCGGTTGGTTTTATCATGCTACCCTGCCCTGTCTGATACAAGGCAGCCCAAATATTTAATTTTTTGACATCATCAATACTGATATCACCTGCTGTTTCAGCCAGTTTTTTCCATTCACGCGCCTGTTCGGGCAATTCTGCAGCGAAATATGCCCGTGCCATGACAAAAGCATAGGATGATAAAGTTGTATCAACAGATAATAAAAGCATTTGCTGGTGGTACAATTCTAGCGTAGCCAAATAATGATGATAATCTTTGCTATTTTGCAGCAATTTTAGAAACAATTGAATTTTATCGGCGTTTGCAATACCTGCCGTACTCATCATATGCCAAATAACCGCGCGCTGACGTTGGTTTAGGGAAGAAGCGTTCCACAATAATGCCTGCGTACGATCCTTATCTGTAACCGGTACCTGACCATATAATTTTTCTAAGGTTTCTTTTGGTAATTCTGCCTTATTATAGGCTTGTTCTGCTAATGATAGTCGCGTATCTAATGGTATCTCTGCGTCATCTATCATAGATGCTATGATAGCAGGATTATTCAATTTATTAGCCAAAACACCAAGTTGCTTAGGGTTCATATGACGGATTAAGAACCATTCCAGGGGATGTGTTATTTGTAGCCCCGCGGGTATGGGTGATGAACCCAGTGATACGATCTGCTGCAATTGCCCAAGCAATTGGCTAATGTCGGTTGGCAACTTCTTACGCTCGGCCATAATTTGCGCCATCATTGTTTGATCTTTTATAATGGCTGCACAGTAAAAAGCATATTCCAACAATTGATATTGTTGAAAAGTATTCAGTTGATCACCGGTACAAAAATTAACCGATTGTGTTTGCAGAAGTTGCAGATAGAAGTGGTGTCGTAATAACAAGGTATTATCGGCTAAAGAATCAGGTAAACCCCTTAACAATAAATCGGCCTGTTTGATATCGCCTAATTTTAAGATTAGTTGCACCCGTAGATTTACCAAAGAAGCCCAGCTTTGCCAGGGCTTTGTTTGATCAATTGTAAAAACCGGGCCAATTGATGTGCCAGTTAAAATATCTTGCAGACCGCGCCGCCATGATCGCGAATTTGGTAGTTTTTTAATTAACTCAAGGTTTTTTGTTACCCCTGCAACATTACTTCCCCACCATAAATTATTTTGAGGTATGGAAAGTGTTTTAACCACCCCCCAAAATGGATATTGTTTTTGAGAGTCGTTTGCCGAAAAATTTTTGCTGGCCGGCAACTTATCAAGTGGCCCAATCTGCGCGATTGCCTGTGCCATAGAAATAACCAGTGCCATAATTGCGGCAAGATAATATCGCATGAATTTCCTCGTTCCTATTATCGGCTTATATATAAAACGTTGTTGCCTTTTTGCTTTGATACAAAAACGATCCAGCCACATAAAAAGCTTAAAAGCTTGTATAAAATATAAAGCTTTTTATTGTATGTTATGTTGAGCATAAGCTAAAATCATTAAAACACCTAGATCAAAAGGCTAAATCAATAGCTGCGTAAAAACAAGGATAATCAAAAACAGGTTTTCTTCATGGCATTAACGGTATCAATCATTTTTATATTGCTGATTATTTCGGCATTCTTCTCGGCAGCAGAAATGAGCTTAACGGCTGCTTCGCGCCCACGAATGCACGCTCTTGAACGACAGGGTCAAAAGCAAGCAAAACGTGTTAATATTTTAAGAAAAAACATGGAGCAAGTTATCGGTAGCATCCTAATTTGTAATAACCTTGTTAATATCCTGGCATCTGCCCTTGCAACTGACCTGTTGATTACGGTTTTTGCAGAAGGTGGAGTTGTTTATGCCACAATATTGATGACCGTCCTTGTTGTGGTTTTTGGTGAAATGTTACCAAAAACAATTGCTATTAACCATGCTGACCGGTTAGCCCTATTAGTGTCCTGGCTGATTCATACGATTACTAAATTGCTTTTTCCGCTAACTTGGCTGGCGAACCATTTTTTGTCAGGTTTACAAAAAATATTTGGTTTAAAAAACAAAACCCACCTTGGGGAACAAATTGCCCAAGAAGAGCTTCGCGGTGCAATTGACCTACATGCACCAGCCGTTGCCACCCAGCCCAAACAAACGGGTGCTATGCTGCACAGCATTCTGGATCTAAGCAAAGTTCAGGTAAATAATATTATGATGCATCGACGTAATCTAACAATGATTAATATCGATCAACCAATCCAGCAAATTATTGAACTTGTCATTAACAGCCCACATACAAGAATACCTTTATGGCGCGATAATCCTGATAATATTGTTGGTGTTTTACACGCCCGTGCTCTTCTGCGCGCCTTACAGGCACATCATGGGCATACCGAGAATATTGATCTGGTTAAAATTGCCAATCGCCCCTGGTTTATTCCATCAACAACGAATCTTCTGGCGCAACTCCAGGCCTTTCGCAGTCGTCGTGAACATTTTGCCCTGGTGGTTGACGAGTATGGCGTGTTGATGGGTATTGTAACCCTGGAAGACATTCTTGAGGAAATTGTTGGTAATATCGAGGATGAAACAGATGTCAACGTTGTTGGTGTCAAGGGTCAGGCCGATGGCAGTTATATTGTGGATGGACAAGTTACCGTTCGTGATTTAAAGCGTGAATTAAACTTAAATATTCCAGATAACAAGGCATCAACCATTGCCGGCCTTGTTCTTTACGAAGCACGGCGCATTCCTGAAAAAGGACAGGTATTTGTATTTTATGGATTACGTTTTGAAGTGCTTGAAATGTTACGTTATCAAATTAAAACCTTACGGATAACCCCAAACGCAGCCACAGAAAAACCATTATCCAAGAAAAACCAACCAACCGACTCAGTCGGTGGACATTATTGACAATTACCCTTTAACTAACAATCCGCAGGTTTTTGTAGAATAAGCTGAATAGAGTGCAGCTGTTTAATTTCATCGGCCAGCAATTGATAGATCAAATGGTGGTTTGCACGGGTGTCTTGTTTGCAAAAACAATGGCAAACCATACGTACAACCACATGGGTTATTTGCCCTGGTTTGTAACCTGCATGTCCAGCATGCTGGCTGGAAACATCACGAACTTCCAGTTCGTTGGGTGCCAGCAACCATAGTTTCTTTTGGATATTTTCGATAATCATTCGTTAAGTAGATATGTGTTGAAACTATAGTTGTAAAACCAACCGGTATCTATAGATGACAACAACTGTTATGGTGGGCGGTGACGGGTTCGAACCGCCGACCTCCTCGGTGTAAACGAGATGCTCTTCCGGCTGAGCTAACCGCCCAAAAAAACCAATCGGCTAGTAATAGCAATCTATCACTAGCCGATCAAGAGTTTTATAGAATAGTCAATTATTTTCTTTTATTGACAGCATCCTTCAAACCTTTGCCTGGTCGGAACTTTGCACGCTTTGAAGCAGCAATTTTAATAGTAGCGCCAGTGCGTGGGTTGCGGCCTTCAAAAGCCTTTAATTTGGTAACACTGAAGGTACCAAAGCCAACCAAACGAACATCATCACCTTTTGCCAAAGCATCTTCAACGGCGCCAAAAACGGCATCAATTGCTTGAGCAGCCTTAGCTTTTGATAAATCTGTTTTCTCAGCAACAACATTAATTAAATCGTTTTTATTCACAGTGTATCCCCCTAAAAAGTCGGTTGAACCTAAAATAACAAAAACCAAGTTCATAGTGAACTAAGGATTTGCTGAATTCTAGACAGGATTTTTCTGCTTCGTCAACAGTTTATCTTGTCTTTCTTGGTTTTTTTTGACAATTGTGACTTTTCTGTCAACAAAAAACCAAGCTAATGAGCCAAAATTGCCTTGTTTTGTGTTTTGCCTCCCTTAACTATTGCTGTAATTTCTTTACCTTCTTCGTCTTCAACCCATTTAATAGGTTTTAATGAAGAAACCAATGCTTCGCGCAAAACATGGTCGATTTCACTAACATAAGTAATTTTTAAACCCTTCTTTACGTTATCAGGGACATCACTCATATCTTTCTTATTTTCCTGCGGAACCAACACATGTTTGATCCCTGCGCGTAAAGCAGCCAATAATTTTTCTTTCAGACCACCAATTGGTAGTACCCTACCTCTCAGGGTTATTTCACCTGTCATTGCTATATCACGCCGTACTGCGATTCCAGTTAGTATAGAAACAATCGATGTAACGATTGCAATACCGGCTGAAGGACCATCTTTTGGCGTTGCACCTTCTGGAACATGAACATGAATATCTTTATGCTGAAAAATCGTTGGTTTAATTCCAAAATCAGCAGATCTGGCTTTAACTAGGCTTTCAGCCGTCTGGGCTGATTCCTTCATCACATCACCCAACTTACCTGTTGCAATAATTTTACCCTTACCTGGCAGCATGGCCGCTTCAATCGTTAGAATATCACCACCAACCTCGGTCCAAGCAAGGCCAGTTGTAACACCAACCATGTCTTTTTGTTCGATTTGTCCAAAATGAAACCGCCGAACACCCAGGAATTTTTCTACATTCTTTCCTGTAATAGCCATGTCTTTTTTGGCATTACTACCAGACATTAAAATTTCTTTAAGAACTTTACGGGTTAAGTTTGCTAATTCGCGCTCAAGGCTACGAACACCTGCCTCACGCGTGTAATAGCGAATAATTGCGCGAATGGCTTCCTCATTAATTGTTAGCTCACCTTCTTTAATGCCACTTTCTTTAAATACTTTTGGCAGAAGATGACGCTTGGCAATTTCGACCTTTTCGTCTTCAGTATATCCAGGAAGACGTATGATTTCCATACGGTCCAAAAGCGGCTGTGGCATTTGCAAACTATTGGCGGTTGTAATAAACATAACGTCCGATAGATCATAATCCACTTCTAAATAATGATCGGCAAAGGTAGAATTTTGTTCAGGATCAAGTACCTCTAACAAAGCCGACGATGGATCACCACGCCAATCTGCACCCAGCTTATCAATTTCGTCCAATAAAAATAGTGGATTAGACGATTTTGATTTTTTCATCGCCTGAACAACCTTACCAGGCATCGAACCTATATAAGTGCGGCGATGCCCCCTAATTTCTGCTTCGTCCCGAACACCCCCCAAAGACATACGTACAAAATTACGCCCGGTTGCCTTAGCAATTGATTTGCCAAGCGATGTTTTTCCAACACCTGGCGGTCCAACCAAACACAAAATTGGTCCCTTAACCTTGTCCATCCGCTGTTGTACAGCAAGATATTCTAGAATTCGTTCTTTAACTTTATCAAGACCATAATGATCTTGATCAAGAACTTCTTTTGCCCAATTCAGGTCTTTCTTAATTTTTGATGGTGTATTCCAGGGAATACTTACCACCCAATCCAAATAATTACGTACCACCGTTGCCTCGGCAGACATTGGGCTCATTGTCTTGAGCTTGCGCAACTCGGACATAGCCTTTTCTTTGGCTTCTTTGCTTAACTTGGTTTTACGAATTTTCTGTTCTAGCTCGCTGGTTTCATCACGACCGTCTTCAGTTTCACCAAGTTCCTTTTGAATAGCTTTTAACTGTTCGTTCAAGTAGTATTCGCGCTGAGTCTTTTCCATCTGCCGCTTCACGCGGGTTCTAATCCGGCGTTCAACCTGCATAAGGTTAATTTCAGAATCAATGGCACTGCCAATTTTTTCAAATCTTTCCCGCAGGTTGATTGCCTCAAGCAACGCTTGTTTATCAACCTGCTTTAAAACCAAGTGTGCAGCAATTGTATCGGCTAAACGATTATAATCTTCTATTTGGTTTATCGACACCAAAACTTCGGGCGCCAGTTTTTTGTTTAGTTTCGCATATTGCTCAAACTGAGACATTACAGTACGCGCCAATGCCTGGATCTCAACCGTTTTATCACTGTTTTCTTGAATGATATCGGCTTTAGCCTGTAGAAAATGATCGCTCTCAACAAAAGACGCAACTTTGGCACGATAGCGCCCTTCAACCAAAACTTTTACCGTTTCGTCTGGCAATTTCAACATCTGCAAAACGTTTGACACTGTTCCAATCAGATGTAGGTCTTTCGTGTTTGGATTTTCAATTGTTGTATCTTTCTGAGTCAATAAAAGAATTTGTTTGTCTTCGCGCATAACCTCTTCAAGTGCGCGAACTGATTTTTCACGCCCAACAAACAGGGGAACAATCATGTGGGGAAACATTACCACATCACGCAATGGCAAAATGGGAAACTGTGTTTGTGTGTTACTTTCCATATTTTACTACCTCTCTATCAGGCCGCTTCTTTGGTTAAAACATCTATATTTGTTGCAAAAAATGTTCCTAACCCATACCGTTGCTTATAACAACTGACACATAAAGTTAAATTGGTTACTTTGACGAAATATCAAGTGGGTGATATTTTTATTATATTATTAAGCGGTCTTTTCCTGTTTATGCTGACGATAAACATAAACAGGTGTAGACGTCCCCTCGACTACATTCTTGTCAATTCGTACACCATCGAGATCTTTTTTACTGGGCAAATCAAACATTGGTTCCAACAGCAATTCTTCCATAATCGAGCGTAATCCCCTCGCCCCAGTCCGGCGTGCAGCTGCTTTTTGGGCGATTAGCTGTAAAGCATCACTGGTGAATTCAAGCCGAACCTTATCCATATCAAATAAGCGCTGATATTGTTTGACCAGAGCGTTTTTAGGCTCAGTTAAAATTCTAACTAAGGCGGGTATATCCAAATCTTCCAGGGTTGCTACCACAGGTAGCCTACCAATAAATTCTGGAATAAGACCAAACTTTAATAGGTCTTCGGGTTCTATGCTTTTTAACAACGCACCAACACGTCTTTCATCGGGCGCTTTGACAAGCGCACCAAAACCAATCGATGACGATTGCCCACGGGCAGCAATAATTTTTTCCAGCCCTTCAAAAGCCCCCCCGCAAATAAACAAAATATTGGTTGTATCAACTTGCAGAAATTCTTGTTGCGGGTGCTTGCGCCCTCCTTGGGGTGGAACAGATGCAACTGTCCCTTCCATAATCTTTAAAAGTGCTTGTTGAACACCTTCCCCAGACACATCGCGTGTGATTGATGGGTTTTCTGATTTACGGCTAATTTTATCAACCTCATCCAAATAAACAATTCCGCGTTGGGCGCGTTCGATGTTATAATCAGATGCCTGTAATAATTTAAGAATAATATTTTCGACGTCTTCACCAACGTAACCAGCTTCGGTTAATGTTGTTGCATCAGCCATTGTAAATGGTACATCCAAAATGCGCGCCAAAGTCTGGGCTAGCAACGTCTTACCACTGCCTGTTGGACCAATCAGCAAAATATTTGATTTTGATAATTCTGTATCTTCTTTCTTTTGGCTATGGGACAAGCGTTTATAATGATTATGAACAGCCACAGCCAAAACCTTTTTTGCATGATCCTGACCGATAACATAATCATCAAGTGTTTGATAAATTTCTTGGGGCGTTGGCAACCCAACCTTGGTTTTAACAATATTCGGTTTGGTTTCTTCTTTGATAATATCTGTGCACAATTCAATACATTCATCACAAATAAATACCGTTGGGCCGGCAATCAGCTTACGTACCTCGTTTTGACTTTTGCCGCAAAACGAGCAGTACAAATTGTTATTGTCGGTTGTTATTGCCTTTGTCATGTTCAATCCATCATCAAATTCAGCTATCGTATTTTATTCTTAACAATACTTATTTATCACAAATTGTACAATTTATTTTATTTATTATTGATCCCGTGTTTATTTATAATTTGATTACACGCGCCAAAGGCTTTAATTTTTAATTGATTTATATGCTTGTAATGCAGCTTGTCTTGAATCGATCCAGTCAACAACTGGGTATGGATAATTTTGCCCCAAAACAACTCCGGCTGATTCCAAATCCAAACTTTTTGCCAAATGCGGTTCAAAAATATATGGCGTTGGTAAGCCGGCAAGTTCTGGTAGCCAACGTCTGATATAATTGCCATACGGATCAAATTTCTTGGCTTGTATGGTGGGGTTAAAGATACGAAAATAAGGTGCTGCATCAGCGCCACAACCAGCAACCCATTGCCAATTTCCGGCATTTTGTGCCAAATCAGCATCAACTAAGGTATCCCAAAACCAGCGTTGACCTTCAATCCAGGATAAACGCAAATTTTTTACTAAGAAAGAAGCCACGATCATCCGAACACGGTTATGCATCCAACCAGTGTGCCATAATTCTCTTAATCCAGCATCAATAATAGGGTATCCTGTCCTTCCCTTTTGCCATCTTTTTAATAAATTTATATCGCTTGACCAAGAAATATTTGCAAATTCTAAACGCCATGGCTGCTCGGGCAGATCAGGCACATGATAAAGCAAATGATGGTTAAATTCACGCCAAGCCAACTCACGGCGAAAACTATTCGCTGAACTAGTTAGTTCGGGTTGATCCATCATAATGCCTTCAAGATCATGCCACAACTGCCGAACGGATATTTGCCCCCAATGTAGATAAGGTGATAACCTTGAAGTACCGGCTACATCAGGGAAATTACGTGCATTTTCATAATCTTGCAGGAATGTTTGATAAAAATTTAATAATAAATCCTGGACCATTTGTTCACCAAAAGTCCAGTGATCATTCAAAATGTCAGACCACCTAGGCTGAAGTCCAAAAGACTTGACTTCATCACTTTCAATATGTCCATCAAAAATTTTTAACGAGGGTGGCTTTTGAAGTATTTTTCCTACCGGATAAGCGGCTATCTTTTTCCAATAAGGGGTAAAAATCTTAAAATATTGCCCTTGGTTATTTTGGATTTCCCAAGGTTCATGAAGCAGTGTCGTGTTATAGGATTGAACATCGACATCCATTTCTTTCAAATATTTTTTAATATTCTGATCCTGCTTCATCAAAAATGGCTCGTAACGCCGTCCCCAATAAACATGGCGAACATTATGACGTAGGCATATATCTTTAATAATAGGCCAAGCCTGCCCTCTCCTTAGGATAATCTTTAATCCGTATTCTTTGGTTAAATCACGTTGCAAAGACATCAATGATTGCGCCAACCACCATTTTGATGCAGCACCCAATGGCCAAGGATTATCTTGGTATTCTTCAAGAATAAACAACATAATAACAGGCTTACCTGTTGCCATAGCCGCTACCAAGACCGGATTGTCATGCAACCTAAAATCCTGCCTGATCCAAACAAGGCAATTCTTCTCTGTATCCAAAAGTGCTCTCAATCATTTTAATGGTTGTGGTTTACTTGGTTGTTTTTATAAAATAGGCACAATTCCAAGAAAAGCTATACCCGTAGTTGTTGGATAAAAAGATAGGAACAAATATTATACCAGGGCGTTTCGAAGCGCTGATCATGAAATCCTAGGTGCCCGCCTGTTTTAGGAAAAAGTGGTATAATATGCGGTAACTGCTTCAAGTTTGTGTTCTCAAAGATACGCATAGGAATCCAAGGGTCATCCTGGGCATGAATAAGTAAAAGAGGGACTTGTATTTTAGGAAGATCATTAATTGCACTTGTTTGCAGGTAATAATCATCTGCCCCATGAAATCCTCCAGCTTTTGATATAATATGCTGGTCAAAATCGTGGATGGTTTTTATAGATTTTCCGTACGCAAGATTTTGATAAAGATCTACGCTTAAAAATTCTTTTTTAAGGCAGGCAAGTAAATATTTGTGGTAGAATATATTGCGCCACCTTGCTATCTCCTGCTGGGTTATTGATAAATTTAGGGGAGCAGAAACGGATATGGCACCATCTATATATGATAATGTCGTGCTATCAGTCAGCCATTTTAGTATTATATTGCCCCCAAGTGAAAAACCCATCATCACAATTGAAGCTTGTGGATAACAACGCCTGAGATACTGAATAACAATAGGAAAATCCTGGGTAAATCCTGCGTGATAACGCCTTTGGCACAAGTTACCCGAAGAACCTGCGCCGCGCAGATTCAATCGAACAACAGCAATATTTTGGCTTAAAAAATAAGCTGCCGACATTTTAACATAAATACTATCTGCGGATCCGGCCATACCATGAACCAATAAAACAATCGTCTTTGGCTTTGTTATTCCACACGGCCGGTGCATAAAGCCCGTTATTTGATCAGTCGACCCATCGTAAGTATCAAGGAATAGGGATTCTTGATTGCTACCTTCAAGTACAACCCGCGGCCACGACAAAAAATTACGCAGAGTCTGTAAATCACGACCAATCCATGGAAAAGCTGGATTTAATTCTGGAAAAACGGATGATTTTACCACGTACGTCAAACACAAATTTAAGTCGTTTTATTGAAAGATTAAACAAGAATAGGATTTTGATGTTTTTCTATGAATTTGACGAGAAAGGCTTATCCTCAACAATCGTCCATGCCTCTGGATAAAAACCATTAAAGCTACTGGCTAAAGCATTAGAATAAGCACCAACCCGATCAATTTCAATCCAATCACCTTCACGTACATCAGCGGGTAAATCCAGCGTGGTTGGTAAAACATCAAGCGAATCACAAGTGCAACCATTAACAATAAAAGGTTGAATTTCGTTGTTTTTATTGACTGGTGTCGCACAAATTAACCGCGCCGGCAGTTTAATTTTTGCTGTCACTGTTTCGCTTAACGAACCATAAATCCCATCGTTGATATATATTTTGTTTCCTTTACGTAGCAATACTTGGACAATTATTGACATGCCTTCAGCAACAAGGGCGCGCCCAGGTTCGCACATTAAGGTACAATCTTTATCAACCGGTAACCCTCGAACAGTCGTTTTGATGGCTTGTGCATATTCAGTCAATGGCAAGGTTTTTTGTCCAACATAGCCTGCAGGAAATCCACCGCCGACATCCAGAAAACCAAGTTTGATTTTTGCCTTTTTAAGTGTTTCATCAACAAGGCCTAAGGCACGCACATAAGCTGATGGATGCAAACATTGTGACCCCACATGAAAAGCCAATCCCAACTTAAAAGCTTTTCGAGATGCTTTTTGCAACAGTTGCGCAGCTTCATCAGTGGTTGCACCAAATTTATCAACTGTAAAATAGAAAGTTCCGTCGCCAGGTGGGGCTTGAAGCCTAACAAAAATATTAAGGTCTTTTGCCTGTCCCGTAGCATCGAAAACTTTTTCCAATTCATCAAAATGATCAACGATAAAACTGCGCACGTGATAATCGGTATAGGCGCGCGCAATCATGGACCTGCTTTTAATTGGATGCATAAAATAACTAACTGATTGCGGGCAGTGATTGTGTACAAGCTCAATTTCTGGCAATGAAGCTGTATCGAAATGCCGAATTCCAGCTTTATACAAAGCCCTTAGAATTTCGGGATGCGGGTTGCACTTAACAGCATACAGTGTATTTCCTGGAAAATCTCTAAGGAAAACCTTAGCTGATTTTTCAAGAATATGGGGGCGAATACAATAAACGGGGTAATCTGGCCGAAACTTCTGGATGATGGCATCAACTGTTTTAAAAACTTGTCCCGAAACAATTTTTGTCGACATAGAATGCTCTTTTAGTTGTTTGATAATGATGTATCAATAAATTTTGGGTGGATCATATCTTGTGTTTTCAAAATTGTCTATCAAGCAGACACCCAAAATAGATATTTCATCACATAATTAATGGGCACATTATCAATCAATTATTTTCTTGTCTAAGGTATTATTCAAGGTTAAGTTGCAGATATTATTTTATCACCACATTAGCTGTAACTTAGGGATGGATATTGGGAATGACCATAACATTCGCCCAACTTGAACAGGCCAAAGCCATTTTATCAAAACAAATTGTTGACACACCAACCATTGAGGCACCAAGGCTGGCCCAACTAACCAACGTAAAAAAATTATATCTTAAGCTTGATCTTTATCAGTATACTGGTTCGTTCAAAGATAGGGGTACGTTAAACAAACTTGCCAATCTAACACCAGAACAGGCTAAAAATGGTGTTATTGCCATGTCAGCTGGTAATCATGCCCAGGGCTTAGCTTATCATGCCAAACGTATGAGTATACCAACTACCATCGTCATGCCACAAGCAACACCTTTTAACAAAATTGAACGCACCAGAAACTTGGGGGCTCGTGTTTTATTACATGGTACATCGCTTGATGTCGCTGCCGATTACGCCCGACAGGTTGCCAAAAAAGAAAATTTAACATTCGTCCATCCTTATGACGACCCCTTAATTATTGCTGGTCAAGGTACACTAGGTCTTGAACTTCTGGATAAGGTTAAAGATTTGGATATTGTTGTTGTACCGGTTGGGGGGGGTGGATTAATTGCGGGCGTTGCACTTGCCGTTAAAACCCTAAATCCCGCGATTGAAGTTATTGGCGTACAAACAAAAAGCTATCCCGCTGTGTATAATGCTTTTTATCAAACGACAGGCTCTAGCCAAGGGTCTACCATAGCCGAGGGGATTGCTGTTCCATCCCCAGGCGGCCACACCCTACCCTTGATTAAAGAATTAGTTAAGGATGTGTTATTGGTTGAAGAGAATATGCTTGAACGCGCTATCGAGCTTTTGGTTATTCAACAAAAAATTGTCAGCGAGGGTGCAGGTGCAGCAGGCCTGGCCGGTATTCTTGCTTATCCCCAAATTTTTGCCGGTAAGAATGTTGCCACAACCATTTGTGGTGGCAATATTGATCCACGTTTGTTATCACAGATTTTAATGCGCGGGATGTTACGTGATGGTCGTTTGGTGACACTTCGTGTTGAAATTCAAGATCAGCCCGGGGTTTTGGCCAAGGTTGCCGGATTAATTGGCGAACATGGAGGGAATATTATCGAAATTCACCACCAACGCATGTTTTCTGACCTGCCTGTTAAATCAGCAGATGTCGATGTCGTTATTGAAACAAGGAACGCCGGACATATTCAGCAAATACGCAACGCCCTAAATGAAGGTGGTTTTCCAACAAGGCGACTTTCAAGCCGTTCCGATGATAGTGATACAGAATCTGAAGATGTAAGGAAGAAATAATGAACGTTTTTAATTCAGTTTTTGATACGATAGGCAATACACCCTTAATTCAACTAAGCCAAATTGATACCGGTGTTTGCCAATTATTTCTGAAGTTAGAAAACCAAAATCCTGGTGGCTCTATTAAAGATCGGATAGGGTTATCAATGATCAATGCTGCTGAAAAAGAGGGTAAAATCAAACCAGGCAGCACAATTATTGAAGCAACAGCTGGAAATACAGGCCTGGGGCTGGCTTTGATTGCTGCACGCAAGGGTTATCGCCTTATTTTAGTGATTCCAGATAAAATGTCTCTGGCAAAAATTGCTCATCTAAGGGCACTTGGCGCTGAAATTTATACTACCCGATCAGATGTAGCCAAGGGACATCCTGAATATTATCAAGATATTGCAGAACGCTTAAGCAAGGAAATACCAAATTCGTTTTATATTAACCAATTTGAAAATCCCGCTAATGCCCTAGCCCATGAAACGACAACAGGGCCTGAAATATGGCAACAAATGGGCAAGAAAGTCGATGCTATTGTTTGTGGTGTTGGCTCGGGCGGAACATTAAGTGGTCTTGGTCGTTTCTTTAAGAAAACAGCACCACATGTAAAAATGGTTGTAGCAGACCCCAAAGGATCAATCATTGCCGATTTGGTAAATAAAGGACGTCATGAACCACCAGGTTCTTGGTTGGTTGAAGGCGTTGGAGAAGATTTTATACCAAAGATTCTTGATATGAGTCTTATTCACGCAGCTTATACAATCGATGATGCTGAAAGTATGGAAACAGCACGTCTCTTATTAAGACGCGAAGGTATTTTGGCAGGATCATCATCAGGCACACTTATTGCAGCAGCCCTACGTTATTGCCGCCAGCAACGTTATCCACAGCGTGTTGTCACTTTTGTTTGTGATAGCGGTAATAAATACCTATCGAAAACTTTTGATGATCGGTGGATGGAAGAACAGGGTTTATTAACCCGTAATAGACAAGGTGATTTACGCGATGTTGTAGCCCGTCCTTACACTTATGGTCAAGCCGTTACTGCCCGGCCTACTGATACGATACGCACAGCATACAAGCGTATGCGACAACACGACGTATCGCAAATACCTGTCCTTGATAATGCTCAGATCATCGGCATGATTGATGAAACAATCATATTACAGCATGCATGCAAACGACAGATAATGGACACCATGGTCAGCGAGATTATGACCCGTGATTTCCCAAAAGTTGAAATCAATGTCAGCCAAGAAAAAGTTTGTCACACTTTGGAAAACCATCCCTATGTAGCAGTGCAACATCAAAATAAGTTTATTGGCCTTATTACACGTGCTGATATGATACAACAATCTTTCGTAAAACCAAATGTCTAAGAATAAGAATCTGAGAATAAGAAAATGACAAAAAAAACCATACATAACCGCTTAGGAATGGCAACGCGAGGAATTCATGCTGGGCAAAACCCTGACCCTACAACCGGGGCAATTATGATGCCTATTTATGCGACATCTACCTATGTTCAAGAAAGTCCTGGGAAACATAAGGGGTATGAGTATTCCCGCACCCACAATCCAACAAGACAGGCTTATGAACGGTGTGTTGCCGATTTAGAAAATGGAACAGCCGCTTATGCTTTTAGCTCGGGCCTTGCTGCTATTGCAACAGTTCTAGATACTTTGCCCAGTGGATCACATGTTATTGCCATGGATGATATGTATGGTGGTACATACCGCCTTTTCGAACGTGTACGAAAAATATCAGCCAATCTGCAGTTTAGTTATGTTGATCTACGTAACACCCAGCTTTTAGAGCAATCGATTCGACCAGAAACAAAATTAATTTGGGTGGAAACACCAACAAATCCTACCCTAAAACTAGTCGATCTTGAAGCTATTGCCAAAATTGCCAAAAAGCGCAATATTCTAACCGCCGCAGATAATACCTTTGCCAGCCCCATCGTTCAACAACCCTTAGATATGGGTATTGACCTTGTTATGCATTCAGCTACAAAATATTTAAACGGTCATTCAGACATGATCGGCGGAATTGTTGTTGTTGGACAAAACCAAGAAATGAGGGAAAAACTATCTTTCCTACAAAATGCGATTGGTTCAGTACCAGGGCCATTTGATTGTTTTTTGGCTTTGCGTGGATTAAAAACCTTGGCGTTACGTATGGAACGCCACTGTAGCAACGCAGCGGCAATTGCTGAATGGTTAAATCGTCATCCAGCTATAAAACATGTTGTATACCCTGGCCTTGCAAGTCATACCCAACATAATCTTGCCAAACGCCAAATGAATCTTTTTGGTGGTATGATTGTAGCCGATATTCGGGGTGGACTTGAACCAGCAAAAAAATTTCTTGAACGTTGTCAGTTATTTGCCTTAGCAGAAAGTCTTGGTGGTGTTGAAAGCCTTATTGAACATCCGGCCATTATGACACATGCGTCTATACCAGCCACCAGAAGGTCTGAACTTGGCATTAGTGATGGATTGGTTCGCTTATCTGTTGGCATTGAAAATGTCGATGATTTAATTGCCGATCTTGGTCAAGCCTTAAGTGGCTTATAATTAGTTTTTTAGGAATCGTAAGGGTGCCCAACAATAGTAAAAATTATTTTCCATCCTTAGAAGATGTTCGCCAGTTCGTTAAAGACCACCCTGAACCGAATAAGTTAAGCAAACGCGAAATCGGCCGCGCTTTTTCAGTTCCCAGATCACAGCTAGGCTTTCTGAATGTTTATATCAAACAGCTGAAGACCGAAGGTACAATACCATCAAGACAACGTCCTATTGACCTATCTACAAAAATTCTTAAATTACAAGGTGTTATTGATCAAATTACTTTAAATGATCATGGGGTTGTTTTAAGTATCGTTCGGCATAATTTACAAAAAATCATATCTAAAACCGCCGCTGTTATCATACCAAAAAATCCAGCTTCTCTGGCATTAAAGCGACACGATACCGTTCAATTGCAATTACACGAAACAACCACCGCCCCCTATCAGGGAAGCATGCATACCCCAACAACTGCGCCAATTGGTAATTATAAAACCGGTTTGTTTAGGACTATTAACGGTAAGGCTATCTTAGAAGTAGCACGCCAGCAAGACCAGTTACGTATTTATCCCGTAAGCCGCACAAGCAGTTATTTGGCAAAGAATCGAGATTGGGTAGTTGCAGACATTTCAGCCGGAAAACGCCCTATAGCTAATATTATTCAATCTGTGGGTTCAGCAAATAATGCTTTAAATTTAAGTAAAGTTGCATGCTTGGAATATGATTTTCCAGTCGATTTCACGGAAGAAGCAGAAGCCTTAGCAAATACATCAGTTGTTCCCGTATTAGGAGCTCGCGACGATTTACGCCATATCCCTTTTGTTACTATTGATGGTGCTGATGCACGCGATTTTGATGATGCTGTTTGGGCTGTATCTGACCAAAGGCCAGGTAATAAAAATGGCTGGCAAATAATAGTTGCCATTGCCGATGTCGCCCATTATGTTCAGCCCGGCAGTGCTTTAGACCTAGAGGCACGCGCACGTGGAAATTCGATCTATTTTCCAGATC
>JAEUKQ010000016.1 GCA_016794225.1 Alphaproteobacteria bacterium | reverse complement strand
ATTATATGACCGCGGTACGATTTTTGGCTTAAAAACTGGTGGAAATGTTGAAGCAATTTTAATGTCTCTACCACCTGATGTTTCCTGGCCATAGTCTCTAGCAAGCAACTATTGCTGAATTTCTTTTAGGTACTCCAAACATGATTGATAATTTGGGTTGAAGTCGTTTTTACGCCACCAATTGTGAATCTTATTAAGCAAGACACCTATTTCCGGTCCATGTGGTATACCGTGTTTTATAAGGTCGTTGCCATTTATTGGAAAAACAGGTTTTACCCATCTGCTATTTATATCGTATAACGCCTTGATTCGCTTGATTGCTTCGACGGTATTTGCGCGTTGTCTACTAATGTCTGAAGCGCACTGCAATAAAAAAAAATTAACTAAACGTTCAGCACCAAAATCGTATAAAAGTTGTCTTATAGAAAAAGTATCATATCCAATGGTTTGAGGGTAATTAAGATATTCTTTTAATTCACGTTTCTGCTGGTTTGATAATTTTAGGCGTTGCCCTAGCTGGTTGATAGAATTAATATCAATATTATCAAATAAAATCGCTAACCGTCGAATGGGGTTACCTGTTATATGCTCTTGCAGTGAATCATGCTGTTCAAGACTAACAAGTGCCTGCATCTTTTCAAAGATGATGGCTGCAGGAATAAATTGCTGTATCACCTCTGTGTCAACCATGTGCTTTAGAATAGAAGTTGTGGAAGGTGTCAAGATAATCTTGAAAAATTCCTCTCTAATTCGTTCACCTGATAAAACCGCAACCAGTTTTGCATGCTTCTTAACCAAAGTTAAAACCGTATCTGGGATTGGTTGTTTTCCGTAATAGGCTTGAAAACGAAACAATCGTAAAATACGTAGATGATCTTCAAGAATGCGATCTAATGGGTTACCAATAAAGCGAACAACACCTTTTATCAAATCAGGATAACCCTGAAAATAATCGTAAATTTTTCCCTCTGTGTCTAATGACAGGGCATTGAAGGTAAAATCGCGTCTTGCGGCATCGGCACGCCAGTTATTAGTGAATTCCACTGTTGCATGTCGACCGTCGGTTTTTTTATCATATCTTAACGTAGTGATTTCATAGGGTTGGTGTTCTATGACGACCGTAACAGTTCCATGGGCTAGACCAGTTTCATATACGCCAAAATTATTATCTCTAAACAATTTGATAATTGTACTAGGTTCTGCTGGCGTGCATAGGTCGATGTCTTTTATAGGTTTTTTTAGCAAGCTGTCGCGTACACATCCACCCACAAAGCGAAAAGGAATATTGGCTTTTTTAAAACATTTTATAACTTCTTGCGTTGCCGATTTTTGGATCCATGACTGTTTTAGAAGGTCAGACTGGTTATAAATATCCAGAGTATCGTTGTTCATTTTGTATTTTCAGGACTTTTAACAGGTACAAATCCACCTGGGACAATCACGCCATCAATAATTTGCGATGGTCGATATGTCTTGTTCATTTCTGGGCTATGATCTGTCATCTCGAGGGCAATTAACGTGACAATGCTTAACAAAAAGCCTGCAATAATCAACCAAAACCATGGAACAATTGGAACACCCTGTTTTTTATTTTTGCTAAAAAACCAATAGAAAAAAAATAACAATAGGGGCAGAAGAAACGGCAAAATTATTGTAAGGATAAGACGCAACAATTGGTAAATCCTAATATAAAATCAGTTGTTATAGTCATTGCTTTAAACAAGCTAAGGAATCAATACTTTCTAACTGATGGACAAAAGTACATTATGATGAACTTAAAAAGATTGGCAGAAAATTTAAAAAAAGCAACTTTGTGTTTTTTGTGTTTTTCGTGTATAAGCAAAAACATGCTAAGTACATTATAGCGTTTCTAAAATTGATTAATCGTAAAATAATGGAAATAAAATGCAAGATACATCCCCTCTAAAACATGTTGCCGAAGGTGTTACAGGCGCAGTTGATTTAGTCAGTCAACATATTCAGTCTGTTAAGCAGGCAATTTCACAAGTGATTTTCGGTCAGCAACAGGTGGTTGAGGAATCAATAATTACGATATTGTCAGGTGGACATCTTTTATTAGTAGGGTTGCCGGGTCTTGCCAAAACTAAATTGGTAGAGACTTTGGGCAAAGTTATGGGGCTTGAAGAAAAGCGGGTGCAGTGTACGCCCGACTTAATGCCGGCAGACATTTTGGGATCTGAAATACTTGACCAGACTATGGACGGTAAAAAAAGTTTTCGATTTGTACCCGGACCAGTATTTACCCAATTGTTTATGGCAGACGAAATTAATCGTGCAAGTCCAAGAACACAATCTGCCTTATTGCAGGCTATGCAAGAAAAAAGGGTTTCGGTTGCCGGTTTATATCATGATTTGCCTAAACCCTTTCATGTTTTGGCGACCCAAAATCCAATTGAACAAGAAGGTACATACCCATTACCCGAGGCACAGCTTGATCGTTTTTTGATGCAGGTCAATATTGGTTATCCCGACCGTGTGGCTGAAAAACAGATGTTAGTAGCAACGACCGGCATTACAGAATCTGTGCCGCAAAAGGTTCTTAACCCACAAACCCTGATGAATGCCCAAGCTTTGGTTAGGCAGATACCCGTCGGTGATCAATTAGTTGATATAATTCTTAATATTATTCGCAATGGTAGACCTGATAGCACTTCGATTGCTGAAGTTAAAAAGTATGTTGCCTGGGGGCCAGGCCCACGCGCAAGCCAAGCTTTGATGCTTGCCTGTCGGGCGCGTGCTTTGCTTGAGGGGCGTTATGTTCCAAATCGGGATGATGTTGTTCAGCTGGCAACACCAGTCTTACGCCATAGAATGGCGCTCAACTTCAACGCGCGTTCAGATGGTATCAATCTTGATAAAATAATTGAAATCCTATGCCAAAGGGCACAGAATTAATGGTTGATGCACTGCTATCCCATAAAATAAAAGAAGAAGCACAAGGTATCGCCACCAATGCACCATCGTTGGTTTTAGCTGCCCAACATGTTGCCGATATCGTGTCACAGGGATTCCATGGCCGCAACAGGCCAGGCACAGGGGAAGAATTTTGGCAATATCGCCAGTATCAACATGGCGATGCCGTTCGTCAAATTGACTGGCGTCGTTCAGCCAAGACCGAGCCTGTTTATATTAAGCAACGGGAATGGGAAATACCACAGACTGTTTGGTTATGGTGCGATTCATCGCCTTCCATGCAATTTAGTTCCGACAAGCAATGGCCTGAAAAAAGACTTCGTTCAGAAATATTAACTTTAGCTTTGATTATTTTATTAACCAAAGCGGGTGAAAGAGTTGGTATTATTGGTAGTGATCTAAAACCATCAGCAGCAAGGTCTATTGTTAATGCAGCCGCGGTATACCTTATCCATCAGCGTCGGCAATTAGACATTGATCAAGTCCCTAATTTAGAGAAGCTCCAAAACCATAGTAGGCTGGTAATGATTAGCGATTTTTTCTTTCCTGTTGACGAACTTCAAAAAAACATGATGCAATTTGCCAGACGTGGTGGGCAAGGGTGCTTGTTACAAGTACTTGATCGTGCTGAAGAAAACCTGGATTGGCAAGGCAGAGTCTTATTCGAAGGGGTTGAGGATCAGAGTCGTATTTTAATTGAAAGAACTGAAACTGTTCAATCAGCTTATCGCCAACGATTATTGGCTCATCGCCAAAATCTTGAAAACATATGCCGCTTATATGGCTGGAGTTTTATGCACGCACATACCGATAAACCGGCTATACTTGCTCTCATATCCCTTTATTCAGCACTTGATGGAAAAGGGGGAATATAACAAGAAATGCTAGGACTTGGTGGTTTAACCTTCATTTATCCATGGATTTTAATAGGCCTAATTCTTTTACCAGTGTTGTGGTGGCTGATGCGTTTTCTACCGCCGCGGCCACGTTATATAAAATTTCCCGCTATTAGCTTTTTGTTTGGTCTTGATAAACAACAAAAAACACCGGCGCAAACACCTTGGTGGTTATTATTATTACGATTAGCTATTGCAGCGCTGCTTATTATTGGCTTAGCACAACCTGTTTTAAAAGAGCGCGAGCTTTTTCAACAAAATGGTCCTGTTGTTATTATTGTTGAGAATGATTGGGCGACAACAAAATTTTGGAATACATACCGTCAGCAAATTAATGATGTTTTGACAGAGGCAGAACAACAAAAGAAACAAGTTCTTTTGATTGCAGGAGCTAATATACAAGAAACAACAGCTGTTGCCTCGTTAATGACGGCAAATGAAGCCAAGGTTCTTTTTAACAGCTTGCAACCTCAATCTTGGTTTATTGATCGTAAGTTAATACAAAATCATCTTGACCAATATCAGTTTGATAAGCCAGCCGATGTTTTTTGGTACAGTAATGGCTTGGTAGATGTTGCCGAAACATCTCAGAACCCTGATAGTTTGTTAGATTTTGTTAATACCTTATATAAACTTGGCCATGTTCATTCATATAAGGTGCCAGCTAATTTATTACCCATCATTATCCAAAAAGTGAGCATAATAGCCGATGGGATGGAATTCTTTTTTAGTCGCTTGTCACCAGACTCGTTGTCGGCAATTACCTTGGTTGGTTATGATATTCAAGGGGCAATTTTATTTAGCGAAGACATTAGCTTTGCTGATCAAAAACAGGTTTCAAAAATAATTCAGTTGCCCAGTGAATTACGAAATAGATTAAACAGGGTGTCTATCGTTGGACAGTCTAATGCCGCGTCAGTTTTTCTAATTGATGATCAATCCAAGATAAAACCAGTCGGTATTTTGTCTGGTGGGTTTGCTTCGGTAACACAGCCGTTATTATCCAGCACTTATTACGTATATAAGGCGCTACAGCCTTACAGTGAAATTCGCGAAGGGCAGGATTTAGAAAAACTGCTTGAACGCAAATTATCCCTATTGATTTTGATTGATGTTGGCAGGTTAAACCCAGGCGATGAGCAATTATTAACCAATTGGGTTCAAGACGGCGGGACATTACTAAGGTTTGCTGGGCCAAGATTGGCCCAGAATAGCGATAAATTATTACCAATTCGCATCAGGGAAGGTGATCGTAGCTTGGGTGGGACATTGTCTTGGTCGTCGCCAGCACGTTTAGCGGCTTTTCCGTCAAGCAGCCCATTCCAAGGGTTGGTTATTCCTGAAGATGTTGTTGTATTGCGGCAAGTTCTTGCAGAACCAGATAATCAACTATCACAAAAAACATGGGCTCGCCTAGAAGATGGGACACCACTTATTACGCAAACAACTCTTGGTAAAGGGCGGTTGATTTTGGTTCATACAACAGCAAACCCTGATTGGTCTAATTTTGCTTTATCAGGGCTTTTTGTACAAATTCTTGAGAAAATCCTTGATTTATCGACAGGAATTGGCGGAATCGCCATTTCTAGTGAAACGCTTCCCCCAAAACAAATCCTTGATGCATGGGGCAATTTAACACTACCAAACAGCCAATCAATGGCTGCCAGCCCATCGGTTTTTGAGAAAGCAGCTGTTAGCTGGCAGAACCCACCTGGATTTTATGGAAATCAAACGGCACAACGTGCTTTAAATCTAGGAAAAGCAATTAAGCAATATTCTAGCCTTCCTGAAATTTCTGGTCTCAAAACTGAAGAATTAAGCACCCAGCCCTTAAATATTGATTTTAAGCCCCATATTTTGTCGTTAGTTTGTTTATTATTTTTGCTGGATCTTTTGATCACTTTAGCAATTCTAAGGCCATCTAACAATATAATAAGAAAAACAGCACTATACTTAGTAGCTATATCCTTTGCTATAACTTATGTATCCGAAAAGGTTTTTGCCCAGACATCTGGCAATCAAAATACCACACTTGACAGAGCCATTGTCGAGCTAACCAAAACCACCCGACTTGCTTACATTAAAACTGGTGTTTTCGAGGTGGATCGAACAAGTCAACGGGGTTTGGCAACTCTTTCGGCGGTTGTTAATAACAGGACATCAGTTGTATTAGGTGAACCTGTAGGGATTGACCTTGAACGTGATGATATATCTTTGTATCCAATGCTGTATTGGCCAGTTGTTCCAGATCAACCAATCCCAAGCGAGAATGCACGCAGACGTCTTAATCAATATATGCGAACCGGTGGGATGATCGTTTTTGATACGCGTGATCAAGGAGTGACAGCAATCGGTGAAACACCTGCCCAACAGCGGTTGCAGGAGCTTGCCAAAGGACTTGATATACCAGCATTAAGAATGATACCCAAAGACCACGTATTGGGGCGTACTTTCTATTTGTTACAAGAATATCCCGGTCGATGGCGAAACCAATCTTTATGGGTTGAACGTGATGAAAATCTTGCCAATGATGGCGTTTCTTCTATTGTTATAGGAGGGGCTGACTGGGTTGCTGCTTGGGCTTATGATGAAAACGGACGTCCGATGTACCGTGTTGTGCCGGGTGGAGATAAACAAAGGGAAATAGCCTTTCGTTTTGGTATTAATTTGGTTTTATACACATTAACCGGCCAATACAAAGCCGACCAAATACATGTGCCGGCAATTCTTGAACGTTTAGAAAAAGAAGAAAAATGATGTCAGCGGTACAAGATTCATTTTATGTAACTTTTGTTCCTTTAATTTCTTTTGGGGTGTTGTTTGGCATAGCAATATTGTGGATTTTACTATTAGCTTTTTCCTTGTATAAAGGACAAAAAGGGGTGTGGTGGCGTTGTCTGGCAGCCGGACTGTTTTTATTAGCTTTGCTAAACCCCCAATCAGTAGAAGAGAAAAAGGCAGCCAAGAACAGCGTTGGTATTATTTTGGTTGACGATTCGGGCAGTCAATCCTTAGCAGATAGAGCACAACAAACGGAACTGGCAATTAAAAGAATTTTAGACCAGCAACAGCAGCAGATCGACATAAAAGTAATCCGTTTAAGTGAATTGGGTGAACAATATCGCGGAAGCACGATGATTGGTGCTGCTTTACAACAAATATTACGCGATATAACAACAACCAATTTAGCAGGTGTTGTTATTATATCTGATGGCCAGATACATGATGCAAACTTGTTCCAACAGCTACGTTTATCAGTTCCTGTGCACCTTTTGTTAACGGGCAGTTCTAAAGAAAAAGATCGTCGTTTAAAAATTCTTGATACACCTGTTTTTAGCCTTGTTGGGCAGCAGATAACCCTTACCGTTCAGCTTGATGAGGTACCATTGACAACCAATGAACCAGTCAATTTGCATATCCGGCAACAAGATAAATTATTACCCAATATAATGATTAAACCAGGCGTTGAACAAAAATTAACACTGACGATTGACCAAGTTGGGCAAAACATCATCGAACTTTGGGTTGATCCAGTAGATGGTGAACTAACCGCCTTGAATAATAGAACAGCACTTGCAATTAATGGTATTCGTGATCGATTAAGGGTATTGTTGGTGTCAGGCGAACCTTACCCAGGCGAGCGTGTTTGGCGTAATTTACTTAAGTCTGACCCAGCAGTTGATCTAATACATTTTACTATTTTACGTCCACCAGAAGTTCGTGATACGACACCAGAAAATGAGCTTTCCCTAATCCCATTCCCTGTTGACGAGCTTTTTGTTCGCCGGCTGAAAGATTTTGATCTTATCATTTTCGATCGGTACTATCGTCAGGGATTATTGCCGCGGACATATTTTGACAATATTGTTAAATATGTCGAAGAGGGTGGAGCTTTTTTTGAAACATCTGGTCCGCAATATGCAACCCAAATGGGGCTTTATACTTCACCCCTGGCCAAGCTTCTTCCAGGTAAGCCAACCGGCGTCCTTATTGAAAGGGGTTTTTTACCAAATATTAGCGAATTAGGAAGGCGACACCCAATTACATCTGGATTACAGCAACCAAAAGAAGAAAAGCCATCATGGGGGCGTTGGTTTAGACAAGTTGAGGTGCAAGTCGCTGAAGGCGATGTTTTAATGACTGGCGCGCAAAACAAACCGTTATTGGTTGTTCGACGTGTCGGCAAGGGAAGAGTGGCACAGTTACTTAGTGATCATATATGGCTATGGTCACGTGGATTTGAAGGGGGTGGTCCACAGGCCGAGTTATTACGCCGGCTGGCACATTGGCTGATGAAAGAACCGCAACTTGAGGAAGAATCTCTTACCGGGAAAATTGTTGATGGTAATATTGAGATTACGCGTCGTTCCCTAAAGAATACGCCAATTACGCTTCAAGTAACAGATCCTGTTGGTGATAAAACACAACATCTTATTACCCCGAATAGCGATGGGCTGTCTTTTATAAGATTACCAGCTGACTTGCCAGGAATTTACCGATTACAAGATAGCCAATTTACAGTCCTTGTTGCGAATGGTCTATCCGAAGCGAAAGAGTTTAGTGATGTTATTTCAACCTCAACTATTGTAAAACCGTTAGTAGATCAGAATAAAGGTACTATTATACGGTTAAGTGATTACCCAAATTTTAACTGGCAAATTATACCAAAGAATCGTGATGCCGGTGGACGTAATTGGTTTGGTTTATATGCTCAAGATAATTTTCAGGTAATTGGGATTAATCAAACCGATCTACTATCGCCGTACATACTGGTTGTTTTAGGTATTATTGCTACCTTTATGGCGTGGTATCGTGAAGGACGTGTGTAGAGCACCTTATAATTTGATATTGTTATTCTTTACATAGGTCGTTTATGATACGATTTATTAACATAAAAACGGTTATTGATGATGGTAGAACAACATAAAATAGCCCCTAAAAAGGCTATATTTGCGGCTTCCCTTGGTGCGATTTTTGAATGGTATGACTTTTTTCTTTACGGGACTCTGGCCGTTTTTTTTGGGCAGCTATTTTTTCCGTCAAGTGATCCGCTATCATCTTTACTGAATAGTCTTGCTGTTTTTGGGGCTGGCTTTGTTGTTCGGCCGTTAGGGGGGGCTTTCTTTGGATATATTGGTGATAAATTTGGCCGAAAAGTTGCTTTTCTAGCAACCATTATAACCATGGGCTTATCTACAGCAATGGTTGGTATGTTGCCAAGCTATGAAGCTATTGGTATCGCTGCGCCTATTATTTTGGTGATGTTGCGTCTTTTGCAAGGGTTGGCACTGGGCGGAGAATATGGCGGCGCGGCAATTTACGTTGCCGAACATGTTGCTATTAACCGGCGTGGTTTTTATACAAGTTGGATACAAACAACAGCAACTTTGGGCTTTTTTGCATCCTTAGCGATCATTTCTTCTACCTATCTATTATTGGGGGCAGAGGACTTCAAAAGTTGGGGGTGGCGTATACCATTTTTGGTATCAATTATCTTACTGCTTATATCAGTTTATATACGTCTTAAACTTCAAGAATCACCTATATTTTCAAAATTGAAGAATAAGGATCAGCTATCCAAAAAACCTTTGCGGGAAAGCTTTACGCGTGCTGGAAACCGTTATTACCTTTTACTGGCACTAATTGTAACAGCCGGGCAAGGTGCTATATGCTACGCTGGGCAGTTATATGCCCTAATTTTTCTACAAAACAGTATTAAGCTTGATATGTTGACCAGCTATTTATTGGTAGGTATTGCACAGCTAATTGCAATTCCCTTTTTTCCACTTTTTGGGTGGCTTTCTGACCGGGTTGGTCGTAAGGCAGTTTTGCTTGCAGGTCTTATTGTTCCTGTATTTTTGTTGATGCCAGCGTTTCAACAATTAAGTAAATCTATTAATCCTGCTTTATCAATGGCAGAAGAAAAAGCACCAGTCGTTTTAATTGTACCCGCTGAATGTAGTGCCAAATGCCAGGAAGCTAGAAAATTTTTGGCCGGTTTCGGAATTTCTTATCAATTTCAAACCGATATAAGCCTAGACGCTGGTCATATAAAAATGCAGGTTGGTCAATCGCAGTTGGATTCTTTTGATCCGAACATGTGGAAAAACGTTTTACAGCAATATCAATATCCAATGCAAATTGACTATACACAAATTAACTATGCATCAGCACTTCTTATTCTATCAGCCTTAATGATTTGTGTCGCGTTAATTTATGCCCCAATAGGTGCTTTTTTGGTTGATATATTTCCGGCGCAAATTCGGTATAGTTCTCTTTCAGTTACCTACCATATTGGTAGTGGATGGTTCGGCGGCTTTATGCCATTGGTTGCGACTGCTCTTGTATCAAGAACAGGGGATATCCACGCTGGCATCTGGTATCCGACAATTGTCGGTGCGGTTGTTTTTGTTTTAACATTTATTTTTCTGTCGTCCAAAAAGCTTGCAGAAGCTAAATCGCACGATGCAAAAATTCTTGAGTAAAGCTAACAAAAACATACAAGCTTATTGAAACGCTTTACAGAACATGGATTAAACAAAAACCATCATATCCCTTACTACCAACAGTTTGCATGGTTGTTGCTGTTACGCGTTTATCTTGGCCAACAATTTCATAAAAATGACGTACGCCGCGAATTCTTAAATCATTGCTTTCCGCTTGCAAGATTTGCCCCTGACGCACAACATTATCAACAATAATAATACTACCACTATGTGACAGTTTTATTGACCAATCATAGTAATGAGGAATATTTTCTTTATCGGCATCAATAAAGATAACATCAAATTTTTGTGGTTGTGATCTTACTAACAAGGGTAATGTGTCCAGCGCCTTCCCAATTTTGATGTCAATAATATTTTCTAAACCTGCTAATCGGACGTTGTTTTTTGCAACTTCGACATGTCTGAGGTCAGCCTCAAGGGTAACAAGCTTACCACATTTTGGTAAGGCACGTGCCATCGAAATTGCGCTGTATCCGCCAAGTGTACCGATTTCAAGAATATTTTTTGCTTTTACCATCAAAGCTAATTGATATAAAAGTTTGCCTTGTGCTGCACTAACCTGAATATTGGGTAATCCTGCTTGGGTTGTATTAAATAATACCTTTTCTAAAACATCATCTTTTCCAAGAAGATGGTCATTAATATAACTATCAACATCTGACCAAACTTGATTATCCATGATATACACCTTGTATATAATTTCTAGAAAACATTACTAAAGATTGGCTAAAGCCAGCAAAAAATTGTTAAACATTTTATCAACAAACCATATGCGCACAAAAGTGCGCCAGTAGCTAAAATCAGATAATATTGAGATTGACTTTGTATATGGTGGGCCCGGCAGGACTCGAACCTGCGACTACACCGTTATGAGCGGCGTGTTCTAACCAACTGAACTACAGGCCCCAAACTAATTATCAAGGAAGCTACGCAATTTACGGCTGCGGCTGGGGTGCTTTAGTTTTCTTAAAGCTTTAGCTTCTATCTGACGAATACGTTCACGGGTTACCGAAAATTGTTGTCCAACTTCTTCTAGCGTGTGGTCAGTATTCATACCAATTCCAAAACGCATACGCAAGACCCGTTCTTCACGTGGTGTAAGACTGGCAAGAACACGTGTTGTAGTTTCGCGTAGATTAGCCTGTATGGCTGCATCCAGTGGGACTATTGCATTCTTATCTTCAATAAAATCACCCAAGTGACTGTCTTCTTCGTCACCAATTGGTGTTTCAAGACTAATTGGTTCTTTGGCAATTTTAAGGACTTTACGTACTTTTTCAAGAGGCATCAGCAACTTTTCAGCTAATTCCTCGGGTGTTGGCTCGCGTCCCATTTCATGAAGCATTTGTCGTGATGTGCGAACCAGCTTGTTAATTGTTTCAATCATATGAACTGGAATACGAATCGTTCTGGCTTGATCGGCAATAGACCGGGTAATTGCTTGCCTGATCCACCATGTTGCATAGGTTGAGAATTTATATCCACGTCTATATTCAAACTTATCAACAGCCTTCATCAAACCAATATTACCTTCTTGAATTAAGTCTAAAAACTGTAATCCACGGTTGGTGTATTTTTTAGCGATAGAAATAACAAGTCGAAGATTGGCCTCGATCATTTCCTTTTTAGCACGCGTTGCATCACGCTCGCCTTTTTGAATTGTGCTGACAATACGGCGAAAATCCTGAATAGGCAGTTTGCAGAGTTTTGCAATATCAATAATTTCCGTTCGTGCAGACAGCATTTCATTTTTATGCTTAGCTAACAATGTTTTCCATTGTTTTGAATTTAGTTTGCCAATTTTATCAAACCACTTAGGATCAAGTTCGTGACCGGTATAGTACTTAATAAATTCTTCCCTTTTAATCCCTGCTTTTTGGGTTATTCTTAACAGTTTACCTTCAGATACCATCAATTTTTTGTTTAGGTCATACAGTTGTTGAATCAGCTGTTCTAAGCATGAACTGTTTAAATGAATTGGTATCATTAGTTCAGCCAGCTCTTTCTTCAGTTTTTCATGCCGCTGGTTTGACTGCTTGGTACTTTCTTCACCTGCTAATGCAGAGGCCAGACGCGATTCTTGTAACTGTTTTTGTTTTTTTGAAAGTTTTACAATTTTATCAAATGTTTCTAAAACACCAGGCAAAAGCTTTGCTTCCATGGCTGCAAGTGAAACGTTTTCTGGATTATCTTCATCCAGATCATCTTCTATATCTTCCGTTCCTTCTGTCTCTGCAAAATTGTCCTCATTATCATCAGAAGATTCAACCTTATTTTGTAACGATTTTGTTGTCTTATTGCCTTTCTTTTCTGCTGATTCAATGCTTTCTTCTGCGCTCTTACTTTTGGAAATTACAGGGGTTTTAGCAAAAGCTGTACTATCCACGACCATATCTTTTTCATCATCAAGCATATTCGTATCATAGCTGGCATCTAGGTCGATAATATCGCGCAGCAATAAGCTTCCGTTGTTCAATCCGCTATGCCAGGCTGCTATGGCTTCAAAAGTTAATGGATTTTCACAAATACCATCTATCATCATGTCACGACCGGCTTCGATTCTTTTGGCAATAGCAATTTCGCCCTCGCGGGATAATAACTCAACCCCTCCCATTTCACGTAAATACAAGCGAACAGGGTCGTCAACCCGACCACCTGGACCAGCAGATTCTACAGCCTCATCGCTTGTTTCATCATCAGTTTGTTCAGTATCTTCCTGTTTTGATTCCTCGTCGCCGATCTCATCATCAACAATATTAATGCCCATTTCATTGATCATAGACATAGTGTCTTCGATCTGTTCCGACGAAATTTTTTCTGGGGGTAACGCCTTGTTTAGTTCGTCATAAGTTACAAAACCACGCTCTTGGGCCTTTGCAATCATCTTTTTGACAGCAGGCGGCAAGTGACTTGGAATTGAATTTTCAGCAGTCTCTTCTTGCTGAACGTCCTCGGATTCTGTTATTTTCGAGGATTTAACTGCCATATCTATGCCCCATCTATAATAAGAAACGTCATACTATCACTATCTATGATTAACTTAAACCACAAAAGAAGATGATGCCAATATGTTGAATTTTATACAAAATTCAAGGTTTTAATTCAGAAAAGTTATTTTTTTTCAGATGATTTTGTTAAATGAGCCATTTCTAATGCTTCATGTAACTGTTTTTCAAAAAATTCATCAGATTGATGATCGGCATCAAGCGGTAACAACATAAGACGGTGTTTGTTAATTTCATCAACAAAATTATCGTGCCCTTTACTAAGAAGGAAACGATGTAATTGTTCTGAATTGGCGTTGGTATTTTCTAATAAAAAGTCTATTAAATCGCGTAACATTTGACCAATTAGGTGCATTGTTTCGATAGAAGAAAGCTCTTCAGCATATTTTGCAATTAACATTGGTTTCATCATCAAAAGCCCAACAACCCTTAATAAACGAAAATATTCAGATCCCCCCTGGTTAAGGGTAGATTTTCTGATGGCTTCGCCTTCTTGTGCCCTGTAACTACCGTAAGTACGATTATTTGAATTGATAGAATAATGCTTTTTGCGCGTAGAGAAGGTAGAATTGGATAAATTATCTTGCTGTTGTATTTTACTTATTTTTGTTTGGTAAAGATTGTAATAAGCTGATTTTACATCATTATGTTGAATATCGGATGTTTTCTTTAAAATTCGTTCTTTAAATCCCGCCCATCTTTCCGGGGTATCAGTTTTTGTTGCGGTGATTTCTTGCTGCCAAATAAAATCCGCCAGGTTTTGACTTTTTTGTAAAACATGTTCAAGTGCGTTCGCGCCTTGGGTTAATACGAGAAGGTCTGGGTCATAGCCGCTAGGCATTGTTGCTATCTGAATTGATTTACCCGGTTTTAGTATTGGTATTACTAGATCAGCAAGTCTTTGTGAAGCACGTATGCCGGCGTGGTCACCATCAAAACAAATGATTGGTTCGTCTACGTAATGCCAAAGGCGTTCAATTTGCTGGGTGTTAATTGCCGTTCCAAGTGGAGCGACAGCTTCATTAAACCCGGCTTGATGAAGCCCGATAACATCCATATAACCTTCAACAACAATCAAACGTTTTTTTATACGGGCAGTTTTAGCCATTAAAAACTCGCCATACAGTACATCACCCTTGTGAAAAACTGTTGTTTCGGGTGAGTTTAGGTATTTAGGACCAAAGTTTTGGCTAGCAGTATTTTCAATTTCAAGCAAACGCCCGCCAAATCCAATAATTTTGTCCTGCCTACTAATAATAGGGAACATAATTCTTCCACGAAAACGATCATAATAGGTTTGTGTGCGTTCAGAATAAGTTGTTAAACCAGCTTCATGGATTATTTCTTGTGAATAACCACTTTGCGTCAGGTGTTTTAAAAGTGACTGCGAGCTATTATCAAGCCAACCCAAGCGGAATTGTGTAATTGTTTGCGCAAGCAAACCGCGTTTTTCTAAATAGGCCATAGCTGGTCGGCCTGATGGTTTAGACAAAAGTGATTGGCAGAAGTGCGTTGCTTCTTCGAGAACCTCGAAAATTTTTTTTTGGATTGGATTTGTTGATGTATATTGTTCGTTAGGGACGGGGATGTTGTGCATTTCAGCCAATCGCTGGGTTGCTTGAATAAAACTTAAATTTTCATGCTTCATTGCAAAATCAACAATACTGCCGCTGGCGCCACAACCAAAACAATAAAAGAATCCTTTTTGTTCATTAACGCTGAAAGAAGGTGTTTTTTCTTGGTGAAAGGGGCACAAACCAACAAAATTATGTCCCTGACGCCTAAGCTTAACCCAACGCCCTATAAAAGGAACAATAGGTAGTTGCTTAATTTGCTCAACAAAATCCGAAAACGTAACCATCAAAAAGCTATGCGAAAAACTGTTTTAATAAAGCACCAGCTTTTGTCATATCAATTTGACCTGGATATTGATTTTTTAATACAGACATAACTTTTCCAAAGTCTTTTGGTCCTGTTATTCCTTGTGTTGTAATCAATTGCCGAAGCAGGTTGTTTAATTCGCCATCACTAAATTGCTTTGGTAAAAATGAACTGATAATATCAATTTCGTTGCGTTCTTGCTGGGCTAAGTCTAGGCGATCGCCTTGTTCATACAGCTGTATGCTGTCGCGGCGTTGCTTAATCATTTTCTGTAAAAGACCTGGAATCTCAGATTCGGATAGACCATTAGGCTGCCCTTTGGTTTGCAACAATATGTCTTGATCTTTAATTGCGGCAATAATCATTCGGATTGTCCCTGTTTTCTTTGTTTCTTTGTTTTTCAGGGATAGCTTCATTTCTTCACTAAGCCGTTCACGCAGTGACTGACTCATCGAAAAGTCCTTTTATTAATTTTTCAGGTTAGAATAAAGATTATTTTATTTGTGGTGTTAAACAGCCTAAAAATTTTAAAACTATATCTTCTCAAAATTTTTAATGCCGCCTTCATACTGGTAAAATAGTAAATTTAAATGCTATTTTACTACCAAACACTACAGGCAGTTAAAGCTAGTTAAAAGATGTTGTTAAGTCAAATAAATTAAAATAAACGGTTATTTTTCAAAAACTTAGTTTGATCAACCTTTCATTCTCTTATGATCTTCTGTTACACAATATTTAACTGTAATAACAATATTTTTACAGTAGGTGTAAGATCAATTTTCTTAACGAGCAGGTACATCAATGATACGTCATGATCAGGTAGGAATTCTTTTATTCGAAGATGGCACGATCATGGTGGGGCAGGGGATGGGACCACAAAAAATTGCTATTGGTGAACTGTGTTTTAATACCGCGATGACGGGTTATCAGGAGATAATAACCGACCCATCATATGCGCAGCAGATTATTAATTTTACATTTCCACAAATTGGGATCGTCGGCACCAATGATCATGATTACGAATCATCGCAAGCATACGCGACAGGCTGTATATTTGCCGTTACACCTTCGGTGTCCTCAAATTGGCGGGCAAATTCGCGGTTAAATGATTGGCTAAATAAACAAGGGCTCGTCGCCATTTCAGGCCTTGACACACGTTATTTAACGCAAAAAATTCGCCAGCAAAAACCAATGCGTATTTTATTAGCGAATTTGCCTAAACAAGCAATTGATAAACAAACACTATTAACTCAATTAAAAAATTTTCCTGATATTGATAAAACGGATTTGGCCTTGCAAGTAAGCTGTAAGAAACCTTATGAATGGCGTGAGGGTAGTGGGATATGGACTGAAAACAACAATACATTCAATTTTAAACCATATCACGTTGTTGCCGTTGATTACGGTATCAAAAGAAATATTTTGCGTCTTTTGGTTGATTCCGGTTGTTATGTTACCGTGGTACCATGTCAAACAACTGCTGATGACATTATGTCATATAATCCCGATGGTGTTTTTTTATCAAACGGGCCGGGGAATCCAGCAATAACAGCTAGTTATACCAACCCGATGTTACAGAAATTGTTCTCAAAATCTATACCCATTTTTGGTATTTGTTTGGGACATCAATTATTAGCACTAGCGATCAACGCGCAAACAAGAAAGATGCCCGCTGGTCATCGCGGGGCCAACCATCCTGTTCAGAATCTGTTGACGGGTAAGGTTGAAATTACCAGCCAGAATCATGGTTTTGAGGTTGTTGAATCAACATTGCCATCGACTGTTCGTGTTACGCACCGCTCACTTTTCGACAAAACTGTTGAGGGAATGCAATTCACCAACAAGCCAGTTTTCTCAGTACAGTATCATCCTGAAGCATCGCCAGGAACACATGATAGTCGCTATTTGTTTGGTCAATTTATAACATATATGCAGCAGTATCGTATTCACCAAAGTCGTTAGCAGTTAATCAGGGAGTTAAGGTTGTGCCAAAAAGAACAGATATTAAGTCGATTTTAATTATTGGTGCAGGACCGATTATAATTGGACAGGCCTGTGAATTTGATTATTCAGGTGTGCAAGCTTGTAAGGCACTTAAACAGGAAGGATACCGCGTCATTCTGGTTAATTCAAACCCGGCAACTATTATGACAGATCCTGAACTTGCTGACGTTACCTATATTGAACCATTAACACCAGATATCTTAACAAAAATTATTGAGCATGAGAGACCTGATGCCCTATTGCCAACAATGGGGGGGCAAACAGCACTGAATTTAGCTATGAAACTTCACCAATCAGGTATATTAGCCAAATATGAAGTAGAGATGATTGGCGCCAAAGCCCATGCTATTGACATGGCTGAAGATCGTTTATTATTTAGAGAGGCGGTACAAAATATTGGCCTGGAAACGCCACGAAGTGAGATTGTTCGTAATTTAGATGAAGCGCACCATGCCTTACAAAAAATTGGCCTTCCCCTTGTCATTCGCCCGTCTTTTACCCTAGGCGGAACAGGTGGTGGCATAGCTTATAACAAAGACGAATATGAACAAATTATTCGTAATGGATTGGCCGCCTCACCAGTTCAACAGGTTTTGGTTGAGGAATCGATAGCAGGTTGGAAAGAGTTTGAGATGGAGGTAGTTCGTGACCGTGCTGATAATTGTATTATTGTCTGCTCCATCGAGAATGTCGATCCAATGGGCGTGCATACGGGAGACAGTATCACAGTTGCACCAGCACTAACGCTTACTGATAAAGAGTATCAACGCATGCGTAACGCCTCGATAGCCATATTACGCGCTATTGGTGTTGATACTGGGGGGTCAAATGTTCAGTTTGCGATTAATCCAGACAATGGAAGGATGCTGGTAATCGAGATGAATCCAAGGGTTTCAAGATCTTCAGCGTTAGCTTCGAAAGCAACAGGCTTTCCTATTGCCAAGGTGGCAGCAAAACTGGCAATTGGCTATTTGTTACACGAGTTATCCAATGATATTACAAAATCAACACCTGCATCGTTTGAACCAACAATTGACTATATTGTAACTAAAATACCTAGATTTACTTTTGAAAAATTTCCTGGAACAGAACCTTTACTTGGCACCTCGATGAAGTCGGTAGGCGAGGTTATGGCTATCGGACGTTCATTTAAAGAATCGTTACAGAAGGCCCTACGTTCGCTAGAGACAGGTTTGGCGGGTTTGGATGAAGTTATTATCGATGGTGGGGATGATAAACTTAGCCTACATAAAGCGCTTTCAAGGCCAACGCCGGATAGACTACTTATTATTGCCCAGGCGATACGTTTTGGTATGAGTGTAGATGAGATTAATGCAATTTGCCGTTATGATAAATGGTTTATTAATGAAATAGCTGAAATAGTTGCAGCTGAAAAAGTGGTTCAGTTAAAAGGATTGCCGCAGGATGCCGTTGATTTTTATCGGCTTAAGCAAATGGGTTTTTCTGACAAAAGATTGGCAAAATTATCTTCAGTAACCGAGGAACATGTTCGTGGGTTGCGCCACCAATTAACAGTACACCCTGTTTATAAGCGTATTGATACCTGTGCTTCTGAGTTTTCTGCGACAACTTCTTATATGTATTCCACTTATCATGTTGGAGACTATCATCAAATACATAATGAAGGTAATCCTTCACCAAGAAAAAAGGTTGTTATTCTTGGAAGCGGCCCAAATCGTATTGGGCAGGGAATCGAATTTGATTATTGTTGTGTGCATGCCTCGTATGCTTTGCGGGATATTGATATTGAAACAATCATGATTAACTGCAATCCTGAAACAGTATCAACTGATTATGATACGTCGGATCGGTTGTATTTTGAACCGCTAACGTTTGAAGATGTTATGGAAATTATTCATCTTGAACGGCAAAAGGGTACATTCTTAGGTGTTATAGTACAGTTTGGTGGTCAAACGCCACTTCGATTAGCGTATCAACTTGATCAGCATAAAGTACCAATTCTGGGTACAACCTATAACACAATAGACCTAGCTGAAGATAGAAAACGTTTTGGCGCTTTACTTGATGAAATAGGGTTAAACCAACCCGAAAGCGGCTCGGCAACAAATTTAGACGAAGCAATGCAGGTGGCACAAAAAATTGGTTTTCCAATTATCATGAGGCCTTCATATGTTTTGGGTGGTCGAGCGATGGAGGTTGTACAAGATCAAGCCGGGCTACAACATTATATAACCAAAGCCATTCAAGTTTCTGGAGAAAATCCAGTTCAGCTTGACCGGTATTTGCAAAATGCTATTGAAATTGATGTCGATGCCATTGTCGATGAGCATAGTGTTTTTATTGCAGGAATTATGGAGCATATCGAAGAAGCGGGTGTGCATTCCGGAGATGCCGCATGTTCGTTGCCAGGCTATACATTAAGTGCAGCTACAATTGCTGAATTAGAGCGGCAAACAATTAAATTAGCCAAAAGTTTACAGGTTGTGGGTTTAATGAATATTCAGTTTGCCATTAAGGACTCAAAAATCTATGTCCTTGAAGTTAACCCACGTGCCAGTCGAACTGTTCCTTTCGTTGCTAAAGCTATTGGTATACCTATTGCCAAGATTGCTGCCCGAATCATGGTTGGCGAGAAGTTGTCAACTTTTTCTTTAGACGTGAAAAAGTTACCTTATGTTGCGGTTAAGGAGGCTGTCTTTCCCTTTGCACGTTTTCCTGGGACTGATGTTATTCTTGGGCCTGAAATGAAATCTACTGGCGAAGTTATGGGGATTGATCAGGACTTTGGCAAAGCGTATGCGAAGGCACAATTGGCGGCAGGAAAATCGTTGCCTGTAGGTGGCAATGTTTTTGTTTCGGTCAGTGATAAAGACAAGAACCCCATCTTACCTGCTTGTCGTCAATTGATTATGTTAGGATTCTCTATCGTGGCAACCAGGGGTACAGCTGCCTTCCTTGAAAAAGCTGGTTTACCAGTCAGCGTTGTTAATAAAGTCTTTGAGGGACGACCGGATATTCTAGACGCCATGAAAAATGGTGATATTCACTTGGTCTTTAATACAACGGAAGCTCCGCAAACCAAGCGCGATAGTTTTTTTACAAGACAAACAGCCATCCAGCAGCGTATTCCTTATTGTACGACAATTGCTGGTTCATTAGCTGCTGTTGGTGCTATACGCGTACTGCAGCAAGGGGGGCTTGGTGTGATGAGTTTACAACAACGCCTAAAAAAATTACGTGACTAATAAAAGAATTTATTATAAATTCGCTACTTCGTTTTTTATTTGATGAGGTAAAAATGTCTAAGATACCTATGACGATAGATGGTTATCATCGGTTGTCGGAAGAATTAAAGCATTTGAAAACTATTGAACGTCCGGCCGTTATAAAAGCTATTGCCGAGGCGCGCGAACATGGTGATTTATCTGAAAACGCCGAATATCACGCTGCCCGTGAGCGGCAAAGCTTTATAGAAGGCAGGGTTGCCGAACTTGAAGATAAAATTGCTCGGGCCGAAGTGATTGATGTTTCAAAATTGTCGGGTAATCAGGTTGTTTTTGGTGCAATCGTAACCCTTGTTGATGATGATACAGAGGAAAAAATAAAATACCAAATTGTTGGCCAGGACGAAGCTGATATAAAAAATGGACGCTTGTCCATTTCGGCACCGCTTGCACGCGCTTTAATTGGCAAATCAGTTGATGCAACAGTTGAAGTTACAACGCCTGGTGGATCAAAATCCTATACCATTGCAAAAATTGCTTTTAAGTAATCTTGCCTAAGTCTGTATTTGTAACAACGCTGTATAATTTGTTTTATGCAGCGTTGTTTTTTGTTTTTTTAACCAACATATCAAATGGTATACCTGGCTCATTCTTGCTTTGACGAATGGTCAAAGAAGATTTTATATGTGCCACGTTTGGGACAACAGTTAATTTTGTTGTTAAAAATTGTTGGTATGACTCCCAGTCAGGTGCGGATATTTTTAATATAAAATCTGTTTCCCCGGCAAGCATATAACATTCCCGAACCATGGGCCATGTTTTGGCTAGTTCTTCAAAAGCCTGCAAATCTGTTTCCCCATGCTTTGTAAGACTAACTTGTGCGAAAATTGTAACATGGTACCCTAACAAGATGGGATTTAAAGTTGCATGATAGCTTTTTATATAGCCGCTATCTTCAAGATGTTTTACACGCCGCAAACAAGGCGGGGCGGATATACCCACTTTTTCAGCAAGCTCAACATTTGTGATTTTTCCATTTTTTTGTAATTCTTGCAAAATTTGAATATCGATATCATCAAGCTTATGTTTTATGGTTGGCTGCATTTTTCCCCCTGGTCAATATTTATCATGATGTTAATTTAACTGAAGCAAAACAGATAAATAATCAATTTTTAGTGATTATATAAAAAATAAGCAACACTAAACTGTAGTAAAAGTTATAGTTTGCAGAATAATAAAGAAAGATATTAGAATGTGGATTGGCGTTTTGTTACGATATCTATCAAACAACGCTGTCTCTATGGTTAATATTTAGTTTAAGTTAAGATCATTTTTAAAATAGGTTTATAACGTGAATAATCAAACCGATATTTTGATAATAGGTTCTGGCCCAGCGGGTTTAACGGCGGCTATTTATGCTGCACGGGCTAATAGAAAGCCAATTATGCTGGCTGGAATGCAGCCTGGTGGGCAAATGACAATTACTAGTGATGTTGAAAATTTCCCTGGTTTTTCTAAATCGATTCAAGGTCCTTGGCTAATGAACGAAATGAAACTACAAGCCGAACACGTGGGTACAAGAATTATTGATGACTTGGTGGTTGATGTTGATTTTAACCTATATCCCTTTAAAATTACAACTGACTCGGGGCAACATTATATAGCAAAAACCATCATTATTTGTACCGGGGCACAAGCCCGTTGGTTGGGGTTGGAAAGTGAAAAAAAATATCAGGGATTTGGTGTTTCGGCTTGCGCAACATGTGATGGTTTTTTCTTTAAAAACAAGGTGGTTGCTGTGGTAGGTGGTGGAAATACAGCTGTTGAAGAAGCACTATATTTAACACAACACGCCAACAAGGTTTTTTTAATACACCGTCGTTCAAAGCTACGTGCAGAAAAGATGATGCAAGAAAAATTATTAAAACATCCTAAAATATCGCTTATTTGGGACAGTGTTATTGAAGAAGTACTTGGGCACGAAAACCCAAAACGCGTTACTGGCGCTAAAATTCGAAACACGATAACGGGCTTTGATCATACAATAGCAATCGATGGACTTTTTATTGCTATTGGGCATAAACCCGCAACAGAATTATTTGTTGGCAAACTGCCAATAGATGATGAGGGATACTTAATGACCAAGCCAGATTCAACAGCAACAATTATCCCCGGCGTTTTTGCCGCTGGCGATGTTAAGGATAAAATCTTCCGTCAAGCGGTTACTGCTGCAGGTATGGGGTGTATGGCAGCACTTGAGGCCGATCGTTATTTATCACATCAAGAATAAGCATTGGTACTAAAACGTGGCAGATATTTTCGCGGCAGCGATTTTGGGAATTGTTGAAGGCGTCAGTGAATTTATGCCTATCTCGTCATCAACGCACTTGATGCTTGTAGATTTTCTTCTTAAAAGCGGGCTTACCGACCATAGTGTTTTGATGATCACAATTCAGTTTGCTGCAATTTTGGCAATATTAATTTATTACCGAAATTTTTTTTGGCATATGGTTACACGATTTTTTTCCGATCGGGTTGCCAAATTAAATTTTCTAAGACTGTTTATTGTTTGTTTACCTTTTGCCGCGGTTGGGTTGATAACCAAACCATACATAACAAGATCATGGTTGGAAAGTATACCTTCAATGGGTATATGGCTGGTATTAGGGGGGGTGGTTATGTTGTTGTTTTCCTCATATAAAAAAGACAGTCCAAAACATTGCCGCATTCAAGATATTCCTATTACTACTGCTTGTGTTATTGGTTTGATACAAGTCCTAGCCCTAATACCTGGATTTTCTAGGTCAGCTGTAACAATTATTGCAGGTTTATGGTTGGGGCTGGATAGAAAAACAGCTGTTGAATTTTCTTTTTTAAGCGCAGTTCCGTTGCTTTTTGCTGCAACGATTTATACGTTTTTAACTGCTTCACAGCACCAATTTGTGCTAGAAACTGAACTTATTACTGCTTTTATTTGTGCCTTGATTGTGGCGTTGATATTAGCGCCCTATATCTTAAGGTTTATAATTCTATATGGTCTAGTTTGGTTTGGTTGGTACCGAGTATGTTTAGGCTCGGCTCTTATAATTTGGTGGTGGTTCTAGTTTATACATGCGGCTTTCAGAGGTATTTTAAAAATTTTTTGTATAACACGTTAAGTACGTATTTTTTAGATATATAACGATTAAAAAAGCATTCTTATGATATTTTTTAACATTTTATTAACCATAGTTTGCCATCCTTGTTCTTATCCAACGAATAATCAAATTCTTAAAATCAAGGAGAGGCAATTATGCGTATAAATCAAGAAGACAAAAACATTCAAAAAACACACTTGACCAAAGTATTACTTTATGCCCTTGGTATTATGGTGACCTCAGTCGGATTGGGGGCTTGTGTCTTACCGCCCGTGGAAGATGACAGACCTTATTCAGGTGATCTTAGTACAGATGATGAAAATGGTGTGTTTGATAGGTTAATTATTGAAGAAGAGCCAAGCGAACCACAAGAAGAACCAGAAATCCCAGAAAACCCGCAACCACCTGTATAAAAAAATAATAAAAAAATGTAATCTGTGGTCAAAAGTAAGCCCGCAACGGGCTTACTTTATTTTCAGGCTAAACCGGCGATGGCGTGAATAACTGCAGCGATTTTAACGCTTTCTTGAATAGTTTCTTCACTAACAGATAATTTACGTAACTCGTGCTCATGGGCATTTAAACAGGCAGCACAGCCATTAATCGCTGAAGCAACCAAACAAAATAACTCAAAATCTGCTTTTTCAATGCCATGCGTCATTATCCCGTTCATTCTTAGCTTTGCAGGCATTTGGCGGTAATGTTCGTTTTCGACAAGATGGGTAAACCGATAATAAATATTGTTCATACCCATCAAGGCGGATGCCGTTTGGGCAGCTTGCAAAACGGTTGTAGAAATCTTAACACTAAAATCTGCTAAGATATGATCTAGTACAACTTTATTTCTGCTTGTTAGCGCCGCTGTTATGAAACATCCGGCTTTTTGCTGATCACTAAGCAGTGGATTCGAGTAGATAGCAGAAAGATTTAAGCGCAGATCTTTTGCATAATCTGGAATTTTTTCTTTGAGTGCTTCAATGGACATGTAATATTTTCCACAATAAAAGAGCGGTAACAAAGCAAGTCACCGCTCATATTTCTCTATATCTTTTTATAAATATGATTACGGTTTTAAAACCTTATCGCCTTTTTGCCAGTTGCAACCACAAAGCTCATCAGTTTGTAGGGCATCAAGCACGCGCAGAACTTCTTCTGGATTACGGCCAACTTTTAGGTCATTTACCGCAACAAAACGAATGCTACCTTGTGGGTCAACGATAAAGGTTGCGCGCAAAGCAACACCGTCTTGATGAAGAATGCCTAACTTATCTGATAATTCGCGTT
>JAEUKQ010000015.1 GCA_016794225.1 Alphaproteobacteria bacterium | reverse complement strand
CCGAATACCCGTTAATTTTGTGAAATTTTCGTAAAGTGCCTCATCCGTCTGATAGTGCCTTGATGAGTAAATATTTAATACCTTTTCTTCAGAACGAGCCTGTCCAACCAATATCATCAAAACAGTTAATATTGGTACCATAGTAAGAAATCGTATTTTTTGGTAAATAGTCATATATTTTATTCTCCTTTTATTTATTCAATAATGATAATCATTATCATATACTGATCGATGCACAACAAGTCAAGCACATATCTTTTATGCTATATTACAGGAAAAATATCAGACCATAATTTATATATAATAATCAGCCTATAGGAAAAACAACAACACGCTTTGGATCAACAGCAATTCTAATATAAGCATCTTTTGGTTGATACACTGGTTCGGTTAGAACAGCATAAAAGAAATAAGGTTCTGGTAGTTCATCAATCGATAAATGGACTTTAACCATTCTACCAAGGTCCCGTACATCGTGGATGCGTGCGCGAACGCCAAGACTAGCGTCGTCTGTCTGATAAAAAGCCTCGGCTCGAATCATCAACTTTACTTGATTTACATGATGAAATTCATTGGGTACAGGTATATGTCCCCAATATGATTCAGCCATACCATTATGGCATACAGTAATAACACTACTAGTTTCACCGAAAAATTCAGCAACAAATTCAGATTTTGGGTTGTGATAAATTTGGTATGGACTGTCGATTTGAATAATACGACCAGCACGCATAATTGCAATCTCATCGGCCATTTCCATAGCCTCGATAGGATCATGACTAACCATAATAACGGTTGTTTGTAATTTTCTTATAACCTCTAAAGTCTGTTCGCGAACATAGCTTCGCAAACGCACATCAAGACTGGAAAACGCCTCATCCAAAAGCAATAATTTGGGCTGGGGTGCCAAAGCCCTTGCTAAAGCCACACGCTGTTGCTGACCGCCCGAAAGCGTATGTGGATATAAATGACCGCAATCATGCAAATGAAAAATATCTAAGAAATATTCTACACGCTCTTGCCGCATCTTTTGGGCTAATTTGCCTAGACCAAAAGCAATATTTTGCGCAACGGTTAAATGAGGAAACAGAACATAATCTTGAAAAACAAGTCCTACCCCCCTGCTTTCTGCCTTGATACTTATATGACTATTGGCAACCAGATGACCTTCAATATACATTTCGCCTTGCTGTAATTTTTCAAGACCTGCTATAAGGCGAAGAACCGTTGACTTGCCACAACCTGATGGCCCCAACAAACACAGAATGTTCTGTTTTTTTAAGAAAATTTCTATCTGATTAATTGCCAAATGCCGGCCGTAATGATGTGTTACATCCCGTAGCTCGAGACTAAAACATGCGCGATTATGGTTTGCGGTCATCACTGTATCCAGCTAAATCAAAAAACAATTACTTACTTGTGTCTTAAAAAATAATAATTAGGTCTTACAACAAAAAATTTACAGTATCCAATAAGCTAATCCAAGAAAAGACGCAAAAGCAACAATATCAGTTACGGTTGTAACGAGTACCACCGATGAATCAGCCGGATCAATACGATAGCGATCCAAAAAAATGGGTATTGCTGCGCCAACGATTGCGGCAATCAATAAAGTTGAAAACATTGCAGCAGCAAAAATAGCACCGATCAGTACATCACCAAACCAACCCCAGGCAAGCAATACGGCAATAACCGCAAACCCAGAACCATTTATGACACTGACAATCATTTCTTTGATCAAAAAACGCCATCTATTGGCGGGATTTAGATCATGGACAGCCAAGGCACGCACCGCCACCGTAATTGTTTGCGTACCTGCATTCATTCCCATCGATGCAATTAACGGCATTAAAACGGCTAAAGCCACCTGTCGTTCAATTGTTGATGAAAATCTATCAATAATTAATGAAGCCAGGATGCTCGTGAATAAGTTAATTGCCAACCAAATCCAACGTGAAAGTGTTGTTTGTTTGATAGAGCGGTGAAATTCACTGGCACGCAACCCACCCATTTTTAACAAATCTTCAGCTGCTTCCGCATCAATCACGTTAACAACGTCATCAACCGTTATAACACCCACTAGCTTTCCCTGTTCATCAATGACAGGGGCAGATACAAGACCATATTTACGAAATATTAAAGCAACTTCACGACGATCCAAATGCACTGGGATAAGATTAAAATCTTTATCCATAATATCGGCAAGATTAACAACCCTTTTGTTACGCATTGCACGGCTAAGTGGTACAACACCAATCGGCTTGTTTTGTGCATCAACCAAGAAGAAATCATAAAAATCTTTGGGAAGGTCTTCTTTGGCACGCAAAAAATCGATCGTTTCCCCAACAGTCCAACTCACTGGGATCGATACCAATTCGCGTTGCATTAATCGACCAGCGCTTTCTTCAGGATAATTCAACCCTTGTTCAAGAATTCTGCGAGCCTGAGGGGCAACTTTTTGTAATATATCTTGTTTTTGTTCTTCAGTTAAATCTTCAAGCAAATCAATGGCGTCATCACTTTCAAGGCGACGAACCACATCAGCAAGTGCTTCAGGATCAAGCAAAGGCAATATTTCTTCACGCACTGGAACAGCAAGATATGATAAAATATCGGCATCAAGGGGTTTGGGTAAAATCTCAAGCAGCCATTTACGTTCTTCCCGTGTTAGTTGCTCGATGATGCTTGCAATGTCTTGTGGACGCAAAGGTTTCAACATTTCCCGAACAACAGAGTCTTGCCCAGCTTCAAGAGCAGTCACAAAATTACTTAGCTGATCAACAGAGAAACGCTCATAAGTATCTTGGCCGGAGGCTAACGACGCAGATGAATTTTCCAGAAGCGAAGGTTTTTCGGTCATTAATGGCCTAAAAAATAAGAGTTATTATTTTAAGATCTGCGCTCCAACAACAGCAACAGCAGTCATATTAACAATACTACGCGCCTTAGCCGATGGCGACATAACATGGGCAGATTTTGCCCCGCCAAGAAGAATCGGGCCAACACTTAATCCATCGCCCATTTGACGCAATATATTAAACGTAATATTGGCAGAATCTAAAGACGGAAAGACCAATAAATTAGCTTGGCCAATAAGCTGGGCATTGGGAAAAAGTTGCCGACGAACAGCTTCTGATATTGCTGCATCACCTGACATTTCACCTTCAACCTCAACATCAGGGTTCAGTTTTTTGATCATCTCAAGCGCTTGACGCATTTTTTGTGCTGAAACTGTACTTGCACTGCCAAAGTTTGAATGTGACAATAAAGCAACTTTTGGGGTAATACCAAATTTTTTAACTTCCTCAATAGCCAAAAGCGCAGTTTCAGTAATTTGCTTGGCATCTGGCTCGGCCGTAACTTGCGTATCACATAAGAAAAAATTGCCTTGTGGAAGAATTAGGGCATTCATTGCAGCAAAATTATTGGCATTATTTTTAAGCCCTATAACATCATCAATATGGTGTAAATGATGATCAAAACGCCCAACAACACCACAAATCATAGCATCAGCTTCAGCACGGCGCACCATTAAAGCAGCTATTAATGTATTATCTGTTCGTACTAATGTCTTGGCCAAATCTTGAGTTACACCCCTACGTTCCATAATGTGGTGATAAAGCTGCCAATACGAAGCGAAAGCGGGGTCATTTTCAGGGTCAATTAACTGCACCTCACGCCCGGTGCGAAAACGTAACCCTAACTTTTCAATCCTTTTGTTTACCACCCAATGTCTGCCTACCAAAATAGGTTTGGCTAGGCCTTCATCTAATACAGTCTGAACAGCCCTAAGAACGCGTTCGTCTTCCCCTTCGGCATAAACAACACGTTTCGGATCACGCCGCGCTCCATCAAAGACTGGCTTCATCAGTAGTCCAGAACGGAAGACAAACTGGCTAAGTTTTTGTCGATAAAGCGCAAAGTCCTGGATTGGTCTGGTTGCAACACCACTGTCCATTGCTGCCTTGGCAACAGCTGGTGCTATTTCAACCAGTAACCTTGGATCGAAGGGCTTAGGGATAATATAGTCCGAACCAAAAGCAGGGGTCTCAACGCCGTAAGCAGCGACAACAATTTCGGAAGGTTCAGCGTATGCCAGATCAGCCACAGCATTAACGCAAGCAATTTTCATAGCTTCGTTAATTGTCGTTGCACCAACATCTAAAGCACCACGAAAAATAAAAGGGAAACATAAGGCATTATTCACTTGATTGGGATAATCGGATCGACCGGTTGCGATGACCGCGTCAGGTCTTATTGCCTTAACTTCTTCAGGCATAATTTCTGGCGTTGGGTTAGCAAGCGCAAAAACCAACGGGTTTTTTGCCATACGCTGAACCATATCTGGCTTCAGAACCCTACCTGCAGAAAGCCCCAAAAATACATCAGCATCATTAATGACTTCAGATAAAGTCCGTGCATTTGTTTCGCGTGCGTAACGTGCTTTACGCGGGTCCATAAGCTCGGTTCTACCTTTCCAAACAACACCAACTATATCCGTGACAGTTATGTTTTGGATCGGCAATCCCAAATCAACCAATAGGTCAAGGCAAGCCAAAGCAGCTGCTCCGGCCCCAGACGTTACAAGCTTAATGTCTTTTAATGATTTACCAACAACCCGCAGACCATTACGAATAGCCGCCGCAACAATTATGGCCGTCCCATGCTGGTCATCATGAAACACTGGTATGCGCATACGACTGCGTAATTGACTTTCGATTTCAAAACATTCTGGCGCTTTGATGTCTTCGAGATTAATTCCGCCAAAAGTTGGCTCAAGGCTGGCAATAATATCAATCAATTTCTTGGGATCTTGCTCGGCTATTTCAATGTCAAAAACGTCAATACCTGCAAATTTTTTAAATAAAACAGCTTTACCTTCCATAACAGGTTTGGCTGCTAAGGGACCAATATTACCCAACCCTAAAACGGCTGTGCCATTTGAAATAACCGCGACCAAGTTTCCGCGAGAGGTTAGTTTCGCGGCTTCGGCCGGATCAGCAACAATTGCCTCGCAGGCAGCAGCCACGCCTGGTGAATAAGCAAGTGCAAGATCACGTTGATTTGCAAGTGGTTTAGTTGAAACAATTGCCATTTTACCGGGCGTTGGGTGGCGATGATATTCAAGGGCACTTTCCGTTAATTTATCAGCCATCCATAGCTCCAACATCTTACATAATTCAACCAAATCAACTTTGATAAACCGAAAATACCACTGCCTGGTAATGGTGCGGTCGAGAAGACTCGAACTTCCACGGGTTGCCCCACAGCGACCTCAACGCTGCGCGTCTACCAATTCCGCCACGACCGCCCAATCAAATTGATGCACTAGCATAACAGACAAAGTCTTTTATCGTACTGTAATAAATTAAGCAATATATAATATAATCTGATACAATTTTAGAAATATTTACTTATATTACATTTATTACATTACGATAATAATAGGTTAAAACTAATGATAAGCTATTTTGAAGAATTGGATCAATTTCTTGGTGAAGAGTTCTCTGATGATTATTGGTCAGATTACGCACTAACTGTCGCTATCGAAATAACACGTAGATTACCTATTCCTGATTTAATAAAGTTAAACCAAGTTTGGGAGATGCGTCATCAATCTTGGCAAGAGCGCTGTGCACAAATTGTGACATACGCAACAAATGTAAAATATGCTCTTGAAGTCCTAATAGGAATGATCAAAAAGGCTGATCAAAAAATTGCCATCCTTGCTCTAGATAGCTTACGCACATCAGACTTTTTAAATAACTTGTCAGCAAACCAACGTGAAATAGTGCTAACGATGAGTAAAAAATACCTTAGTCTTACCCATAGCAAACTTGAGAAACAAGTTATAGAATCGCTTATTGTTTTGCTGCAAAATAATGATTCAGCTATATAAAGTTTATTAAGAAAAAGCCGGTTTAAACGAAGCCCGCAAATGACTTATACATCCCCGATAGAATGGTTAAAGCAATATTCTTTGGTTCCTTACATGGAAGCTATATCTTTTATGGAACAAAAAGTTTTGGATATTCATGTCCACAACAGTACTGAGCTGGTATGGGTATTAGAACATCCCCCATTATTAACCGCTGGCACAAGTGCAACATTAGCAGAAGAACCGTTAAAAAAAACTATCCCCGTATACAACACCGGCCGTGGTGGAAAATACACATACCACGGACCTGGACAGCGGGTGGTTTATCCTATGTTAAACCTTAAAACGCGCTTTAATTCAGATATTCGTTTATATGTTCGATTTCTAGAGGAATGGGTTATTCAAACATTAAATTATTTTGGTGTTCAAGGATTACGCCGTCCCGAACGGGTTGGTGTTTGGGTTGCTCGACCGGATAAAGGAATTGGATTTGAGGATAAAATTGCGGCAATTGGGGTACGTGTGCAACACCATATAAGCATGCATGGTTTTGCCCTAAACTATACCTGTGATTTAGAACCTTACCGCCAATTTGTTCCATGCGGTATTAGTCAACCACAATACTTTGTTACTTCGTTGCAAGACCTTGGAATAAAAATAACCGCACAAGAATTAGATAGTATATTAACAGCAGTTTTTGGCAATTTACTATTAGCACTTAAAATATAGTAAGTTTATAGAAACGTACTTATTAAACTGAACAACCAGATAAGTAATCCACAATTTTATTGCCATAGCCGCTATCGATTGTTTATGCTGGGAAAAATTTTGGTGATGTTGTTAGCTTTTATTGATCAGGAATCGTCCGTATGAAAAATGAACCAGTTTTGCAACAAACCCCTAACAATCTAGAAGCGTTCTGGATGCCTTTCACAGCAAACAAACAGTTTAAGGCTAATCCACGCCTTCTGGCTAGTGCCGCTGGCATGTATTACACAACGGTGGAAGGTCGACGCATTCTTGATGGCGTGGCAGGTCTTTGGTGTGTAAATGCCGGTCATAGCCGCTCTGAGATTTCAGAAGCCGTTAGCAAACAAATTAGCAAATTGGATTATGCCCCTTGTTTTCAAATGGGGCATCCGGTCGTTTTTGAACTTGCTGCGAAGCTAACCACGATCACCCCCGCTGATCTTAACCATGTTTTTTTTACCAATTCTGGTTCTGAGGCGGTGGATACAGCTCTTAAAATCGCACTAGCGTATCATCGAGCTAAAAATCAGGGAACAAGACAGCGTTTTATTGGTCGTGAACGAGGTTATCATGGCGTTGGATTCGGCGGGATTGCCGTTGGCGGTATTGTCAATAACCGTAAAGCTTTCGGTAACATGCTTAGCAGCACTGATCATCTGCCACACACCCACGATTTAGGCAAAAATGCTTTTAGCAAAGGTGAACCAGTCCATGGGACAGAGCTTGCAGAAACTCTTGAACGTTTGGTCAGCTTACATGATGCTTCTAATATCGCCGCAGTTATTGTAGAACCAGTAGCCGGGTCGACAGGTGTATTAATCCCTCCCAAAGGCTATTTGAAAAAACTACGCGAAATTTGCGACAAACACGGTATTTTGTTAATTTTTGACGAAGTTATTACCGGTTTTGGTCGTTTAGGTTCGGCTTTTGCAGCCCAGCATTTTGATGTAATTCCGGACATGATAACGGCCGCAAAAGGCATTACCAACGGCGCACTTCCAATGGGGGCGGTTTTTGTCCGCCAGACCGTTTATGACACAATGATAGCGTCGGGTGATGGTACAAGCATTGAATTATTTCATGGTTATACTTATTCTGGTCATCCAGTTGCTTGTGCAGCTGGTCTGGCAACTTTAGATGTTTATCAGAAATATAAGGTTTTTGAAAATGCAAAATCTTTGTCTTCTTATTGGCAAGAAGCTGCGCACAGCCTTAAAGGGTTGCCTCACGTAATTGATATTCGCAATCTTGGGATTGTTGCAGGTATTGAATTACAGCCGATGCCTGGAAAACCAGGTAAAAGAGCTTTCCAGGCTTTTCTGGATTGTTATGAGAAAGGATTGCTTGTTCGTACAACCGGTGATACGATTGCCCTGTCTCCCCCATTAATCTTAGAAAAGCACCATATTGATACCATTTTTAACACTTTGTCAGATGTGTTAAAGAAACTTGCTTAAATAATTCAAGCATAATTTTCTGACACGTATTTTTAACCATAACAATTTATAAAGGAATAAATATCATGCTGATTGGTGTGCCGAAGGAAATTAAAACCCATGAATACCGGGTTGGTATGGTTCCTTCGAGTGTTCGCGAAGTTATTCACCATGGCCATACGGTTTTAGTTGAAACTGGTGCCGGGTTAGGAATTGGTTTTGATGATCAGGCCTATATAGCTGCTGGCGCAAGGATCGCTAAAACAGCTGCTGAAATTTTCGAAAAAACCGAAATGGTTGTTAAAGTAAAGGAGCCGCAGGCTTCTGAATACAAAAAATTACGGCGCGGGCAAATTTTATTTACTTATCTGCACCTAGCCCCAGACCCTGAACAAACAAAAGGGTTGATCGATTCGGGTTGCACGGCTATTGCTTATGAAACAGTCACCAACAGTCGTGGTGGATTACCTTTATTAGCCCCCATGAGCGAAGTTGCAGGCCGTATGTCCATTCAAGTCGGCGCTCATTGTCTTGAAAAAGGAGCTGGTGGCACTGGTATTTTATTAGGTGGTGTACCCGGTGTGGCCCCAGCTAAAGTTGTTATTATCGGCGGCGGTGTTTCGGGCACACATGCAGCCCGCATGGCTATGGGCATGGAAGCCCAAGTTGTTATCATAGAAAGGTCTTTAGACAGGTTGAAACAGCTTGATGAACAGTTTGGCTCACGCTTGACGACTGTTTATTCAACGGTTGATGCAATTGAATCTTATGTTGTGGACGCCGATTTGGTGATTGGCGCTGTTTTAGTTCCAGGTGCAGCTGCTCCCCGTTTAGTTACCCATAAAATGATTAAAAAAATGCGCCCTGGTTCGGTGGTGGTTGATATCGCTATCGATCAAGGTGGCTGTTTTGAGACCAGCAAACCAACCACACATGCTCAGCCAACTTATGTAGTTGATAATATTATTCATTACTGCGTGGCAAATATGCCGGGTGCCGTACCACGGACTTCAACTTTTGCACTGAATAATGCCACACTTCCCTTTATTCTAGCCTTAGCCAACAAGGGTTATAAAAAGGCACTGGCTGATGATGTTCATTTACGGAACGGGCTAAATGTTCATGAAGGCAAGCTTACCTACCAGGCTGTGGCCGAAGCCTTAAAAATGCCTTATGTCACTGCAGAAAAACTATTAGGACTTGCTGCATAAAACAGGAAGTACCAATACCTTTAAAAGGAGCATAATAAGCGTTATTATGCTCCTTTGTTTTAGGTGACTGGTTTTAGAAAATGACAGTTTCTTGCTTACATGTTGATTTTAACGAAATGCTAGAGCCTGACTTGGTTCTCTTATCGCAAACAGATCAAGTTGTTGATCAAGAAGGTAATATAGTTCAATTATACGAAGGGCTTTTCATTTCGCTTTATAGTGAGGATTTTGATGAACAGGGAAATCCCGATAACCTAACTGCAGAAGGATGAGTTGAAAAAAACACCTTTCAACATTCTTGGGGTAAGGCCGCTAAATGGTGTTGCCGAATTAATCACTACGGGATACGCCATCAATCTGATATAATTTCTGATTGAATAGATTCATTTTAGTATTGGTTTTGCAATTGTTTTAGTCACTTTGGGTCGTAATAAAATGTAAAGTGACCAAGTTGTTTTTTCAGTAATTATATATTTGACCAAAAAAACTTAGCTTTTACAATCTGTCACAAGCAATAAACAGAAAAGCACAGAACACAAATGTATCACTGTACTGTCAGCATTGACGTTCCGGATCTGGCGAGTGCTGTTCGCTTCTATATAGAAGCGCTTGGACTTAGGCTCAAGAAAGAGCCAACCAAGGGCATGGCAGTTCTTCAGACAATAAATCTTGATGTGTATTTGCTCGAGAAAGCTGGCGGAACTCAGACCTGCAGTGATTCGAGCACTCAGCGCGCATATTCGCGTCATTGGACCCCCGTGCATCTGGACTTTATTGTCTCTAAACTATCCTCTGCGTTAGAGCGTGCCGTTGCTGCTGGTGCCAAACACGAAGGGGGCGATAAGGGGGACTGGGGAGAGATTGCGTACTGCAGTGATCCATTTGGCAATGGTTTCTGTTTAATTGAGAAGTAAGCTTTCTTGCCAGTGTGTCCTAAATACGAAGTATGACTGACATATTATTGCCGCTTGCTTCATGTAATATTTTACCAGGGTAGGTTGTTGCTTGAATAAAGGATTCCATCAACAAACAATCCTGCAGCATTATTGCATTTTCTTTAAAGGGTGCTATAGCACCCTTTTTATCAAGTCTTTATCTTCTACTATAATGGCAAATAGGTCTTCATCAAATGATAGTGTTGAACCCCCTCACCAGGATCATTACATTCACTATCCATAACAAAAAAATAGGCGCGGCAAGTTTCACTGATCATAGCCTGCTTAATAGCGTTTGCTGCATCAGCCTGAGTTCTCCACCAAACAATATCTATATAATGATCTTGATCCTTTTTAAGCAATTCACGCCGCAAAAAACCTGGTAGTTTTTCTAAAAAATTTTTTTGGAATATATCCGAAGCGCTTATTAAATCTGCTTCGCTAATATTAGCTTTTTTCTTGAAGGGTGCCCATTCAATCGCCTGCAATGACATCATTAAATATCTCCTTTAACTTTTAATTGATTATCGGTCTTATAACCGTGAAAATTTTATACTTTATAATTATGCCATTTCATGTCATATTTCTTGCATGGCACGCACAAACGGTTTTTCACAACTAGCAAGGCTAGACCAATTACTTGCTTTACTTAAAACATCTGATTACACAACGGTTCATGAAATTGCCCAGCAATTACATACCAGTGACCGAACAATTATGCGCGACCTGAATATTTTAAGAAACCGGGGTGTTCCAATTGATAGTGACGTCGGTCGTGGCGGTGGTATTCGTTTGTCAGCGGGTTGGGGTATTGGTAAATTGGCCGTCAGCCATTCTGAAGCTATTCATTTGTTGCTAAGTCTGGCCATTATTGAAAAGCTAGGTGCACCCCTGTCGTTAACGCATATAAAAAGCCTGCGGCAAAAAATTATCCTTGCCTTCCCCGAATCACAACGACGGAATATTTTATTACTTAAAAAACGCATTCTGGTAGGAAATCCAGCTTCTGCCGATGTTTTAAAGAATTATCAACGCAGTACACCAAAAATGCTTTTACCCGTTGAAAAAGCTTTTTTTGAAAAACGTTTTTTGAATATTGCCTATAAAAATGAACTAGATCAATCCAGCGAACGTACGGTAGAACCGCATTTTTTATTAATCAATTGGCCAGTTTGGTACCTAATGGGTTGGGATTGCACAAAAAACGATATACGTATTTTTCGTTTGGACCGCATTATGCAAGGTGATATTCAGAAAACCTATTTCCAAACACGCCCAATCAAGCCATTCCTTGAAAAGATTGCATTCATGGCTGAAGCAATATAGAACTAAAAGCTATTGATTGGCTTGACAACACACGAATTCTCAAGCAAATTGGGCTAAATTATATTTTAATATGGGTATTATGCCGTCAATTATTACTGCCGATGGCGCTGTTCACCAGCTGCCAAAACAATTAAAAGGCTATGAAATAGCCAAACAATTATCTGCCCCTAAAAATATTGTTGCTGTTAAGATCAATGGCATACCTGGTGATTTGTCGGGTCTTGTACCCGACAAGGCCAAAGTCGAGTTTATTCAGCGGGAAGAGTTTTTGGGTCTTGAAATTTTGCGGCATGATTGCGCCCATGTATTAGCCCAAGCTGTACAAGAACTGTTTCCAAGAACACAGATTACTTTTGGCCCTGCCATTGAAAATGGATTCTACTACGACTTTGCCCGTGATACACCTTTCACGCCGGAAGACTTGCCCAAAATTGAAAAACGGATGCACGAAATTGTTAATCGCAATTTGCCCATTACACGCCATATATGGACACGCGAACATGCGATTCAATTCTTTAAAAGTAAGGGAGAAGCTTTTAAGGCTGAACATATCAGTACTATACCAGCTAATGAAGAAATTAGCGTTTATCAGCAGGGTGATTTCATTGATCTTTGTACTGGGCCACATTTACCCAATACGGGGCAATTGGGCAAAGCATTCAAGTTAACAAAAATATCGGGTTCGTATTGGCGCGGAGATGCCAAGAATGCAAAATTGCAACGTATATACGGAACTTGTTGGGCAACTGAACAACAACTAAAAGATTACCTACACCAGCAAGAAGAGGCCGAAAAACGCGATCATCGTCGGTTAGGTCGCACCATGGGCCTTTTCCATCTGCAAGAAGAGGCCGTTGGCAGCGTCTTCTGGCACCCCAAAGGTTGGACATTGTACCGCACGTTAGAAAATTATGTGCGCAGCCAAATTGCACACCACGATTACCGAGAAGTTAGAACGCCTTTGTTGTTTGACAAGTCCTTGTGGGAAAAATCAGGTCACTGGGAAAAATACCGCAAAGACATGTTTGTTTTTCAGGAAGAAGAGCAAATATTGGCCTTAAAGCCAATGAATTGTCCTGCACATGTACAAATTTTTAAACAAGGTATCACCAGTTACCGTGATTTGCCCCTACGCATGGCAGAATTTGGTTGCTGTCACCGGAATGAAGCCTCGGGATCCTTGCATGGAATTATGCGTGTCCGCTCGTTTACACAGGATGATGCACATATTTTTTGCCGCGAAGATCAAGTGGTTGGCGAAACAATTGCTTTTTGTCGTTTGCTTGAAAAAATGTACCATGATTTAGGCTTCCCTGAATTTACAGTTAAACTGGCAGACCGCCCTGCTTTACGTGCAGGTACCGATGATGTATGGGATAAAGCCGAAAATATTCTTCATGAGGCTGTAAAAAAAGCTGGATTGTCATACACAGTCAACCCGGGTGAAGGCGCGTTTTATGGACCAAAATTGGAATTTTATCTCAAAGATAGTATTGGTCGTGTTTGGCAGTGTGGCACCCTACAGGTTGATTACATTATGCCAGAACGATTAGATGCTTCATATATCGCTGAAGATGGCTCTAAAAAACGTCCTGTAATGTTGCACCGTGCTGTACTTGGTTCACTTGAACGCTTTCTGGGTATTCTTATTGAACATCATGGCGGTCGTTTTCCGTTATGGCTTGCGCCGGTACAGGTCGTAGTAGCTAATATAACCGATGCTAGCGCAGTCTATGCCAAAAATGTATATGAGCAGCTTCAGCAATTGGGTGTCCGTACAGAAATTGACACCCGGAATGAAAAGATTACCTATAAGATTCGTGAACATAGCGAAAGCAAGGTACCCTTAATCTTTGTAGTAGGTACTCGCGAGGCCGAACAACAGCAGGTGGCTATTCGGCGCTTATCAGGCAAGGATCAAGATATATTGTCTTTGGCAGAAGCTCTGAAACACGTGCAGCAGGAAGCAAAGCAACCCTAATAAAGTAGCTTAATTTATAAAAAATAATCGAGGTGAAATGGCTAATACACATACAAACAATACAAATAACGGTGGTAGTACAGGAAATAGCGAGCGCGATAATACCCGTATTAACCAGCAAATTTCAGTGCCTAGTGTACGTCTTATTGACGCCGATGGTGAAATGGTGGGGGTTGTACCCACGCGCGTTGCTTTGGCTAAAGCGGCTGAAGTAGGCCTGGATTTAATTGAAGTTTCACCAAATGCCAATCCACCGGTATGCAAGATTCTAGACTATGGCAAATACAAGTATGAAGCTCAGAAACGCCGCAATGAAGCAAAGAAAAAACAAAAAGTTATTGAAATAAAGGAAATACGCATTCGCCCAGGTATTGATGATCACGACTATGATGTGAAATTACGGGCAATTGTTCGCTTTCTTGAAGAGGGTGACAAAGTACGCGTTAGTTTGCGATTCCGTGGCCGTGAAATGATGCACCAAGAATTAGGAATGAAGCTGCTGGATCGGTTGAAAGCCGATTTAGGTGACAAGGCTAAAATCGAGCAGGCGCCAAAATTGGAAGGTCGCCAGATTTTAATGGCATTGGCTCCTAATAAAGCTTAGTTGCTTTTTCTGGTTTTTTATCAGAATTTTTGGTCAATAGCTTAAGAGGTGCTACATGCCTGATGGTAATGGTTCATTACAACATATTTTGTCAATCGAATCCTTATCCTTAGACCAAGTTCATGCAATATTTAAGCTAGCGGAAACGTATACCCAACCACATCATACGTCTCAATACCGTAATCTGTTAAAAAATCTTACGGTTATTAATTTATTTCTTGAGGAATCAACCCGCACACGAACTTCTTTTGAGCTTGCCGCAAAGCGGTTAGGCGCTGATGTAATTAATATAGCCCCGGCCTTAACATCTTTAAAGAAAGGCGAAAGTTTGCGTGACACAATTCAAACTTTACACGCAATGTCAATGCATGTACTGGTTGTTCGTCATCCAGAATCTGGTGCTGCTGATTTTATCAGCCGTCATGTTAAGGCTGCGGTTATTAATGCCGGCGATGGCACCCATGAACACCCAACCCAAGCATTGCTTGATACATTCACCATTATGCACAAGAAAGGTAGAATCTCTGGGTTAAATATCGCAATTTGTGGTGATATTTTGCACAGCCGCGTTGCGCGCTCTAATATTATCCTGCTGGGTAAAATGGGCGCAAAACTACGCTTAGTTGGCCCCAAAACATTGCTACCAAACACTTTTAAAAAACCGCATATCAGTCTTCATTACCAATTAGAAAACGCACTTGAAAACGCGGATGTTGTGATGATGTTGCGGTTACAGCAGGAACGAATGCAGGGATCGTTTATTCCTTCTTTACAAGAATATCAGCAGTTTTTTGGTTTAAAAAGATCATATCTTAAAAAAGCAAATCCTGACGTAATTATTATGCATCCTGGACCCATGAACCGCGGCGTTGAAATTGACAGTGATATCGCTGATGATCCGCAGTACAGTGTTATTTTAGAACAGGTACAGATGGGGGTTGCAGTTCGTATGGCATGTTTAAGGTTGTTAACAAAAAATCAACATGCAACAACCGATAACCCTACCTTAGACAAAATCCAAGCAGGCGATCATTATGCATAATAAAGTTATAAAATCATTACTAAATGCCCGACTGATTGATCCCGAAAGTAGTATAGACCAAAAAGGCGGCTTGCTAATTGAAGATGGTTTGATTAGGGATTTTGGACCACATATCGACCAAAAATATTGCACACAAAGGGAAATTACCGCCCAAGATTGTCAACAACAGATTGTCATGCCAGGGCTTGTTGACATGCGTGTTCAGATTCAACCAATTGGTCAGAATCTCGAAGATTCGCTTGTAAAAACATCAAATATGGCTGTGGTTAGTGGTGTTACCTCACTCGTGTGCGTTCCAACAGCTTCCCTTATATTTGACCAGGTCAACAAGGTTTCGTATCTACAACAAAAGGCTAAAGAACTTGCAAAATCCAAACTATATACCTACGGAGCAATCACACAAAACTTATCTGGCCAACAGATTACCGAGATGGGTTTATTAAAGCAAGCCGGAGTATTAGGGTTTACTGAAGGTATTAAATCTCTTGATCATCCAAAAGTTTTTAATCGTGCCCTTAACTATGCCCAAAATTTTAACAGCTTGATCCTACAATTTGCTGAAGATCAGCGCCTAGCCGATGGTAGCGTTGCCACACAAACCGCCCTGTCTATTGATATGGGTCTTCCATCAGTTCCAGCAATGGCCGAGGCAATGCAAATCACACGTGATTTACACTTTGTTGCCGCAAGTCAAGCTAATTATCATTGTTTTCCTGTCAGTACACGCTTATCAGCAACCGTTTTAAAACAAGCTAAAGAAAAAAGTTTGCCTGTTAGCTGTAGCACCAGTCCATCATATTTTATACTTAATGAGCAAGTAGTTTGCGGGTATAATTCTTTTGCCCGCTTATCCCCACCGCTTCGTTCACAAGATGATCAGTTAGCTGTCATTCAAGCCATTCAACATAATATAATTGATTGTATCTGTAGTGACCATACCCCAATTGATAGCGAGGGGAAGACAAATACCTTCAATCAATCGACAGCTGGAATAATGATGTTACCTTTTTTATTCCCTTTAACCTTAGAACTATACCGACATCATGAAGTACGTTTAATAAACCTGCTTAAATTGATAACATGCAATCCAGCTAAAGTGCTAGGCCTACCACAAGGACGTCTTAAAATTGGTAGCCCCGCAGATCTTATTGTTGTTGATATAGATAGTCCAACAATCTTGCCATCTCTAGACCAGGTGTTTGCAAATCATCTGGGTTTGTTTCAAGATATCAAGATGCATGGTAGGATTTTACAAACCTATGTTGATGGTCGGTTGGTACACAACCTTTTTTAGGAGAGGACGGAATGCCGGAATACATTGAATTAATATTAGCTGCAATTACCGGTTATTTTTTGGGTTCTATTCCTTTTGGACTTATTTTAACCCGAATGGCGGGGCTTGGCGACATTCGTAATATAGGATCCGGTAATATCGGTGCAACAAATGTTCTGCGTACTGGCAGAAGAATGTTGGCCTTCTGGACATTGTTACTAGATGGTGGGAAAGGTGCACTGGCCTTTATTTTAGGGCAAATATATGCACCTGAATTGGCTTTTAACGCTGCTTTCTTTGCTTTCCTTGGACATTTATTTCCTGTCTGGTTAACATTTAAAGGTGGTAAAGGGGTAGCCACTTTTTTGGGAATTATGTTCGCTATCAGCTGGAAAGTTGGTTTATTAGCTTTGGTAATTTGGGTGCTGATAGCTTTTGTTTTCCGGTTTTCATCATTGGCTTCGCTGTTAACCGCATTGATATGCCCTATTCTATGTTGGCTTTTGGTAAGCCTTAATGCTGCTATTTGGACGGGGGCAATGGTAATTTTAGTGGTATTAAGACATCATGGAAATATTAAACGCTTGCTTCAAGGAACAGAGTCGAAAATTGGTCAAAAATCATCCTGATAAGACTTCTTCATTACTACAAAAACATAATTCTGAGCGTTTCAACCTGCTACGTTTAGCTAGAACATCTTCCGTTGGCCCAATAACTTTCGGTAAGTTGTTAAAAAATTTTGGCTCTGCCACTAAAGTAATCGAAAATATTAACGATCACCCAGAATTAAAATCTTTATTCAAAAACAATCCACTTGCTACTCCATCAAAAATTGAGCAAGAAATTGCGCTTACTGAACGACACGGCGGGAAGATAGTTTTTGTAACCGAGGCTAATTATCCAAAACTTTTACGCTTTATTCCAGACCCCCCACCCGTTATAACCATTCTTGGTCGCTTTGACTTGCTAAACCAACCAGCCATTGCAATTGTTGGGGCAAGGCATGCTTCAACCGCGGGTAAAAAAATTGCTGAACTATTCAGTTCAGAACTTGGTAAAGAAGGCTTCGTTATTGTTTCGGGAATGGCAAGAGGTATAGACAAATCTGCCCATCAAGCTGCTTTAGAACATGGGACGATTGCCGTTATTGCAGGCGGAGTTGATCATATTTACCCCCAAGAAAATGCAGACCTTTATCACCAAATTAAGGAACACGGGGTAATTATGAGTGAACAACCTTGGGGTATTGTACCACAAGCCGGTTTCTTTCCAAGACGCAACCGTATTATATCAGGGCTAAGCCTAGGTGTGTTGGTTGTTGAGGCAGGCGAAAAATCTGGATCGTTAATTACAGCAAAATGCGCCCTTGATCAGGGGCGTGAAGTATTTGCAGTTCCTGGATCACCGCTGGACAGCAGAAGTTACGGTGCCAACAGTTTGATTCGTCAAGGCGCAGTACTAACACAAAGCATACAAGATATTATAGAATGCCTTCCAGAAATTATAAAAAATCCAAAAACTACAACCGATGTTAATAAACCCCAGTTCACAAAGCATCCACATCAAAAGATTGATTATTCAAAACTCGCGGATCAAAGAAATATAAGTCAGTTTATTTTAGAGAAACTATCACCAATCCCAATTTTGGTTGACGAATTAGCGAATGAGTGCCAATTATCGTTGGCTGATTTACGGGTTATGTTAATTGAGCTTGAAGTTGCAGGAAAAGTTCAACGTCACCTAGGCGACAAAATTAGCTTAGCCCTGTAATAAGCAGCCAGTTTACATGATATCGAGGAAGGAAACTGTCCATGGATGTCGTCGTTGTCGAGTCGCCAGCCAAGGCTAAAACAATCAATAAATATTTAGGGGCTAATCACGTTGTTATAGCTAGTTTTGGCCATGTTCGCGATCTGCCATCAAAAGATGGTGGTGTTCAGCCCGAAGAAGATTTTCTGATGAAATGGGAGGTTGAAAGCCGTGGACAGGCTCAGCTGCAACAAATTGGTAAAGCTCTTAAATCAGCAGATCGGCTGATTCTAGCAACTGACCCGGACCGTGAGGGTGAAGCCATTTCCTGGCATATTTGGGATGAATTGCAAAAGCGTCGTTTGTTGCCTAAAAGTTTACCTGTTAACCGCGTCGTGTTTCATGAAATTACCAAAAACGCTGTATTGCAGGGTCTAAAAACACCTCGAGCAATTGACCAGCATTTGGTTGATGCATATCTAGCACGCAGAGCTTTGGATTATTTGGTTGGTTTTACGCTATCTCCGGTTTTATGGCGCAAATTGCCAAGCGCAAAATCAGCCGGTCGGGTACAGTCGGTTGCATTAAGGCTTGTCTGTGAACGGGAAAATGAAATTGAACTGTTCAGAACGCAGGAATATTGGGATGTTTTTGCGCAACTTCAAAACTCTAGAAACCAGTTATTCCAAGCCCGTCTAACAAAATTAGCATCCAAAAAACTTGAAAAATTTGCCATTCCCAATGCGGACGAAGCTGAAAAAACCGTCCAAAAATTACGAAAATTAAGTGGATGGCATGTTATTGATCTTGAGAATAAAACCGTACGGCGTAACCCTGCCCCGCCATTTATTACATCTACCTTGCAACAAGAAGCATCACGCAAGCTTGGGTTTAGTGCCACGCAAACCATGCGCCTTGCCCAGAAACTATACGAGGGTATTGAAATAGACGGCGAAACTGTTGGATTAATTAGTTATATGCGTACCGATAGCGTTCAGTTGTCGATCGAATCCATGAATAGCTGTCGCAATATCATTGGCCAAGATTTTGGACAAGACTACGTACCCGAAAAACCACGCTTCTACAAATCCAGTGCTAAGAACGCCCAAGAAGCACACGAAGCTATTCGTCCAACCGATATCTATCGCAAGCCAATAAGTTTGGCGCGCTTTTTATCAAAACCCGAACTACAATTATATGAAATAATTTGGAAACGTACAGTTGCAAGCCAAATGTCATCCGCCATCCTTGAGCAAATAAGCGCTGATATAAGCGACCGCGATTATCAGGCAGTTTTGCATGCCACTGGATCTGTTTTAAAATTTAAAGGTTTCCTAGCGGTGTATCAAGAAAGCCAAGATGATTTAAATGATCCTGATCAGGAAAATGCTATCTTGCCCCCATTGCAAATAAAAGAACAGGTTGGCCTCAATGGGCTAAGCAAAGAACAACACTTTACCCAACCACCACCACGCTATAGCGAAGCCAGTTTAGTTAAAAAACTTGAAGAACTTGGGATTGGACGACCTTCAACATACGCCAGCATTTTACAAGTCCTTCAGGATAGGCAATATGTATTTTTAGAGCAACGCCGCTTCCACCCCACCGACACCGGACGGGTGGTGAACAGTTTTCTTGTTACGTTTTTTGAACGTTATTTTGCCTATGATTTTACGGCACATATGGAGCAGGAACTTGATGATATAACCCACGCGCGCATTCAATGGAAAGAAGTTCTAACCAAATTTTGGAACGATTTTGCCAAGCTTGGGCAGACACATGAAAATGGTGCGCATTCTGTTAGTGCAGCGATTAAAAGACTGGACGAGCAATTAGGAAACCGTGCAACAATTAATAAAGCGCTTGACCAGGAGTTAGGCAAGACCCTGTTTAGCGGTAATGACCATACTTCTGCACGACTTTGCCCAAGCTGCCAACAAGGCGAGCTTCATATTAAATTTGGTAAAAGCAATATCTTTATCGGCTGTTCCAATTATCCTAACTGTCGCTATGTACGCGGACTAAGTCCTATTAACGTATCGGACAATACCCCCGTAGCAGCATTTCCCAAGGTGCTTGGTCAAGATCCAGCAACCCAAAAAGATATAAGCCTAAAGCAGGGACCATATGGAATTTATGTTCAGCGCGATGCTATAGATTCTGAAAAACCACACCGAGCAGGCTTACCTAAAGGATTGCGCCCGGATGATGTTGATTTGGCAACAGCTTTAGCTCTTCTTTCTCTTCCAAAAACATTGGGCGCACACCCCGAAACAGGTTTGCCAATTATTGCTGGAATTGGCAGATTTGGTCCTTATCTTAAGCATAATGATCAGTATTACCGCCTAAAAGATGACAATGTGCTAACTATTGGAATTAATCGCGCAGTCAGTTTAATTGTTGACCAGGAGCGTGGCGGAAAAAATAAAACTGGAATGAAAGCAACAGAACTTGGGATACATCCGAACGATAGTAAGAAGATCATTTTGCGCGTTGGGCGTTATGGACCTTATTTGCAACATGGGTCAGAAAATGTTCGCATTCCTTCGGCTTACCGTGACCAAAATATTGATCTGGCAAAAGCCATCGAAATTATTGCCACAACTATCACTAAACCAAAGAAAACAGCTATAAAGAAAAAAACCACAGAAAAAACTGCACCTGGCAAAAGGAAAAGCAAGAAAAAACCTGTTTAACGCTTTTATATACCCCTTGATGTCAACCCCATTTTTACCTTTTGGACATTTATGACGAAAACAAGACTATTATGGCCCGTTTTTGTTGGTTTTCTATTTGGAACGCTGGTTTATGCGCTAGGATTTTTTGCTAAAACTGCTCTTGGCCGTTGGTGTTTTAAACTTTTTCCAGAAAATGGGCTGTTTTTATTGTCTTTTATTGTCTTAGCAATCGTTTCTTTAATTATTCTGACGCTTAATCATATACCAAAAAAATGGCAAATACGGCTAACTTTTATTTTATTACTTGGGGGATTAGGAATTTTTTTCGACTATTTCTCATTACAATATAGTTTTATTGCCGAAAAATTACCCTACCTGCTTAAGGTTGGTTTACTAAATACTTTGTGGGTTTCAGCTTTATCCATTGTTATCGCATGTTTTATTGGTTTTATTGCAGCAATTGCACGACTATCAACACACGGTTTTTGGGTTGGATTATCAACTTTTTATATCTCATTTTTTCGTGGAACACCTTTGCTATTACAGGTTTTTCTTATTTACCAGGGATTACCACAGATTGGGATTATTTTAGATGCTGGTTTGGCGGGCGTTATCGCCCTAAGTATGGGATATGGAGCTTATATGGCGGAAATTTTTCGTGCAGGAATTGAAGGTGTTGCGCGCGGCCAACGCGAGGCTGCAATTGCACTTGGGTTATCACGTGGCCAAACATTGTGTCGTATTATTTTGCCCCAGGCCTTACGATTAACCATACCACCCATTGGTAATCAGTTCTTATCGATGCTGAAGGATAGTTCGCTTGTATCAATTATGGGTATTTGGGAACTTATGTTTCTTGCACGTACTCAGGGACGGGCTGAATTTAAACATTTGGAAATGCTTATAACTGCAGCGATTATTTATTGGGTTGTTTCACTTGTTCTGGAAATTGGACAAAACTGGCTTGAACGCCGTTTTAAAAGCAATCTATCAAAACTATAAAAGGCTTTATGCAACAAATAGGGTAAGCTTATGTCAATCCAATTACATCAATCATTTATTATCCATCCGCAGCTGCAGAAGGATGAAACAGAACGCTCTGATCGTTATTTAGCAGACTTCCATAAAGGGCCAATAGCAATAATAAGCACAAAAATATTAAAAACTACGTTGGAAGAAGCGCCAGCAAAAATTGAACCTGCTGAATCCGGAACAAACCAAGCAAAAATACCTGTAACAACCGTGCGTCGGGTAGGGTCTGGGGCTAAGTCGTAAACCCATTGGCGAAGACAGATAATCATAACACCCCAACCAAAAAGGAACCCTCCCGTAAGCGCAGATAGAAATCGTAATGTTGTGTCTTTATATGTTTGTTGGTCATCTAATGGCCACGCCAATATATCAAGTGTAAAACGTGCAGGTTCCGACAAGGTTTCGATAGTTCCTAAAAAGAATATAGGACCAAATGAAACTACAACAATAGCGGTAATCAGTAACCAAAACTTGTGAAACTCTTTAGTCATGAATGAATTTATCCGTTTTGATTCTATTACCGCTACTAAAGCTAGAACTATCTTTAAAAGCCAAAATTAAATCATGATCAACTGAATTACTTAGATTTTTTAGTCCGCACAACCTGCCACAAAGCGCAAGTTGTCAAGGCAGCAAGCAATGTTTTCAGTATTGTTGCAACCGAGAAAACAGCAAGACCCCTCTCATAAACAAAACCCAGCGATTCCGTGAAAGGTAAATTATTTGGGTTTAATATTAATAACCAAGCCATACCAAAAGCAAAAATCACAATATGCCCCAGCATCATAATAGCAAGACTTGGAATAATTTTGCGATCATAACCACGCTCGGCCATCCAACCCATCAAATAGGCAGAAACAGCAAAACCCAATAAATACCCCCCAGTTGGGCCAAAAACATAAGCAAAACCAGCCCCTTGTGCAAAAACTGGAAGACCTGCAACACCCTGCATCAAATAAAAACTAACGGTAGCTAAGGCCAAGTTTCGGCCCATAAAAGCCCCTAAAACTAATACTACATAAGTTTGCATTGTTATCGGAACAGGCCACATTGGGACCTGAATCTTGGCTGAAATAGCTAGAAGCAAAGATCCAACACAAATAAGTATTAAATTGCGTATCATACGATACGAAATACTTATTGATGATTGATGTACAGGCCACAAAACCTGAGATAAAGTTGAGGAAGTTATGGATGTTGCAGTCATGTTCAATAAACTTTCTTGAAAGGAATTATTCTTAAAACAAAAGTTATGGGCTTAAGTTAATTTACAATTATCCTTAATTAAACTACTTGACAAGAGTTTGTATCAAAACCATTGCTGATTTATAATAACAACATATAATTTTTGCTAAATGTTTTTTGCTGGTTCCGGAATATTATCTAAATAGGCTAATTACCTCATGAATTTGGCTTCTTATCAAAAATGGGCAAATCACCGCATTTTAAAAGCTATTCATAAGATGCCCAGTGATAATTATTTCAAAGATATTAAATTGCCTTATGGTTCTGTTCATGCAACTATTAATCACCTGATTGCCGCCCATCATTTATGGCGTTATAGATTAGCTAAAATAGGAACGCTGCCTGTCAGCTTGGTGCATATCTTTCACACAACTTTTGATGATACCACAAATGCAATTAATATTCTTGATGATTTTTGGGTTAATTTTTTAAATAAACAAACTGTAGTCTGGTATGAAACACACAATACCATAGAATTTCAAGATGGACGACTTTTTACCTATGCAAACAACCAATGGTTAAATCATTTCTGGCATCATCAATCTATTATTCGGGGTCAGTTGCAAACTGCTCTCCAGCAGCAAGACATCCCTTGTAATCAATTAGACTTGATTTTTTATTTAATGGCTACTGATTCAAAAACATAAAGCAGAAAAAACAAACAGGCCCAAAACAAGGGCCTGTTTTATATCTAAAAAATAACGACCAAAAAAGCCGCTGGTATTACTCGCCCATAGAACCAAGCATGGCACGCAAAACTTTTCCAACTTCTTCTTTTGGTAATGTTTCTTGAATTGTACGGTAAATCAGCCCAATTGAATAGCATATATTGGCTGGCGGCGTTTCAGTAGAGAAGAAATCAACCGTAAAATTGGGATCGTTCTTGGCAAACAGTTCTTGCATAACCTTAATTAACCGTGGCTGTGCCCATTCAATATCTGGGGCAGATTGCGGAGTGGTTATGGCAGATTGAATAACTTGTGCCATTGAATCCATCAATTTCATGGTTAACGCTGGTTCAAAAGACTGAGCGGCACTTGCCCCTTGCCCTGTTGCCAAGTCGCGGCACGCAGCTGGATTTTTAACTTTTACATGGTCCAACATAGCCAAGAACTGGTTAATAAAGTCAATTATACTTGCATCACTTGATTTTGCGGCATAACGACCAAAATAACTTTGAATAAGGGCATTAAGACGCAATTGTGCGGCACTACCCTCGGCACCACCTTTTGCAACTAAGGTAACATCCTTAACAATCTGATCGCGAATTTCGGGATGTTTTTCAACCAATAACTTAAAAACCGGCAACTTATCAAGTTCACGGGCAATGTCAGCCTGCTGTTGCGCTTGGGCTGATACACCCAAAACAATAACTAAGGCAAAAATAATCTTAAAAACTGGCGCTAGTGATTGGGTAATGGTTTTGAACAATATGTCCTCCTGTTTATCAAGAACCAAACTTCAGGAGGCATCCTAATCTAAAAGCAGCCCAAAAGTCAATTCCATCAATGAATATACTATTTTTTATCCTTAAGATCTGATGGGCTCCACTTTAAAATTGGCTGGCGGGCTGCCAATGTTTCATCCAACCTGCGGCGCGGCGTAAAAACAGGGGCTTGCTTAAAGGCATCAACCCAATTTCCGGTTTTTGCCTGTGCAGCGAGCCCTTTCATACTGGCAATAAATTGATCAAGGCTGGCTAAACTTTCTGTTTCTGTTGGTTCTATTAACATCGCACCATGTACCACCAATGGAAAATAAACGGTCATAGGATGGAAGCCTTCGTCAATCAGTGCTTTTGCAAAATCAAGCGTAGTTACGCCTGTATCCGCTAAAAATTGGTCGCTAAATAAGGCTTCGTGCATGCAATACCCCGGAAAGGCAACAGACATATCTTGTTCCAAGGATGCCCTAATGTAATTGGCATTAAGCACCGCATCACCCGACACCTGCCACAAACCGTCCGCACCATGGCTAAGAATATAGGTTAAAGCACGAATAAACATACCCATCTGGCCGTGAAAAGCTTTTAATCGTCCAAAAGATTTTGTCTTAGCCCCTCTTTCAATAAGCTGGAACTGTCCGGACCTTATACTTAAAAGTGGCAAGGGTGCATAAGGGGCTAATGAATCGGCTAGGACAACAGGCCCGCTCCCAGGCCCACCACCACCATGCGGTGTTGAAAATGTTTTGTGTAAATTGATATGCATACAATCAATGCCAAGATCTCCTGGTCTAACACGACCAACTATTGCATTGAAATTAGCTCCATCACAATATAAATACCCACCTACTTCATGGATATCTTTGGCTATCTGAACAATATCTGTCTCAAACAACCCGCATGTGTTTGGGTTGGTAATCATGATTGCCGCAACATCAGGACCCAATTTAGATCTGAAAATATCAAGATCCATAATACCTTTTGCAGTCGCCGGCACTGAATCAACCTGAAACCCACATGCAGAAGCCGTAGCAGGATTTGTTCCATGAGCCGACTCGGGCACC
>JAEUKQ010000014.1 GCA_016794225.1 Alphaproteobacteria bacterium | reverse complement strand
CTCACCTGTAATTGCTGAAACCATAAAAATTTCTTGAAATATTTGTTGATCCCATAATTGTTTAGCTAATTCTAAAAGGGCTTGTTTATCGACAAGATCAACTTTATTTAAAACACAAACAACTTTTTTCTGGTTTGATAGCTTAGTTATTTTAGTTATCATTGTTCTGATTTGCGCAAAAAAAGGCTTTTTTGAAACGTCAATAACAACCATAACACAATCTGCATCATGCTGTGCTTGCCAAGCATTTTTAACCAAAGCCTTCTCGAAACTTTTGCTTGCCTCAAAGATCCCGGGAGTATCAATAAAAACCAACTGCGCTTGATTATGTATTAAAACACCTAAAATGCGCGTTCTTGTTGTTTGGACACGTGGTGAGACGATCGATATTTTTTGTCCCACAATTTTATTCATGAGCGTGGATTTACCAGCATTAGGCGCACCGATAATAGCAATAAAAGCACAAAATTGATTGGTTTGATTATTTGTCATTACAATTTATCAATAAAAGTGATGTTCAAGATACCCAGCTGGCTATGGAACTTATTTATCATTAACTAATCCAATTTGGGCAAGAAAATTCTGTGCCGCGTGACGTTCAGCAAGTTTTTTAGAGCTGCCCTGACCAGTAACTATTTGATAACCGAAAATATAAACAGCAACTTCAAATAAGGGTTGATGAGCTGGCCCCGTGCGTGATATCACCCGGTATTCTGGCAAAGATAAAGTATTTGCCTGGCTCCATTCTTGTAAAATATTTTTGGGATCAACAGGCGGAGCACCATCAGAACATAGATGATCATCCCAGCAAGCTAGAATAAGTTTTCGTACAACATCAAATCCATATTCTAGATAAACAGCAGCGATAACTGCCTCAAAACAATCGGCTAGAATGGTTGTATTAGCCCGTCCGCCCCCATTTTCTTCTGATTTCGACAGAAAAATAATTTTGTGTAATCCAATTTTTACGGCTATGCTGGCTAATATATCTTTACTAGCCATATGCGCGAGGCGTTTTGCAAGCCCACCTTCCTGTTCCGTTGGGCGATGATGATAAAGGTATTCTGCAATCACTATTCCTAAGACTCTATCACCTAAAAATTCTAGCCTTTCATTGTCTTTCGTGCCCACACTTGAATGCGTAAGTGCCTGCACTAATATTTGCGAGTCATTGACGGCAATTTTCAATAAATCTTGAAAATAGTTTTGCTGCTCGGTTGTTAAATTTTTTTTGCTAATCACGGACTTCTCTATAAATCCCACCAATAGAGGTAGTAGTTTAGTGAATAACCGTAAATAAGCGCTCTGTTCTTATCTTCGAGAACCAAAGCCAAACCTGCCAAATACTTGCACCATCACGCAAGGAAAAGAAACGTAATTGTGCTTTACCTATGAGGTTGCGTTCGGGAATATAACCAACCTGAGACAAAACACGGCTATCAGCAGAATTGTCCCGGTTGTCTCCCATCATAAAATAATGTCCTGCTGGAACTTTATATACGGGTGTGTTATCGGCTGTGTTGAAGGGTGCAGGTACCAATGGATCACGATCGAACGGCACATGGGTATCGCTACGTTCAATAATAAAATGCTGGCGATTATTGGGAAGTGTTTCAATATATTGAGAATAACGATAATTAACACCAGTTGGCGATGTTTCAATATAATCTTCGACTTTTTCCCTTTTCACGGCTTGGTTATTGATAAAAAGGATTCCATTCTTAACCTGAATCTCATCACCAGGTAGGCCAATTAACCGTTTGATGTAATCCGTCTTGCCGTCTTTGGGCAACCGAAAAACAATAACGTCACCCCTTTCAGGAGGCGAACTCAAAAAACGCCCTTCAATCGGCAAGGTAAAAAAAGGGAACGAATAACCGCTATATCCGTAAGCAAATTTAGATACAAAAATGTAATCACCATCCAATAAAGTTGGCACCATTGATTTTGTAGGTATATTGAAAGGTTCATACGCAAATGTTCGAATAAGTAGCGCAATTAAAACAGCATAAATAAGTGTTTTGATAAAAGACCATAAAGATGATTCTTTTTTCTTAGGGTTTAGGTTTGCACCAGTTATAGGATTCAGTTGCGTGTTCATAATTTTCCTTCAAAAAATGGCATCCAGGCTGATATAATAACCAAAGCTTGTGCTTGAGGATACTCGTCTGTCATTGTTAAATCAATTTTTGTTTTTATGCCAGATGGGGTTATTTTTTTCAAACGTTCGGCAGCCCCGCCTTTCAACTCCAAGGTAGGTTGACCGCTTGGCAAGTTAACAACGCCAATATCGCGCCAGGTAACGTTATCGCGAAACCCTGTGCCTAGTGCTTTTGCACACGCTTCTTTTGCAGCAAAACGTTTAGCAAGCGTTGCTGAAATATCAGCGCGTCGACGTGCCCGTTCAATTTCAATTGGGGTAAAAATACGGAATAAAAATTTGTCTGCATATTTTTGATACACTTTTTCAATACGTCTAATGTCAACAATATCAAGACCAATTCCAAGAATCATAAGCTGTTCACCAAATTTTTACTAACTGCTAAAACAGTAATCCTGTTAATATTACAAACCTAGTTTTTTACCCTCTCAACTAAACTGACCATAGGTAATGCCTTAAGAGAAGCTATGATATTCATCAAATGATCTAAACTTTTTACTTCAAGATCAATAAGCAACTCAAAAAAATCATCCGACCGCTTTTTAATTTTCAAATTGTTAATGTTAGCTTCCGTCTTACCTATTGTTGTAGCAAGGGTGCCCAGGGCTCCTGGTTTATTAAGCATCATCACATTTAGCCGACCAGTACTACCTTGATTTGGCCCATGTGTATTCCAGCTAACATCTAACCAGCGATCAAGTTGGTCATGGAATTGTGTTAAATTCTCACATTCTTTGGTATGAATTGTAACTCCGCGCCCCGTCCTTACAATACCAACGATTTTATCCCCAGGCAATGGATGACAACATCCAGCAAAATGAAACGCCATTCCCGGTACCAAACCACTGATGGGACCAGATTTATCAAGAATTTTCTCTGGTTTTCGCTCGCTTTTATCGTGATCAACAACGAAGGGTTGGGTTTGTTCCAAGTTTAATTTGGAAGACAAAATCTGGGTATGTGTTTCTTTTAAATAATCAATAATATCTTTATGGTTAATTTTGTTCTCACCAAAAGCCAGAAAAAAATCGTCCATATTGTTAAATTTAAATTTCTTATATAATCCTTCATACGCACCATGCTGATTTATATCGATGCTTTCATTCTTAAGAAATTTCTGAAAACTTAGTTTTCCTGCCTCAAGCAACTGACCATAATTTTGCATCCGAATATATCGCCTAATGCAAGACCTTGCTTTGCCTGTTACAACAATTCGCTCCCAAGCAGGTGATGGTGTCTGCGTGCGGGAGGTAATAATTTCAACGACATCACCATTTTGTAATTGGGTGCGTAATGGAACCAAAGAACCATTAACCTTAGCACGTGCACAATGATTACCAATATCAGAGTGAATCGCATAAGCAAAATCAATAGAAGTTGCTCCCTTAGGCAGGGCAAATAAATCACCCTTGGGTGTAAAACAGAAAACCTGATCTTGAAACATTTCTAGTTTGGTGTGCTCTAAAAATTCTTCAGGGTCTGAAGCATTTTCCAAAATATCAAGCAATTCTCGTAACCACCGGTATTGACGGCCATCTTGTTTAGCTGCACCTTGCTTATATTCCCAATGAGCCGCAACTCCATGCTCCGCAACATCGTGCATTTTTTGTGTACGAATCTGAATCTCGATCCTCTGCTGCTCGGGACCAATGATTCCTGTATGTAGCGATTGATAACCATTTGGCTTAGGCGTACTGATGTAATCTTTAAAGCGCCCAGGAACCATAAAAAAAACATTGTGCATAATGCCAAGTGCTTGGTAGCACTGCGGAACATCATCAACAACAATACGAAAAGCCATAATATCAGACAATTGGTCAAAGCTAACATTGCGCGTCTGCATTTTGCGCCAAATAGAATATGGTGTTTTTTCGCGACCAGTTACAGTAGCTTCAATTCCTTGTTTTTTAAGCGCTTCTTGTAATTGTGTTGATATACGACTAATAATATCATTATCTTTTTGTTGAAATGATCCAAGTCTTTCAAGTATGGATTGCCGTGTGTCCGCAAACAATTCTGCAAAGGATAAATCTTCAAGCCTTTCTTTAATCCATTGAATCCCCATCCGTTCAGCTAATGGCGCATAAATTTCTAATGTTTCCCTTGCTATTCTTTGCCTTTTTTGTGGGTCATTTATAAAATGTAGCGTTTGCATATTATGCAAACGGTCGGCTAGTTTTACCAATAAAACACGGATGTCATTTGACGTAGCCAGAACTAATTTACGAAAATTTTCAGCATATTTTGTACGATCGGACTGTAATTCTAACTTAGATAGCTTAGTCACACCATTGACAAGCCTGGCAACTTCGGAACCAAAAAGTCCTTCAACCTCTTTTAAAGTTGTTTTGGTGTCTTCAACTGTATCATGCAAAAGACCCGTAATAATCGAAGCTGTGTCAAGCCGCATGCCTGATAATATATTGGCAACTTCTAGGGGATGTGAAAAATACGGGTCGCCATTTGCACGGGCTTGATCACCGTGGGCTTTCATTGAAAAAACATATGCCCTATTTAATGCTTCTTCATCTGCATTTGGGTCATAACTCTTAACACGCTCAACCAGCTCATATTGCCTAATCATCTCATCCCTTCTTGCTTCCCCCAAGCAAAGAAAACAAAAACATCAAGCAAAAGGCTGTTTCATTTATCTCTCGTAAAATGAAGCCAGCTTACCACTATTCCTCATCGGTAATTTTGACATCCTCGAATTTACCTTCGATAACAGCCTGAGATACCTCATCCTGCATACTTGATTGTGCTTCATTTAATTCTTGCAACAAATCTTGTTCTGCAACAGCGGCAGGCGCAGGCTTTTTGTGTGATACAACTTGTCCCGATGCATGACGGTTTAACGACTTCACAACATTATCACGAAGTTCGTCTAATGATATGTTCGTATCGGCAATTTCACGTAACGCCACAACAGGATTTTTATCGCGATCGCGTTCAACGCCTATGTTCTCACCAGCCGCTATATCCCGGGCACGTTGGGCTGATAAAATAACCAATTCAAATCTATTCGATACTTTTTGGATGCAATCTTCAACTGTAACTCGTGCCATCAGTCTTTTCCTTACTAGGTATTAACCAAGAACTTAACAATAAATATTATGAGCTATTTTAACAAAAATAACCGCAGCGAATCAAGACATTTTATATTTATTCGCGTTAATTATTTTCTGGCAGCCTAATTTTTTTATTAAATGGTATTGAGAAAAGACAGAATCCAACATTTTTTGTACAGTTTGTCGAAAAACCGGATGAATCCAAGCAGGATTTAGATCGTGCCAAGGTTTTAGAACAAAAATACGTTCAGCAATTTTCGGGTGTGGCAAATGCAAGAAATCGCTTGCGATAACTTCCTGTCCATAAGCAAGTAAATCCAAGTCTATTGTTCTTGGCGCATTTTGAGCAGTGCGTATACGACCAAGCTTGTTTTCAATGACCAACAACATATGTAATAAGTCTTCTGGCTTTATATTTGTTTCCAAAGCAACAACCGCATTAATAAACGGTGGATCAGAATAATTTGGCTGTGCCACTGTCTCATAAAAATCAGAGCAACCAACAACTTTTATGATATCTGATTTAAGCAGCTGAATAGCCTTTAGAACATTTAAAATAGGGCTTCCCATTGGGTTGGGCAGATTAGAACCAACGGCAACATATATTTCTTTTGAGAACGTCATCCTATACCCTTTATCACTAGCCCCTGCTTCTTAGTAAGCGATTTTTTTGACGCTGCCAATCTCGTTTTTGGATTGCTTCACGTTTATCGACTTGACGCTTACCTGTTGCTAAACCAAGCTGCACTTTGGCTAAACCACGTTCATTGAAGTATATAGATAATGGAACAACTGTTTTACCTTTTTGGTTAATCGCGCCAATAAGAAAGTTCATTTCCTTGCGTTTAAGTAATAATTTGCGCGGACGTTTTGGTTCATGATTAAACCGACCAGCAGGACCATATTCTGGAATGTTACTGTTGCATAAGTAAAAATCCCCACTGCGATCATCGGCGTATGCATCAACAAGGCTTGCACGGCCGGCGCGTAACGACTTAACCTCACTTCCAGTAAGCGATAGACCCGCATTAAAAGTTTCTTCAATGCTATAGTCATATCGAGCACGGCGGTTTTGAGTTACTATATGCTGGGTATTTACTTGATTTTTCGTCATTTTTTGTTTTAGATGAAATAAGTTTTATTACTTTAATAATAAATGATAAATCGAATTATCGAACATCGCTACTTAGGCTACAATAAATTTGATAAAAAATAAACTAAAAAGCTTTTTTGACCATTAATTAACAGAAACGAATATATTTCAAGCATGCAACGATTGTTTCGCTATTTTTTGATCCTGTCTCTATCCATTTATTTTATAAGTGCATTACAAATATCTGTTGTATATTCCCAATCAATCAGTGCGGATGACCAGAAAATATCAACCCAGCTTGTATCGTTGCTGACTCATAAAAAATATAACTTAGCAATAAAGTTAGTTAGCCAACTCCAAAGTCCTTTATTAAAAAAATACTTTACTTGGTATTTATTAACCGATGAAGATGCACCAATAAACTTGTCAACAACCCAAAATTTCTTAAAGCAAAACCCCGCGTGGCCAGGGCGTCAGAGCATTATTGATAAGGTAGAAATACAATTAGCGCCTACCCTTGATAATCAAAGCCAGTTATTATGGTTTAAAAGCTATTCTCCAACCCAGCTTCAATCTTTTAGCCGCTACGCAATCATTCTGCGTCAGGCTGGCGATGCAGTAATGGCTAATAAAATTGTTCGGGTTGGTTGGCAAAAATCGGTCGGCAATAAAAATCAGCGCAAAGAATATCTTAAGAATTTTCAAAAAATTCTAAGAACAGAAGACCACGAAAGACGACTTGAAGAAATTTTGTGGTCAACCAACTGGGATGCCATTAGCGACCTTAAACCCCTTGTCAGTAAGCCTTATCAAGATATTATTAACCTTTATGATGCAGTACGACTTAAAAAATCATCAATACAAAGCTTTATAAAAGGTCTTCCACCGGTTTTTACCAAGCTTCCGATAGTTGTTTTCTTACAAGCGAAATGGTACCGAAAAATAGAAAATCCGCGAAAAGCGGCCGAATTGATTCTTGCCAGCAAGATGGATATCCACATTAATTCTGTTGTTTGGAATGAAGTACAAATTATTGTACGCGATCTGATTAAAACTGAGCAAGGTGATTTGGCATATAGATTGCTTGAATTACATGAGAGTAATCGTGGTTTACAATTTGCTGAAACCGAGTGGTTATTAGGCTGGATTTCTTACCAATTTAATAACCAACCCCTGATAGCAGCCAAACATTTTAATAACTTGTTTAACAACGTATCTTCGCCTATTAGTCGCTCGCGCGCTGCTTATTGGAGCGGTCGCGCTTACGAATCCGCAAATCAATCAAGAGTTGCGCAAAACTGGTATAAATTGGCTGCCCAGTATTCAACAACCTTTTACGGGCAATTAGCATTCCTTAAAACACAAAACAACCCTGGCAAAATAAACTTATCAACCTTACAACCAAATGTGCCGGCCAATGAACAACAGGCGTTCAATAAGCTTGAACTTGTTCAGCTTATTCGGGTTTTGCATAAGATTGGTCAAACACAATCCGTTGATCCTTTTTTCCGCCATCTCTTAGCCGGTGAGCAAGATAATTTATTGCGGCTAAAACTTATGATGATGTTAGGTCGTGAAATAGGTCGTACCGACTTAGTTCTACTGGCTGCACGTTTAGCTTATGCAAACGGTTATATATTTTCTGACTATCTATATCCAATTGCTTTTGATGATTTACTTGAAAACCGGAACAAACCCCTAATGCTTGCAATTATTCGCCAAGAAAGCAGTTTTTATCAGGCAAGCATTAGTCATAAAGGCGCCCATGGTGCTATGCAATTATTGCCTACAACGGCTCGATTAACTGCTAAAAAACTGGGCATTACCTATCAATATAATAAATTGCTTGAAGCATCTTATAACATTAAACTGGGGCAAGCCTATTTTAATGATTTATTAAAACGTTGGGATAATTCTTATATTTTAGCCATAGCTTCTTATAATGCCGGCCCAGCCAATGTCACAAAATGGATTGAAGAATTTGGTGATCCACGCAAAGCAAATATCGACCCAATATTTTGGATCGAGAGTATCCCCTTTGCAGAAACACGCAATTATGTTCAACGAGTTCTTGAATCTTCTGAAATTTATCGTCATAAATTGAACACCGGACAAGCTTTTATCGAAACCCACAAACATCTCTACCATAAATAAAATAAATGAATAACAACCAATTTTATGAAAAATATTACCTATCGTCTGATGGGTTAAAATTGTATTATCGTTTTTATCCAAGCCAGGCACATAAACATACGAAACGCCCTGTGATCTTATGCCTTAGTGGGCTTACCCGAAATTCTTTGGATTTTCACGATTTTGCTGTGCAATATCAGCACGATTTTGATCTTATCTGCCCAGATTATCGTGGACGGGGCCTTTCACAATATGATTCGAACTGGACAAATTACCGTGCGGAAAAGTATGCCCAGGATATACTTACTTTGCTAGAGTCTTATAGTAATCGGGATATTGTGATTGTTGGCACATCAATGGGTGGGTTATTAGCGATTGGCCTTCACCAGTTTTTAGAGCAAAAATTGCTGGGAGCGGTACTTAACGACATTGGACCTGCGGTTAACAGTAATGGCTTTGCTCGCATTATACAATATATACAGACTGATAAACCCCAAAAAACAATAGAAGATTGTTTAGAATGGTTGCGGCAACTTTACCCCTTACTTAAAAACCGCCCATTACAACAGCAGCTGCAATTTACGCATGCAACTTATAGAATTGCTAAGGATAACCTTTTTCATTATAATTGGGATACCAATATTGCCCAAGCATTAAGACAAGCCAGCCCACTTCCAACTGATCTTTGGCAAAGGTTTAAGTCTTTTGACCCAAAACCAGTTTTGGGGTTAAGGGGCGCATTATCCGATGTGCTGTCTGCTGATACTTTTCAACAAATGGCTCAAAGCCTGCCATCATTCACTGGGGTCACCATTCCTGGTGTTGGGCATACACCATCCTTAAACGAGCCAGAAAGCCTTCGGGCTTTACACCATTTTATAGGACAATTCCGATGAATATACTGCCGATTAATATTGTTGAATGTTATCAGAAAATAAAAAATCAACTAACATTAACCCCCATTCTTACCCACCACGCCTTACATAATTTAATTCAGGGTAAAGTTTTTCTAAAAGCTGAAAACCTTCAAATTGGTGGATCTTTTAAGTTTCGGGGGGCTTTTAATAAAATATCCCAAGCGCTTGCTTCATCACCTGATATTCCGGGTTTCATTGCCGGTTCATCAGGCAACCATGCTGTTGCTGTCGCAACGATTGCGCGGATGATGGGCAAAAGTGCCCTTATCGTGATGCCAGAAGATACACCGATGACTAAAATAACTAAGGTTAAAAAACAAAAAGCAGAGATTGTCTTTTATAATCGTTATCAGGAAAACCGAGAAGCTGTTGTAGAACGCTTGGCAAAAGATTCTGGCCGCCATATCGTACCTCCTTTTAACGATCCTGATATTATTGTTGGACAAGGAACGATTATTCCTGAATCCTTTAACCAGTTATCAGCTATGGGTAATACAGGAATACAGTCTATTCTGCTTCCATGTGGTGGTGGTGGCCTGGTTTCCGGATGTGCAATTGCCGCAAGCCATATTTTCCCGCAAAGCAAAGTTTATGCCGTTGAACCAGAACATTATAATGATCTGGAAAAAACGCTAGAAACAGGTAAACAACATACAAATGACATGCAAGAAAAAACTATTTGTGATTCCATCATGACGCCAACAGTTGGAAACGTTACTTTACCGATCATTCAAAAATATAATGTTAAAGCGATTAGCGTCAGCGATGAAGACGTTTTAAAAGCCGTTCATTTTGCAGCTGAAGAATTGAATATTATTGTTGAACCTGGTGGTGTTGTCGGACTAGCTGCATTAATGAGACATACCAATCTTTTCTTTGGGCAACATGTTTTAGTTGTACTAAGCGGTGGTAATATTGACCCTAAAATACTTATGAAATCTTTTAATCTTTAAATTTGTTTAGCTTTTTGCCATTCTGATTGCCTAAGATTTCTTTTGACACAAGTGACTATCTTGCGTGTTTTCGTGCAATATAAAAGTTTTTGTTTTAATATTAATGGTAGGAAAAGTTATGGTTTTGCAGTGGCAAAGAATGGGTGTAATACCCGATCACCAACCTGAATACCAAACTTATCGCTGGCACCACCATTAATCTCAAGAACTGCAGCGGCCGGTTTGGGTGATACTATTAAGTTATCTGACTGGGGAATAACCCGCGCTTGGATTGCGATAATCAACCCTTGTTTATCTATAAACAACATATCAAGGGGTATATAAGTATTACGCATCCACATAGAAACAATTTTAGGCTGATTAAAGAAAAAAATCATCCCCTGATCATACGGCATTGATTGACGGAACATTAGGCCTTGTTGCTGCTCTTGCGGTGTTGTTGCAACCTCAACCCTAAGTGACAGCAGTTTTCCAGTTTGCTGTTCAATCATAATTGTTTCCAAGGGGAATGTTACACCTTGCCCCCAAACTATTCCCGTTAAGGCAAAAATCATAAAAAAAAGGACATATAAAGGCTTAAAGAAGTTTAATGAATTAAACCTAGCTAACATTATGTGACCCCACAAGAATTTATCAGCAATTTATTTCTTAATTAATAATGTTTTTAGACAAAGCATCTAACGATGAGCTTGTTATGTCAAAATAAATCTGGCATTATTACTGACTACAAGAATACCATATAACCAACACTTTATTAAAGTATAATTTAATCAATATTAAGAACGGGATGGATATCAATGCATATATTCAAAAAAATAGGAACTTTTGTTGGTACAGCAGCAATTATTTGTACCTACGCCCTATCAACCCATGCAACAAGCCCAAGGCTTATAGATGATATTATTAAAGAACGTCAACAAATAATGAAAAATTTTGCTTCAGCAGGACGTCAACTTAACGAATTAATATCCAGTGACCCTGCTAGTGCTATCGCCAACCTAGAAAACCTTATTATTTCTGCAAAAAACCTTCCAAGTCTTTTCCCGGAAGGATCTGGAAATCCGCCATTTTCTAATGCCGCAAGCCCAGAAATTTGGAAAAATTGGAACGATTTTAATGCGGCAACAGATGTGCTGATAACAGAAATGAATAAAATTGTATCGCTTCTGAAAGCCGGTGATACCCAATCCGCACAACAACAGTTTGGCAATATGATGCGTGTTGGTTGCGGTACTTGTCACAGCAAATTTCGCCTGTCAAAGCGGTAGTACTTATAATACCGTATATATTTTCTGCTTTGTGAAAAGTGGTTGACTTTCTTGACAGAAATCGTTTTATTATCTGGTCATTTTATGCATCATTTATGCGGATTTTAGTTTTAAGGATAAAGTTATGAAAAAGGATATACATCCAGATTACCATGAAATTACGGTGATTACCACGGACGGCAAAAGTTTTAAAACAAACTCAACTTGGGGTAAGGCTGGTGATACGATGCGCCTTGAGATTGATCCCAAATCTCATCCAGCTTGGACAGGTATTCACCGCTTGGTTGACAGCGGCGGCCAATTAGCGAAGTTCAATAAAAAGTTCCAAGGGCTTGGCTTGAAAAAGCAGTAAACACCATAGAATCGGACATTTTATATATCTTACTTTTTAAAACCCTGCTATCGCGGGGTTTTTTTATGTCTTGAAATTTAATAACTTAGTTCCCATATCTGTTTTGTGTTGATAACAACACGCAAGTGTGCTTAAAAAAGCCGCTTTGATTATTAACCTACTGGCAATTAAATGTATGACATAACGTGTACAAATAATTGTTCCATGTTGCTCATTGGAGGATATGGCATGAATAATTTTGATTTAACACCCCTTTTTCGTTCAACTGTTGGGTTTGACCGTTTTTCTCAGTTGCTTGAGAATATGACCCGTGTCGATGATGGTGGATTTTCTTACCCGCCCTATAATATCGAGAAGATGGACGAAGATCATTATCGAATTGCTATGGCAATAGCCGGTTTTTCTGAAAATGATGTTCAAATCACAGTTAAAGAAAATTCTTTAATTGTGGTTGGCAAACTTCAAAAAACAGAGGACTCGAAACAATATTTATATCGTGGGATTGCAGGTCGTTCTTTTGAAAGGCGTTTTGAATTAGCTGACCATATTTATGTCGAGAATGCTCGCATTAATAATGGATTGCTTCATATTGAATTGGTTAGGCGTATACCCGATTCGGCAAAACCGCGTATAATTAAGATTAACACTTCAGCGCAAACAATCCAAGATCAAGCAAGGCTTGAAGATAGAGCTGCTTAATAAATAACTGAAACACAAAAGATAAAGCCGCCTTTTGAGGCGGCCTTATCTTTTTCCAGGGAAGCATCATGACTTTTCTAAGCCGGCTTCGTAACGGTTATTGTCATGTCCGTTACAAGTACTAGCCTATTAGATAATAGTTAAACAAAGATTAACAATTCAAAAACTAATTATGGTTAGTGCGATTGGTAAAAAAACTATTAGCTGCTAATTGGTGCTTTTTCTTAGTAATAATCAACCGCTGGATAAAATCTTTTCTTTCGTCAAGCTTTTTTATATATTCTTCAAGCTCGTGAACCGACCATTTCTCGATATCAATCACTTTGTGTTGGTTTAGAATATCTTCGTCCATTATCAGTTTCTTTTGTTTAAAATGGGTATATTTTCATTAAGATATGTTAGGCAACCAATGTTAGCAGTTATTCATGAAAAAGCCAATAAAACTGGGCTATTAGCAATTCAAGATATCAACAAACCACAAATAAATGATAATGAAGTGCTTATCCGCGTTGCTTATGCTGGAGTTAACCGGCCTGACCTTTTACAGCGCTATGGCCATTATCCACCACCAATTGGTCACTCATCCATTATGGGGTTAGAGGTTAGTGGTTGGATCGATGAAGTGGGTGAGAATGTTTATGGATTAACCAAAGGGCAAACAGTTTTTGCATTAACAAATGGCGGTGGTTATGCAGAATATTGTGCCGTACCTGCAGGACAATGTTTGGTATTACCGCCCGGGATTAGCCTCGAAGAATCCGCAGCCATACCCGAAACATTTTTCACCGCCTGGCATAATTTAATAGAACGCGGCATGTTACAGCCTGGGAAAGACATCCTAATCCATGGCAGCGGTGGTGGTGTTAGTAGCGCTTCTATTCAGCTAGCGCGTTTTATGGGTGCTCGCGTTTTCTGTACTGCTGGGTCAATCAATAAAGCACAATTTGCTGAAAGACTTGGCGCTGTTTTAGCATTGAACTATCATGAACAGAACTTTGATCGCTTAAAAGAAAATACACTAAACCGAAATGGTTTTGATTTGATATTAGATATGATTGGTGCAACATATTTTCAGCAAAATATCCAGCTGCTTGCCCCTGAAGGCAGACTTGTACAGATAGCCACACAACAAGGTTCTAAAGTCGAATTTGATCTACGACAATTATTGGTGAAACGTATCACATTGACGGGATCAACCTTGCGCGCGCAATCAAATGAGGTAAAGTCGCGAATCGCAGCAAACTTTTTTCAAGCAACCCAACAAGCGTTTGTTCTGGGGCAGTTAAGGCCTTTTATTCAACAAATTTTTCCGCTAACAGAAGTTGATAAAGCCCATCAATTGATGCAAGAAGGTCAATTGATGGGCAAGTTAATTCTCAGGATTATTGCTTAAAGCCAATTTTAACAGACTTTAGCTTAAGGCCTTTTTCAGAAGTTCGTTCAGTAAAGCTGGGTTGGCTTTGCCATCTGATGCTTTCATCACCTGGCCGACAAAAAAACCAAATAATTTATCTTTTCCGGACTTGTATTCAGCGACCTTGTCAGGATTACTTTGTAATACCTGCTGGATAATTCGTTCAATCTCTTTGCTATTTGTAACCTGCTGCAAGCCACGTTTTGATACAATTTGTCCGGCTGCTTGCCCAGTTTCGGCCATTTCAACAAAAACATCTTTGGCCATCTTTCCAGAAAGTACGCCCGCACCAATTAGATCAACTAATTCACCCAGCTGTTCGGGTGATATGGGTGATTCTACAATGGTTTTTCCAATTTTGTTTAGATAGCCAAAAAGCTCAACAATTAGCCAATTTGCAGCAACTTTGGGATCCCTTTTCTTGCTTAACAGCTTTTCATAATACGTTGCGATCTCTGGTTCACTTACCAACACAGTTGCATCATAAGCCGAAAGGGCATATTGATCGATTAAACGCTGTTTTTTAGCATCAGGCAGCTCAATCAACGTATCTTTCAAACGCTGTACTTCTTCTTTCTTAAGCAGCAATGGCAGAAGATCAGGATCAGGAAAATACCTATAATCAGGTGCGTGCTCTTTTGATCTCATCGTACGTGTTGTACCTTTATTTGCATCAAAAAGACGTGTTTCTTGTTCGATAGTACCGCCATTTTCTAAAATATCAATTTGACGACGAGCTTCGTAATCTATCGCTTGCTGTGCAAAACGGATAGAGTTAACGTTTTTGATCTCGCACCGAGTCCCAAGATTACCACCAGGATGCCGAACCGATACGTTAATATCGCAACGCATTGATCCCTCTTCCATATTCCCATCACATGTTTTCAAATAACGCATAATCATTCGTAATTTTTTTAAATATGCGGCAACCTCCTCCGCGGAACGCAAATCTGGTTCACTAACAATTTCCATTAAGGCAATTCCAGCACGATTCAAATCAACATACGTTTTGTGTGGATGCTGATCATGAATGCTTTTGCCAGCATCTTGTTCAAGATGAAGACGGGTGATGCGTATCTTTTTGCTTTGTCCATTGGCTAAATCGATAGTTAGGTATCCACTACCAACAATTGGGTATAAATATTGGGATATTTGGTATCCAGCAGGCAAATCGGGATAAAAATAATTTTTTCGATCAAAAACGGATTTTAGATTAATCGTGGCATTTAACCCTAAGCCAGTTTTAATGGCTTGTTCGATACAAAAAGCATTAATTACGGGTAGCATCCCTGGCATTGCAGCATCAACCAAGCTAACTTGCGTATTAGGCTCTGCACCAAAGTCAGCTGCAGCACCTGAAAACAACTTTGATTGTGATGATATTTGTGCATGAACCTCAAGGCCCATAACAATTTCCCAAAGACCATTTTTTCCCTGGATTAAGTTATTATTGGTTTCTGCCATTTTATTCTCCCAAGTCTGGATCATTCTTAAGTGACGCATTTTTTTCAAGTTGATGCGCTACTTGAAGCAGTGTTGTTTCGCCAAAAGGTTTGCCAATAAGCTGTAATCCAAGTGGTAATTTATCGGAAGATAAACCAACTGGAACAGATATAGCTGGCAATCCAGCCAAATTTACTGGTACTGTAAATACATCGTTTAAATACATTGATATTGGGTCACTCATTTTTTCACCAAGACCAAAAGCTTGGGTTGGTGCTGTTGGTGTTAAAATAACATCAACTTTTTTATATGCCTCTTGAAAATCCTGTAAAATAAGGGCGCGCAACTTTTGCGCTTTGACATAATAAGCGTCATAATAACCAGCTGATAACACATAAGTACCTATTAAAATACGGCGCTTTACCTCGCGTCCAAAACCAGCTGCACGCGTTAATTCATACATGTCGTCAAGTGTTTGTGCAGGAATACGTAGCCCATAGCGTACCCCATCATAGCGAGCAAGATTAGAGGAGGCCTCAGCCGGAGCAATAATATAATATGTTGGCAATGCATATTTGGTATGGGGCAGTTGAACTTCTTGTATCTCAGCACCGGCAGATTTTAACCAGTTCATTCCCTGTTGCCATAATTTTTCAATCTCAGGGGCCATTCCCGGCACAACATATTCCTTAGGGATACCAATTTTCAGGCCACGTAATGAGTAATTCTTTAGCGCCGCAAAATAGTCTGGCACCTGAGTATTTACTGATGTTGAATCCTGAGGGTCATAACCTGCCATAGCCTGCAACATTAAAGCTGTATCACCAACCGTTCGCGCCATTGGACCTGCTTGATCCAAAGAAGAAGCAAAAGCAACAATACCCCAGCGTGAACATAATCCATATGTCGGTTTTAGCCCGACGATACCTACAAAAGCAGCTGGTTGGCGAATTGACCCTCCTGTGTCGGTACCAGTTGCAGCAACCGCTAACCTAGCGGAAACAGCGGCCGCTGAACCACCCGAAGAACCACCTGGCACAAGCTTTTTATTGCGATCACTACCATGTTTCCAAGGACTAATTACAGGTCCAAAGTGGCTTGTGATATTGGATGATCCCATAGCAAATTCATCCAAATTGGTTTTACCCAACAAAACAGCCCCATTTTTCCAGATGTTTTGAGTTATTGTAGATTCATATGTAGGAATAAAATTTTCAAGAATGCGCGAAGCAGCTGTTGTTTTGACACCTTCAGTACAAAACAAATCTTTAATTGCAACAGGGACTCCTTCAAGTAATCCGACCATATCCTTAACCCGACGCTGATCAGATTGTTTTGCCATGGCCAATGCTTTATCTGGTGTTTCAGAAATATAGGCATTCAAATTGCGTTTTTGTTGCATATTGGCTAAATACGCATGCGTTAATTCAACACTTGAAAAGCTTTTTTTCTTAAGACCATCAAGTGCCTGTACTAAAGTTAAATTAACAAGAGATTCTGTCATAACCCACCCCCACTATTCAACAACCTTGGGCACACAGAAAAAGTCATAAGCTTTTTCAGGTGCATTGAGCAACACTTTATCGGTATTTCCGCCATCTGTTACCTGATCAGAACGTCGCTGCAACTCGGTCTTCATTGAGGGGTCTGGTAAAACGCCGTTAGGAATTTTGGCTTCTTGCAATTGTTCTATCCATTTTAGAATTTGCTGCAATTCTTGACCATAAGATTGTACTTCTTCGGGTGTAAGCCGAATTTTTGCTAGTGTTGCAATTTTCTTAACGGTGTTGTGGTCGATTGACATCTTTTTCCCTTACTTGGTCTTTGTGTTGATAAGAACAACAGCACTATAGTCAAAAAACTTTAGCACAATCAAGTTTTATGATCTTAAAATAAGTTCTGCTAATCATGTTCACATAACTAAAATTTGCCTAAACTTGCCAATTTTAAAGAAGTTAGCTAGACTAAGGCAAATTATGTTTGATTTTAGTTGATTGAGTTAATTTGCTAAAAAATTTAACAGGCTTAAGAATTTCATGGGCTTGGGGAGATACAATGTTGTTATTACAAAAAATTTTGCGTTCTGGCCCTCATTAGTAGACATCGTTCAGTCATATCCTAAATTTTAGGGTTACAAAAATAAAGTCATCTTTTTTGATAGCCCGCTTTTTTATAATTTATTTTTATCGGATCACTTAATCATGTCTACACCATCTAAAGAAGACAAAACAAAAAAAACATATCGCAGCACAAAAACCGCACAGGAATTAAAAAATGGCCATCAAGATGCAAAGAATGGTCTTAAATACCTGCAACAATGGCTTGCTGAAAGAAAAATTGAAGAAGTTGAGTGTTTAGTTCCTGATATGTCCGGGATTGCCCGAGGAAAGATTTTGCCTGCTACAAAATTTTTAAAAAGTGTTGAACAAAATAGCCTTCGTCTGCCGGAAAGCCTTTTTATACAAACTGTTACTGGGGAATATGCTGACATCGAAGATAGCCTAATGGGCCCGCAGGATCATGACATTAATCTACACCCTGCAGCCGAGACTATTCGTGTTGTTCCCTGGTATGGTGCCCCAACTGCTCAGGTTATTTGTGACTGCTATTATAATAATGGGCGTCCTATTGAATTTGCTCCGCGGCATATTTTAAAGTGCATTTTAGATCTTTATCATGCCAAAGGCTGGCAACCAATTGTTGCCCCCGAGTTAGAGTTTTTCTTGGTACAAGTTAATACAGACCCTGATCTGCCGCTTTCGCCACCAATTGGCCGTTCAGGGCGACCGGAAACAGGCCGGCAATCTTATGGGATTGATGCAGTTAACGAATTTGATCCCATTTTTGAAGAAGTCTATGATTTTTGTGAAGCACAAGATATTGATATAGATACCTTAACCCACGAAGCTGGCGCAGCTCAAATGGAAATCAATTTTAATCATGGCGACGCAATGCGCTTAGCGGACATGACTTTTCTATTTAAAAGAACTGTTCGTCAAACAGCCTTACGACATAATGTTTATGCTACCTTTATGGCAAAACCATTGGCCAATGAACCAGGTAGTGCCATGCATATTCATCAATCTGTGGTTGACCTTAAAAATGGCCAAAATTTGTTTGCAAATGCCGCAAATGGTAAAGACTCACTGTTATTTCGATCTCACGTGGCTGGATTACAGAGATATTTACCATTTACCATGCCGCTACTAGGCCCGAACGTAAACTCTTATCGTCGTTTGCAACCATATTACGATGCACCCATCAACGTACATTGGGGTATTGATAACAGGACTGTTGGCCTTCGTGTTCCTATTGCCCCACCAGAAGGAAGGCGAATTGAAAACCGGCTTGCTGGTGCTGATGCCAACCCATATCTTGCCATGGCTGCTTCATTGGCATGTGGGTATTTGGGGATGGTTGAAAAACTAACACCAACAGAACAAATTGATGGTAGCGCGTATCGTCTAAAACATACATTGCCTAGAACTCTTAATGATGCTTTACAACGTTTTGAATCAAACAAAAGCGTTCGCAGTGTTCTTGGGGATAAATTCGTGGAAGTTTTTGCTGCCGTGAAACGAGCAGAGCTTGATGCCTATCAAAAAGTAATTAGTTCTTGGGAACGTGAACATTTATTGCTTAATGTTTAACGCCAAAAACGTTAAAAGGCCGGCTTTTGCCGGCCTTCTTGTTTACAGTAAACGGGATGGTAAAATAAGCAATTGTTTTTATTTTTCTTTTGTTATTTAATAAACGTAATCGTGCTTATCTTTTATCTGTAGCATGCACCATACATAAAAAGTCTTTTTGGTTGTTTATTAAACTTAATTTAAACGTGGGAAAATAATAATGATAAAAAGATTATTATCGTCTTTCTTAGCTATAACTTGCGCTGTTCTTGTCACCAATAATCTTGGTGCACAGGAACGTGTCGTTCATGTTTATAACTGGTCTGATTATATTGGTAAGGATACAATTGAAAAATTTACCCAAGCTACCGGAATCAGGGTTGTATATGATGTTTACGATTCAAATGAAACATTAGATGCGAAGTTGTTAACTGGTAAAACAGGTTACGATATTGTGGTGCCTAGCGGTGGCTTTCTTGTACGGCAAATTAATGCAGGGCTTTATCAAAAGCTTAATAAAAGCCTTCTGCCCAATCTAAAAAATATTGACCCGGTAATTTTAAAGGCTTTAAGTAATTTTGACCCAAAAAATGAGTATGCTGTACCTTATTTTTGGGGTACAATCGGGCTTGGTGTTAATGTTGACATGATTAATAAACGCATGCCGAACGCACCTGTTAACAGCCTTGATATAATTTTTAAACCAGAATTCGCACAAAAGTTTGCAGATTGTGGTATTGCTATGCTCGACTCACCCAGCGACGTATTTGAAATTGTCCTCAACTATTTGGGCAAAGACCCACATAGTAGTAAGAAAGAAGACTATGATTTAGCTGAAAAAACTTTGCTTGCCGTGCGTCCATATATTAAATATTTCCATTCTTCACGTTATATAGAAGACTTAGCCAATGGTAACATTTGTATGGCTCTTGGTTATAGTGGCGATATTTTGATTGCAGCAACCAGGGCAGAAGAAGCAGCTAAAAATATAACCGTTGCCTATCATATTCCTAAAGAAGGCACGCAACTTTGGATTGACTCGCTTGCAATTCCAAAAGACGCCCCACATCCCAAGGAAGCACATGCATTTATTAACTTTTTATTGGATCCACAAATAGCTGCTGATGGGGTAAATTTTGTAACCTATGCAAGTCCAAACATGGCTGCTAAAGCTTATGTTGATCAGGAAATTCTAAACAATCCGGGTGTTTACCCACCCACCGATGTGATGGCGCGTTTATTTAGCGATAAAGAAGCAACTGGAGATTTAAAGCGGCAACGCACGCGAAGCTGGACGCGCGTAAAAACCGGTCGGTAATTGTTTTATGAAAAGCCCTGTATCGCAGGGCTTTTTGTTTATTTAAATACACCTATTGCGCTAACAATATAATTTAATAAAAAACCCTAGCCAAGTAAAAGAATTCTTGGTTACATGAGATATAGCAAAACAACAGATGTTAGGATTTAGATATGTCAGAAAAAGGTAAACCTGGTAGCCCAGAACCTTGGCGTGATAAAAGTAGCAAACCCTATATTCGCATTGAGCATTTGGTAAAAAAGTTCGGAGAGTTCACTGCTGTTAACGATGTATCGCTATCGATTTATAAAGGCGAGCTTTTTTCGCTGTTAGGTGGTTCTGGATGCGGCAAAACAACATTGTTACGCATGCTGGCGGGTTTAGAAATACCTACGTCAGGCAAAATTTTTATTGATGATGTTGATATGGCTACCGTGCCGCCTTATGAACGGCCAACGAACATGATGTTTCAATCTTATGCTCTTTTCCCACACATGACGGTTGAAAAAAATATTGCCTTCGGATTAAAGCAGGATGGTATTGCCCGTTCATTGATCGCCGAACGTGTTTCCGATATATTAGACTTGGTTCAAATGAAACCATATGCTAAACGGAAACCACACCAGTTATCTGGCGGTCAAAGACAACGGGTTGCCCTAGCTAGGGCACTTGTTAAAAGACCCAAATTGCTTTTACTTGACGAGCCATTAGGAGCCCTAGATAAAAGACTGCGGGAACAAACCCAGTTTGAGTTGATGAATATTCAAGAAAAGCTGGGAATTACTTTTGTTGTGGTAACGCATGACCAAGAAGAAGCCATGACTCTATCCACCCGTATTGGTGTTATGAACGCAGGCCAGATTGTGCAAATTGGTACACCACAAGAAATATATGAATTTCCTGGCACCAGGATGGTTGCAAATTTCATAGGTTCGGTGAACATCTTTGCCGGTCGTGTTATTGAAGATGAGCCAGACTATGTTTTGCTTCATTCCGATGAAGCAAATGCCGATTTATATATTAGCCATGGAATTGCTTGTGCTCCAGGGGCAGAAGTTTGGGTCGCTGTACGTCCTGAGAAAATTGTAGCAAGCCGCACGGCACCAGCAGAAACACGTAATCAACTAAAAGGTATTATTAAAGAAGTTGCTTATATGGGGAATTTGTCAGTCTACCTGGTTAAGCTTGAAACTGGCAAGATTGTTAAAGTAACTATGCCAAATCAGGTGCGATCAAGCGAGAATAGATTGACCTGGGATGATCATGTATATTTATCATGGCTATCAACAAGTGGTGTTGTACTTCATAGTTAAAGCTTAAAAGGCAACAAGTAATAGGCAGAAATTATCTTGGCAACCGCAAAACAAAAAAACTTGGTTTCATTTTTACAAAAAATAAAACCCAACGGGTCTTCTGTTACGATTTTTATACCTTATTTCTGGCTTACATTATTTTTTCTACTGCCATTCATTCTAATCTTTTTTATCAGCCTAACCCAACCAGTCGACTTTCAGCAACCACCACATACCCCTATTATCACATCAACAGAAAATGGCCTGCAGCTAAATTTATATTTTGGTAATTACCAAGCATTAACCGAAGATCAGATTTATATTTTATCAATTGTTAATTCTGTCAAAATTGCGACAATATCGACACTTTGCTGCTTATTGATTGGTTTTCCGATGGCTTATGGTATTGCCCGCAGTCCAGATCGTTGGCGTAATACCTTGCTAATGATGGTTATTTTACCATTCTGGACATCTTTTTTGATACGCGTTTATGCTTGGATTGGCATACTGGGTAAGGAAAATGGTCTTTTAAACGGCTTCCTTATGTGGCTTGGAGTTATTGATCAACCCCTTGACATTCTTTATAGCGACCTGGCAGTTTATATTGGTATCGTATATTCATACTTACCCTTTATGATCCTACCACTTTATGCAACTTTGGAAAAGCTTGATAACACACTTCTTGAAGCAGCTGCGGATTTAGGAAGCAAACCAACAAATACATTTTTTGCAATCACTGTTCCCCTAACAATGCCTGGCATTATAGCAGGTTGTTTACTTGTATTTATTCCGGCAGTCGGCGAATTTGTTATTCCAGAATTACTAGGCGACTCAAGCAGTCCGTTAATTGGTCAACAGGTTCGTAGCGTTTTTAGCTATGACTGGCCGATGGCTTCCACTTTAGCCATGATGATTTTATTGGTTTTAGTTGTCCCGATTTTTATTTTTCAATATCTACAAAATAAACAAACGGTGACAAAATGAAACGCGGGCTTTCTTTGTTTGTTTTAATATGTATGATCTTGGGCTTTATTTTTCTATATGCTCCAATAATTGTGCTTATTATTTTTTCCTTTAACAAATCAAAACTGGTTACCGTTTGGCAAGAATTTTCGTTTGATGCATATGTAAATCTGGTCAATAACAAACAAATTCTAGATGCTGTCTGGGTCAGCTTAAAAGTAGCCTCCCTATCGGCAACGCTGGCAGCAATTTTGGGAACAATTTGTGGCTATGTTTTAACGCGATTTACAAAATTTCGTGGTCGTTTTTTATTTTTAGGTTTGGTTAGTGCACCCTTGGTTATGCCCGAGGTTATTACCGGCCTTGCGATGTTGTTAATGTTTATTCAGCTTGATGGGCTGCTTCAAAATATATTTGGTATTGAGCCTGTTGGTCGCGGTTTAGTAACACTAATCATTGCTCATACAACTTTTGCAACGGCATATGTTGCAGTGGTTGTTCAGTCTCGCTTAGCTGGGTTTGACCGATCACTTGAAGAGGCCGCCGCAGACCTGGGTGCAAGACCATTTAAAGTTTTTTTCTTAATTACTTTACCAATTATTGCACCGGGAATTATCGCTGGATGGCTGCTTGCTTTTACTTTGTCCTTAGATGACGTCGTGATTAGTGATTTCACTTCAGGACCTGGTGCTTCAACATTACCACTGGTTATTTTTTCTAAGGTCCGTCTTGGAATTAGCCCAGAAATTAACGCACTTGCAACAATTCTTATTTTAATTGTTAGTGTTGGGATTATTAGTGCGAATATAATTGGTCGGCAGCGCGAAAAAAAGAATTAATCGTACACAGAAATAACCTTGACAGAAAAGCCAAGCACGTAAAGATTGAACCAGATTGCACCAATCAACAACAAGGAGGTCAGAATGGCCAAAGTAACAGTTGCAGCAATGCAATTTGCTTGTGGTGAAAATAGTTCAAATAACGTTGCAACAGCAGAACGTATGGTTCGGTTAGCTGCTCAGAAAGGTGCACAAATTATATTATTGCCAGAGTTGTTTGAAACACCTTATTTTTGTAAAGATCAGAAACAAGCTTTATTTGCTTTAGCCAAGCCTGTTGATGATCATCCAATGATCCGGCACTTTCAAACTGTTGCCGCTGCACTTAAAGTTGTTCTTCCCATTAGTTTCTTTGAACGTTCTAATAACGCTTATTTTAATTCGGTAGTCATGATTGATGCCGATGGTGAACTGCTTGGTCTTTACCGCAAATCTCATATACCGGATGGACCAGGATATCAGGAAAAGTTTTATTTTAACCCTGGTGATACTGGTTTTAAAGTTTGGCACACGGCTTATGGTCGCGTTGGAGTGGGTATATGCTGGGACCAGTGGTTTCCCGAATTAGCCCGATCTCTAGCCCTTCAGGGAGCTGATATGATATTATACCCAACGGCCATTGGTAATGAACCACAGGATACAACAATCGATAGTAAAGATCACTGGCAACGTACTATGCAAGGGCATGCTGGGGCTAATATAATCCCAGTTATTGCATCAAACAGAATTGGGGTTGAAAAAGGCGATCATTTTCAGATGACATTTTATGGTTCATCATTTATTGCCGATCAAACTGGTGCCAAAATAACAGAAGCTGACCGTGTTAGTGAAGCAGTAATTACGGCAAGCTTTGACTTAGAAAAAATTAGGTTACAGCGCGCATCCTGGGGTCTTTTTAGGGACCGTCGTCCTGAATTGTACACCCGTCTGTTATCTTATGATGGACAAGATTCAATGCTATAAGATCCGTAGCAACACCTTAAATGCCTAAGACGTTTTAAGATTAACCCAAACCGATTTCCAGTCAGTATATTTGTCAAGCGCATGTAGCGATTTGTCGCGACCAAATCCTGATTGTTTAAACCCGCCAAAAGGCATGGCCATATTTCCATCATCATAAGAATTAACCCAAATTGTCCCTGCCCTTAGTGCCTGCGTGGTACGAAACGCTTTTGTAATGTCACTCGTCCAAACAGCTGCTGCAAGACCGTAAATTGTATTATTAGCTATACGAACAGCCTCTTCAGCATCTTTAAAAGTAATAACTGATAATACAGGGCCAAAAATTTCTTCTTGTGCGATCTTCATGTTGGGCTGAACACGGTCAAAAACTGTTGGTTCAACAAAATATCCACCGCTCGCCTCGATAGCCCTTTTGCCGCCACACAAAAGCTTGGCACCCTCTTTTTGACCTATATCAATATATCCAAGAACACGTTGCATTTGCTTTTGATCAATAATTGCACCAATGCCAGTATTTGGATCAAGCGGATCACCAAGCTTAATTTTTTTGGTAATAGCAATAACTTTTTCTAAAAACCGATCTTTTATTTTCTCTTCAACCAATAATCTGGAACCAGCGCTACATGCCTCTCCCTGATTATAAAAGATTCCCCATGCTGCTGCTGTTGCTGCAACATCCAAATTTGGTGCATCAGCCATAACAATATTAGGTGATTTACCCCCACATTCCAAAGATACTCTTTTCATATTTGAATCACCGGCATAGCGCAGAAAATATTTTCCAACCTCAGTTGAGCCAGTAAATGCCAAGCAATCAACATCCATATGCTTACCTAAAGCCTGCCCTGCTGTTTCACCAAAACCTGGAACAACATTTAAAACACCTTCGGGCAACCCAGCTTCAGCGGCTAATTCCGCAATTTTTAAAGTGGTTAACGGTGACTGCTCAGCCGGTTTAATAACCAAACTGTTACCTGCCGCAAGTATGGGGCCAATTTTCCAGGTTGCCATCAACAACGGAAAATTCCAGGGTAAAACCGCACCAATGACACCAAGCGGTTCACGCCGAACCATAACAACAGAATCATAGCCAGTCGGTGCAATTTCATCGCAAATTTTATCCATTGTTTCAGCATACCAGCGAATACAGTTAATGGATAACGGGATGTCTACTGCCAAACTATCCCGAATTGGCTTACCCACATCTAACGTTTCAAGCAGTGCAAGATCATTAAAATTTTTTTCCATTAATTCAAGCCAACGCAGCATAATTTTTTTACGATCAGCAATCGACATGCGTACCCATAAGCCTTTATCAAAAGATTGTCGTGCTGCTTTCACTGCTAAATCGATGTCATAACGATCACCTTCAGCTATTTCTGCAAGAATTTGTCCTGTTGCTGGATTTATTGTTGCGAAAAGCTTACCTGACATCGCCTTAACAAATCGGCCATTAATAAACAATTCACGTGGAAATTTTATGGTTGCCGATTTTCTATGCCAATCCTGAGGTATCTTTGCTTCCACTTGCTTCCTCCATTGCGTAACTGTTTTTTGTTTCTATATATTGCTGGTGTTTATCATATCTACTTAACCACATTTTGGCAAGGCAATCGCCGAAATAACATCGATGTACTTTTAGCATATTAAATTTATTTAAAGAGATTATGCGTGTAATTTTCATCTTTATTTTTATTGATGCTGTTACATCAATCAAAATTTTATGTTGCTTTGCAGCATAGTTTTATTTTTTCCTAATTATATATATTATAATTTCAATGTAAATAATTTTATTATAACAAAAACTATTTATATGTATTGATTAAATCAAATAAGTAAATTAACAATTGTCTATGAAACATTTTCTAATTAAAAGTAATTAGAGTGTGTTTTTTGCTTATATTTTAATATTATGTGAGGAAAGTACTATGAAAAAACTATTATTAGCTTTATTTGCTTTTGGCCTTCTATCAGCAACGTCGGTAAGCACCCAGGCCCGTGATTGGGAATCTTGTCCATTCCCATTAACATTAAAGGAATGCATGTAATAGCATTTTAACATTTTTTATAATAAAAAACCCAATCAACAAATATGATTGGGTTTTTTATTTTATAAATTTTCCTAAAAGGCATATTTTCAGAATTTACAAATCCTTATCAGAGCAATTATCATTTAATAAACAAAATAGGCCTTAATTTTTTAAGACTATCTTTTATATACTCTCAGAATTAGTAAGCACAAATTAATGTTTACTATATACGCCGCCATCTTGTTCCAGCTGGATTATCTTCTAAAATTATTCCCTTATTTTCAAGGTGCTGTCGGATATGATCAGCTTTCTTAAAATCCTTTGCTAACCTTGCTTGACGCCGCTCTTGAATAAACCGTTCGATAGCATCAGCATCCAAGCTATTAACATTACCAGCCTGCCCTATTTGCTGCAACCAATTTGCCGGTGATTGCTGTAATATACCCAGCAAAGAAGCAGCTTGTTTTAATTGAACCTGCAACAACAACTTTTGCGCACTATCTTTCGCTTTATGAATGGCATTAACCTGATCATGTATCCAGGTAATAGCAAGCGGCGTATTCAAATCATCCCCAATTATTTCAAAGAATTCAGCCGGAATTTGTGCATTAACAGGTGTATTATAAGGCACATCCTGTAAAGACAAGTAAAACTTATCAAGTTGCTGTTTGCTGTCCTGAAGGCTTGCAGAAGAAATATCAAGAGGTTGTCGATAATGGGCTGCAAGCAAATTGAGCCTTATCGTTTCGCCAGCATAACCTTGGTCCAGCAATTGGCGCACAGTAAAAAAATTACCCTTTGATTTTGACATTTTCTCACTGTTAACCTGAACAAACCCATTATGGATCCAATAGCGTACTGGCGCGTGACCATGATGAGCACAACGACTTTGTGCAATTTCATTTTCATGATGTGGAAAAATTAAATCAAGACCACCGCCATGAATATCAAAAACTTCACCAAGCAAAGCGCCAGCCATGGCCGAACACTCAATATGCCAGCCTGGGCGGCCACGTCCCCAAGGGCTATCCCATCCGGGTTGTTCTTGGCTACTTGGTTTCCACAAAACAAAATCTGCCGGATGTTTTTTATAGGGTGCGATCTCAACGCGGGCTCCGGCAATCATTTCTTCAAACGGACGTTTTGATAAACAGCCATAATCGGGATCAGCCGGAACATGGAATAGAACATGCCCCTGATTTTCATAGGCAAATCCCTTGTCAACCAGCCCCATGATCATGTCGACCATGGGCTGTATATATTCCGTAGCCCTTGGTTCATGCGTAGGTGGAAGAGTACCTAATGCGGCCATATCAAGCTGGTATGCACGTGCTGTTCGTGCTGTTAATGCAGTTATCGATTCATTATTATTGTGGGCAGCTTCAATTATTCTATCGTCGATATCGGTAATGTTCCGCACATAAATAACATGCTGGCTACCATAAAAATGCCGCAACAACCGAAAAAGCACATCAAACACAACAACTGGCCGTGCATTACCGACATGGGCACGATCATAAACCGTTGGCCCACAACAATAAAGGCGCACCCTTTGGGGGTCGATTGGAAAAAATTGCTGTTTCTGGCGTTTCAGCGTATTAAATAACCTAAGTTCCATTAATTGCTTCCAATAGAATGATTATATATTATTAAAACAATACTAGGCTGTCATTTGATGGGCAAGCAATACCTAAAAAAACCTATTCACGCTTAAGCCAGCCATGGGTAATTGGATAACGGCGTTCACGCGCAAAGGCTTTTGGGCTAACTCTTGGGCCGGGCGGGTTTTGATGGCGCTTATACTCGGCCCGACATACCATAAGCCAGATTTTTTGTACCAAATCTGGTGAAAAGCCAGCATGCGCCAACATCTTTTTTGTTACGTCCTCTTCAATTAACCCCTGTAAAATACGATCTAAAGTAATATACGGCGGTAAACTGTCTTCATCTTTTTGGTTTGGACGTAGTTCAGCGGTTGGTGGTCGCTGAATAACCTGTTCGGGAATAACAATGCCTTTAGGTCCTTTACCATTTGGTGGAACGATAATGTTACGCCATTGTGATAAGGCAAAAACCGTTGTTTTATAAACATCCTTTAGCGGCGCATATGCCCCACAACT
>JAEUKQ010000148.1 GCA_016794225.1 Alphaproteobacteria bacterium | reverse complement strand
ACCATATGGCATCAGGAAACATCTAAAACTCGATAGGCCAATCTATAGAGTCACAGCAAATTATGGACATTTTGGCAGAGATGTTGGAGCAAATGGCGAGTTCTCATGGGAAAAAACAGACTTAATAGATGAACTATTACACAATATAAAGGCATAAAAATTTGAGAGACGGCATAAAAAGTTGCTGACATCTCTAATTTTACGTGTTATAAATCTTACCGATTCCCCGGTAGCTCAGTGGTAGAGCAAGCGGCTGTTAACCGCTCGGTCGCTGGTTCGAGTCCGGCCCGGGGAGCCATTCTTTAACATATCCATATCGCATTTAAAACATAGCTAAAGCTATATAAAAATGCTATCCTACTAGAGAAAATCTTTGCAGCCGCAGACGATGACGGCGCTTAAAGCGCTTACAAGCTCGCCCAAAACTATGCAAAGATCTGTAATCCCTGTGAAATCCCACCATTTTTATACTGCTTGATGTATAGAGGCCTTCTAGCACTTTAGCAT
>JAEUKQ010000147.1 GCA_016794225.1 Alphaproteobacteria bacterium | reverse complement strand
AGACTGCAATGGTCGTTCATCTCGGAAGAAGTTTGTTGAATTCTCAAACGGATCCGTTATGCTTCCGAGAACGTATGTCCTCGGATGCCAGGTTTATTCGAAATTTTTCTATTATTGCCCATATTGACCACGGCAAATCAACCATAGCTGATCGCCTTCTTGAAGCAACAGGAGCTATCTCTGCTCGTGAAAAACAAGACCAATTCCTAGACAAAATGGATCTCGAGCGAGAGCGGGGAATCACAATCAAAGCTCAGACCGTTCGTCTGAACTATAAAGCTAGTGATGGGCATACATATGAATTAAATCTGATTGATACCCCAGGACACGTTGACTTTCACTACGAAGTGAGCCGATCGCTTGCCGCTTGCGAAGGAGCCCTACTTGTTGTGGATGCAGCCCAGGGGGTACAAGCACAAACCCTTGCTAATGTGTACCTCGCGCTCGATAACCAACTTGAAATCATTCCTATCCTCAATAAAATTGATTTACCTACCGCAGATCCTGAG
>JAEUKQ010000146.1 GCA_016794225.1 Alphaproteobacteria bacterium | reverse complement strand
CGAGCGTCAGTACAATCATCAAAACGCCAGAATTCATGTCACGACCTCACGCGGCTAGATGCAAACGGCGGACGCTTCGTTCCTGATCGGCATCGACCGGGGCGAAGGCGTGCCCGGCCGTTCCCGCACAGCGCGGGATGCGGGCAACCAGATCGCCATATCGGCGGCGCTTTCAACTTGCCGACGATCAATTAGTTGATCATTTTAGTATAGAAATATGCGGAATGGCGGTGCGTGTGGCCCATCGCACACAATCGTATATGCCTGGAATGGATTCTGAAGCCGGGCAGGAAGAGGGCCGTCAACGCGAGCTCAGCGCAGCGAGAAAACGGCGCCATGTGCACTTGCCTTGGTGCGGACGGTGGGACTCGAACCCACACGTTCTTTCGAACTCAGGATTTTAAGGGGCGGAACCTGGTCTATCCTTTGTTTATCCGGGGGTATCCGTTTTCCCGATAACCGCATGTTAGCACTAGCTTTTTTCGGTCATCGAGACATCCATGCCTAACCG
>JAEUKQ010000145.1 GCA_016794225.1 Alphaproteobacteria bacterium | reverse complement strand
AATGCCAAAGCGTGTTCTGCAAGGGGTTGTAACAAGTAACGCTTGTGATAAAACCGTTACCGTAAAGGTTCAGCGTCGTGTTCGCCACCCTTTATATAAGAAATTTATTACACGTTCAAAAAAATATGCTGCCCATGATGCATTAAATAAATGCCAAGTGGGAGAAGAGGTCTGGATTCGTGAATGTCCGCCTATATCAAAGCGGAAATGTTGGAAAGTCCTTCAGAATCCATCGTAAAATTCCCTCATACTTAATAGGGTAAAAAATGATTAGAGAACAAACAAATTTAAATGTGGCAGATAACTCTGGAGCAAAAAGCGTACAGTGCATTCGTGTGCTTGGCGGAAGTAAGCGTCGAACAGCTTCGGTGGGTGATATTATTGTTGTTGCTGTCAAAGGCGCAATTCCTGATCGTCGTGTTAAAAAAGGCGAGGTACATAAAGCTGTTATTGTTCGTACGGCTAAGGAGATTCATCGTATGGATGGCAGCTCAATCCGATTTGACCATAAT
>JAEUKQ010000143.1 GCA_016794225.1 Alphaproteobacteria bacterium | reverse complement strand
GTGATAGACACCGGTGCCCCATCGTGCCCCATCGTCTCAGGTTGGAGGACGCCCGGTGAACCCAGGGCAGCAACGCGTGGGCAGCCATGGTGCCGACGATTTTGGTCTCGCGCCGATGTTGTTTCAAGCCGTGGTATCCCGACAACCATCGCTGACCATCTTGGCTGCGCACCCGATGCGGCTCCCGACGAACCCGTTCAGCATTTCAGGATACCGGGAACTCGGCGTCTCCCGCCAGCGTGTGTCCGAACGGCGCCTAAAGCGAGGCGCTGGCGGATGGGGTGGGATTCGAACCCACGAGGGGTCGCCCCCTGGCGGTTTTCAAGACTTACTACCCGTTCCCCGTAGAAGCCAGCAGTGCCCAGCATAAGGCATAAAATGCCTTATGAATCAATATCTTGATGCCCTTGCGTCCCTGTCGTAACCTGTCTTACCCCGTACTTGCTTGCTACAAATGCACTACAAGTCCGGGAAAGGGGACGACTATGCCGAAGCTCACGAAGACCTACATCGACAAGATCG
>JAEUKQ010000142.1 GCA_016794225.1 Alphaproteobacteria bacterium | reverse complement strand
TTCTTATTTTAAAATTGTCGAGTTCAAAATAAACACTCGCGCTCATTTTTGAGTTAATTTTCTCAAAATCAATATTATTATTTAATAAAAAACTCTCAATCTCGTTCTCAACCTCTTCAATTAAATTATAAATCTCATCACGCTCATCCCGAGCTGCCTCTTCTTCAATCCTCTCTTTTAAAATATTTTTATTAAGTTCTTCGGCGGCTTTTATGCATTTTTTACAAAAAAAACTCAGTCCATCGTTGTTTGATATTTTATATTCAAAATCTGCTTGCTCACCACACCATTCGCATTCTTCTATTTGATTTAATTTTTTAGACATCTCAATCTCCTGTTAGGTTTTTATCGGCCATCTTGGCCAATTCATAATTTTAATATATATGTTTTGGCGGCGTTGTCAACCATTATTTTAAAAAAAATATTACAGCCTTTTCCGCGGCTTTCACGGCAATTATAAAAAATAATAAAAAAAATGTTGACGAATTTTTTGAAAAAATAACCAAAAAAATATCAATTCTT
>JAEUKQ010000141.1:278-532 GCA_016794225.1 Alphaproteobacteria bacterium | reverse complement strand
CCATTTTTTTTAGGACTTTATTTTGAGCAGCAGAACCAACTCTACTAACTGATAAACCAGGACTTACAGCAGGTCTAATTCCTCTCGTAAATAACTCTGACTCTAAAAATATTTGTCCATCTGTAATTGAAATTACATTCGTAGGAATATACGCAGATACATCACCTTGAATTGTTTCAATAACGGGTAAGGCAGTAATTGAACCAGCATTATTTGCTAAATTAGCAGCTCTTTCTAAAAGACGTGAATGTAAA
>JAEUKQ010000141.1:0-268 GCA_016794225.1 Alphaproteobacteria bacterium | reverse complement strand
ATAACCTTCACGACCAGGAGGACGTCTTAATAATAAAGATAATTGTCTATAAGATACTGCATGTTTACTTAAATCATCATAAACTATTAATACACGTAATCCTTTTGACATAAAATATTCACCCATTGCACAACCTGAATAAGGTGCTATATATTGTAACGATGCAGCATCTGATGCTGTTGCAGCTACTATGATGCTATAATACATACAATTTTTATCTGTTAATAATTTATGGATACGTGCAACTGATGATCTTTTTTGACCTATA
>JAEUKQ010000140.1 GCA_016794225.1 Alphaproteobacteria bacterium | reverse complement strand
AATTTTGCAATTGCAAAGTTACCTATAATATTTTTTCATAAATCGTTTTTTTCGATTATAAAAATTTATCAATTAGAAAAAATCTTTCTCGCTTCGGAAAAAATCTTTCTCGCTGAAAAAATTTGTCTCGTTTTAGAAAAAATCTTTCTCGTTTTCGGAAAAAATCTTTCTCGCTTCTAATTGCTGATTAAAAAGAGTTAAATTCAATTCTGTGGATATAATTTATACAATTTAATCGGTTGATCAGAAAAAATCTTTCTCGCTTCGGAAAAAATCTTTCTCGCTGAAAAAATTTGTCTCGTTTTATTTTTTTTAAAATTACATATTTATATGATTTTATTGGTTATAGGTGTTTTAGATAATGCAAAAAATACAAAATTAGAAAAAATCTTTCTCGTTTTAGAAAAAATTTGTCTCGTTTTAGAAAAAATCTTTCTCGTTATTTTTAATAAATGATTGAATTTAAAGTACAAAAAAAATATACAAAAAGAAAAAGAAAAGGAATTAAAAGAATAAAAGATTTTTTTGATTTAAG
>JAEUKQ010000013.1:8006-29265 GCA_016794225.1 Alphaproteobacteria bacterium | reverse complement strand
GTTTAGCCTTACCCAAACCACTGGTTGCAGCGTTTAATTGGCCTGAAATTAGAACCTGCTTAACGGTTGATGGTGTGATTACAGTTGTTGACGGCGTGGCCGCACTTGATCCAACTTTAGCCACAATACCAACATTAAAATCCATAGATTCGCAAAAGATAATTCAACATGATAATCCAATACACGAGCTTTTCCGGGATCAAATAGCATGCGCTGATTTGATTATTTTAAATAAAACTGACTTACTAAATAACAACCAAATAAACCAGGTGCAGAAATTACTTGATCAACATCGACGGTCACAGGCAAAAATTATCACAGCTCGTTTTGGTCAAGTGCCATCAGATATTTTATTGGGAATTGGGGCACACGCAGAAAGTAATATTAACCAACGTCTATCACATCATGATCAGCATCCTGAAGAAGATCATGGTCATGCTGAATTTAAAAGTTTTAGCTTAAAAATTCCCAAAATTGATTACCTGGAGAGATATATAGAAAACCTGTACAAAGTATTGGATCAACCTGGTGTTTTACGCCTTAAAGGTTTTTCTGCTGTTAAAGGTAAAACGATGCGGCTTATCGTTCAGGGTGTGGGTGGGCGCTTGCAGCATTATTATGACCGTCCGCTGTTACCAGAGGAAGATAAAGATCAAGGTGTATTGGTTGTTATTGGGGATAAAAGTTTGGAAGAACATCATATTCACCGATATATCTCCTTTTGAGAAGGGTATCGTATATGCACCTTTTGTCAGCTGAACAGGTTCGTCTGCAAGAGTCACCAACAGCGGTTGATTTACAGCAAACACCCGGGGATATAATTTTTCTCTCTTCAGCTGATAGTGATTTGTTGATTCTATCTAAATCAATTGAAAATTCCAATATCCAGTCGACTATTAGATTAGCAAACCTTTTACAACTACAGCATTCCTTCTCTGTTGACTTATATGTTGATCAGGTTGTTCGTCATGCTAAAATCATCGTTATTCGGTTGCTTGGTGGGCAGCGCTACTGGTCTTATGGCCTAGAACAGGTTCATCGAGTTGCAGTTGCCCATCATATTAGGCTTGTGGTTGTATCTGGGGACGATAATTGGGACGATGAACTACAGCCATTTTCATCTGAACCTATCAGTATTACAAGGTTAATTTGGCAATATTTTGCGCAAGGTGGACTAAACAATATTGTACAATTGACCAAATTTGTGGCGCGGTTAATTGGTGAAAATCAAGAGGCTATTCCACCAGCAGAGCTCAATAAAACAGGGTTATTTTGGCCAGGTATAGATAACCCAAATCTTAAGCAAATATCTGCGCAATGGGCAAACTCTAATCAACCAATTATCCCGCTCGTTTTTTATAGGGCTTTAAAGCAAGCTGATGACTTGGCTGTTATTCAAGCATTTATTAAAAATTTACAAGATAGGCAGCTTAATCCGTTACCCATTTTTATAACCAGTCTGAAAGACCCACAAGTTGCTGCTTATGTGCGCCATATTTTAGAACAAGTCAGACCTGCCATTATTATTAATTTTACAGGATTTGCTGTTGGTAATGGTGATGATCAATCAAATGACGCACTACGTTTAACAAATTGCCCTATTTTACAGGTAATTTTATCCAGTACGACACAAAGCTTTTGGCAACAGCAGAAAAATGGTCTTCTATCAAGAGACTTGGTAATGCAAGTTGTTTTACCTGAAATGGATGGTCGGTTACTTACAAGGGTTGTTTCGTTTAAAGAAAGTGGTCCACGTAATCATAAAACGCAATACCAACCAGTGATGCATCAACCGGTGGAAGAAAGAGTACGCTTTGTTGTAGAGCAGGTTAATAGCTTAGTTTTACTACAACGCATAACTGTAGAAGAGCGTCGTGTTGGTATTATTTTATCAAACTATCCTAACCGTGATGGTCGATTAGCAAATGGGGTTGGTCTTGATACGCCGGCCTCATTGATACAATTGATTAAGGCCATGCAGAAACGTGGATACTTCATTAAAAACAGCCCTAATGATGTGGCAGAATTAATGAATCGGTTTTTACAAGGGCCAACAAACTTTAATCCGCATCGACCTGCTTCTATTCAACTTTCGGAAAGAGATTATCAACAGTTTTTTCAAAAACTACCAATATCGCTACAGAACCAGGTAATTGAACGATGGGGGCACTATTCTAAAGATCCTTTTTTTGATAAAGGGCATTTTAACCTTTCAGTAATTGCATGCGGTAATATCGTTATTGGCTTGCAACCAATGCGTCGTCTTGTTGATAGTAATCAAGATGCCCTTGATGATGAAAAATCAATTTATCATGATCCTTTGTTGCCCCCACCACATAATTATCTGGCTTTTTATATGTGGTTACGCAAAATCTTTCAAATCCACGCTATCATACATTTTGGTAAGCACGGAAATTTAGAGTGGTTACCTGGCAAATCAATCGGACTATCATCTGAGTGTTTTCCTGAAGCTATATTGGGTCCAATCCCACATTTTTACCCTTTTATTGTAAACAACCCAGGCGAAGGAAGCCAAGCCAAACGCCGAACATCGGCGGTGATTATTGATCATTTAACCCCACCGCTAACGCGAGCTGACAATCACGGCGCATTGCTTGATATTGAAAGGATTCTAGATGAATATTATCAGGCTATTCATTTTGATCCTAAACGGGCAAGCTTCCTATTAAAACAAATTCAAGCACAAGCTGAGCGTGCTGGTATAATTGCTGATGAACAGATAGATTTGAAGAACCAATTTGGATTGTTATCTGCTTTGGATCGTTACGTGTGCGAGGTTAAAGAAAGACAAATACGTCATGGGTTACACGTTATTGGGCAGGAATTAACACAAATCAAAATAGCAAATTTTTTGCTTTCTGTTGGTCGGTTGCCACGGCGCCAGGGGCAGGGTGGTGATGCTTCAATCATTCATGCTATTGCCGATGATTTAGGGTTGCTTAGTGATCATTTTGATCCAATGAAACCTGATTATGCTGAAAATTGGCTTGGAAAAAAACCCATAATACTACAGCAGATATCTTCAGAAACTTGGCGAAATGTTGGTGATACTATAGAACGACTTGAATTATTGGCCATGCATATTTTAGCTGGAGAACAGAAGATTATGCCAGGCTGGCACAAAACAAAAGCCGTTGTTGATCAATTAAATTCTGATATTTTACCAAAATTATGTATGTCACCTGAGCAAGAGATAAATTTTCTTTTGGCCGGCCTTGATGGTTTTTTTGTGCCTCCCGGGCCATCTGGCGCACCGACACGCGGTCGAGTTGATGTATTACCAACGGGGCGCAATTTTTTCTCGGTTGATACACGCCTTATGCCAACCCCATCTGCCTGGCATATGGGCTGGAAATCGGCCACTATGTTATTAGATCAACATCGTCAACAGCACGGTGATTGGCCTAGGGTTGTTGCGCTCACTGCTTGGGGAACTGCAAATATGCGTACAGCAGGTGAAGATATTGCTCAGATGCTTGCTTTTCTTGGCGTTAAGCCGATTTGGGAGAGTGTTTCAGGTAGAATTACCGGGCTTGAACTTATCCCATTAGCGGTACTGGGGCGTCCTAGGATTGATGTTTGTCTGCGCATATCTGGTTTTTTCCGAGATGCCTTTCCGAACCAAATTGACTTGCTTAATCAAGCTGTCCTGCTGGTGGCAGGGCAAGTAGAGCCACTTAATGACAATATACTTGCTGCCCAGGTCCAAAAAGATCAGGACCATTTGCTTCAGCAAGGCGTAGATACTGCTAATGCGCGGATATATGCGGCTGCGCGTATTTTTGGTCCAGCGCCTGGATCATACGGAACAGGGTTACAAGCACCCATGGATGATGGTAATTGGCAAGATAAACAACAACTTGCTAATACATTTATTAATTGGGGTAGTTATGCCTATTTCGGGAATTACCAGAACAAACATATACCAACTCTGTTTCGTCAACATCTTAGGCGAACGCAGGCTATTATTCATAATCAAGATAATCGAGAACATGATATTTTAGATAGTGATGATTATTACCAGTTCGAGGGTGGATGGTCGCTTGCCATTGAGCTTGAACAAGGGAAGAAAGTTCCCATATGGCATAATGATCATTCAAATCCTGAAAACCCAAAAATCTTAAGCCTACAACAAGAAATTGGAAGGGTAATCCAATCGCGGGCAGCAAACCCGAAATGGCTAGATCTTATTATGCAACATGGTTATAAGGGTGCTTTTGAAATTGCAGCAACAGTTGACTACTTAGTTGCGTTTGCTGCAACCACAGGGGTAGTGCAAGATCATCATTTTGATAAGTTGTACCAAGCTTATATTGATAACAAGAAGGTCATAAATTTCCTAGAACAACATAATCCTGCTGCATTAATTGAAATTGCGAATAAATTTCTGGAAGCGCGCAAGCGCCAATTATGGCATCCTTATTCAAATCATGCAGATGAGTTTTTACAGCAATTAAGCAATAGATTATATAACAAAAAGAAAACCTAATATGTATAAAAAACCGGAAACAGATGAAGAAATTCAACAAATAAATGAAAAATCGCATCGGCGGCAGCAAGTACGGCAACGTATTTTAGCAAAAAAAGTTGTTGAGAAGGGATTGTTGATTGTTCATACAGGCAACGGCAAGGGAAAATCAACTGCTGCTTTTGGAATGGTTCTAAGATCACTGGGACATGGGTTCCGTGTTGGTATTATTCAGTTTATTAAAGGTGGGTGGTATAGCGGCGAGCGAACAGCATTAGAAAAATTTAGCGACCAACTAACAATGCGTTGTTTGGGCGATGGTTTCACTTGGGAAACGAAGAACGTAGTCCAAGATAGTGAAAATGCTTATCAGGCTTGGAATATCGCCAAGGACATGATTAATGATCCATCATATCATCTTATTGTTCTCGATGAATTAAATATTGTTTTGCGCTATAATTTGCTGCCAATTGACGAAGTTTTGCAAACTCTTAAGAGTAAACGCGTTGATTTACATATCGTAATTACAGGCCGTCATGCCAAGCCTGAACTAATAGAACTAGCAGATTTAGTAACAGAGATGAAGATTATTAAACATCCATTCCGTCAACAAAATGTTAAGGCCCAAGCAGGAATCGAATTTTGACAAACCAAACTTTTTTACTGCGATCAGGCTTAATGATTCAGGGTACCGCATCACATGTTGGAAAATCACTTATTACAGCAGGATTATGCCGCTTATTACAACGGGTTGGAGTGCGTGTTGCGCCTTTTAAACCCCAGAATATGTCAAATAATGCGGCTGTTACAGATGATGGTGGCGAGATTGGTCGTGCCCAAGCCTTACAAGCTTATGCCAGTGTGATATCAACAAGTGTTCACCTAAATCCGGTTTTATTGAAACCTGAGCCTCATCATAAATGTCAAATTATTCTGCAAGGGCGGTGGTGGAAAACTGTATCTGCACAACAGTTCCATCATTTGAAGCACCAGCTAATGCCTAAAATTTTAGAAAGTTACTATTATTTACAAACTAAATATCAGTTTATTATTACAGAGGGGGCAGGCAGTCCAGCAGAAATAAATCTACGTAGAAATGATATAGCTAATATGGGGTTTGCCGAAGTTGTTGATATTCCAGTTATTTTGGTAGTGGATGTTGAACGTGGTGGTTCTATAGCAAATGTTTTTGGGACACACGGTTTATTGTCGCCATCAGAACGTCAGAGAATCAAGGGAGTTATTATTAATAAATTTCGTGGTGACGTTCATTTATTTGATGGTGCTATTCAAATAATTCAAGAAAAAACAACCTGGCCTGTTTTAGGGGTAATTCCTTATTTTCCTTTGCTACAAAATCTACCTGCCGAAGATAGCTTATCTATGCCATCGATAAAAAACCAAGGTAAGATTCGTATTGCCGTTCCTTTATTGCCATATCGTTCCAATATGGACGATCTTGACCCCCTAAATGCTGAAGATGACGTGGAATTATTGACTGTAAAAGCTGGCGATGCAATTCCAGGAAACTGTCATGCTGTTATTTTGACTGGGTCTAAATCAACAATAGCCGATCTTGAATTTTTAAAACAGCAAGGATGGGATATCGATCTGAAAGCGCATTATCGGCGTGGTGGATATATTATTGGTTTGTGTGGCGGATTCCAAATGCTGGGAAATAATCTTGTAGATGCGACGGGGTTTGAAGGTCAACAGAAGCAAGCCTTAGGTCTTGGATATTTTGATATGACAACCACCATGAATGCCCAAAAAATTATTCGTCAGCAGCGTGCTACCGAATTGTTGGATAATATGATCGTTGATGGGTACGAGATCCACTTGGGTCAAAGCACTGGTCCTGCGACCAGTAGGCCTTGGCTAAGATTTGAGGATGGTCAATTTGATGGTGCTGTGACGGCAGACAATCGTGTTTTGGGCTGTTATGTACATGGTTTATTTATGAATGATCAATTCCGTCATGCCTTCTTAAGGCGTATTTTAAATAATTTTTCTTCATCATTGAATTTTAGCTATAAAATGGATCATATATTAAATGATTGGGCTGAACATTTGCGGGCTAACCTTAACCCTAAATTTATTCAAAGCCTATTATCATTAACGAAATTGGTGGTACCATCATAAACAGTAGCATCAGTAAACAAGATACAATGTAAAGATTGATACCTTGTTTTAGGTGGGTAAGATTAGCATCCTGGCCTGTCGCATGAAACCATGGATTATCGCTATAATTACCATCGTAGTAACGCGGACCACCCAGTCGAATATTTAAAAGCCCGGCCATGGCCGCCTCGGGCCATCCGGCGTTTGGTGATGCGTGTAGACGTGCATCATGCCACATGGATTTAAGGCCTCTCTGAGCAGATTTTATTCCATAAATCAGCAAGCCAGATAAAACGATCAGAAAACCAGCCAGTCGGGCTGGTATTAAATTTAATACATCGTCGGTACGTGCAGCTGCCCAGCCATAATACAAGTATCGTGATGTACGATGTCCAATCATACTATCTGCAGTATTAATTAGCTTATAAATGATAATTCCAGGTAGTCCAGCAATAACCAGCCAGAAGAAAGGGGCAACAACGCCATCATTATAACTTTCAGAAAGTGATTCAAGTGCTGCTCTGCTAATTTCAGTTTCTTGTAAGTCTTTTGTATCTCTACCAACAATTTTTCCAACAGCATTTCTGGCTTTTTCAATATCTTGCAGTTTAAGATGGTGTTCTACAATTTTGACGTGATGATAAAGGCTGTTTTGTGCTAGAAAGACGCCTGCAAATACTCCTAAAATTATCCAACCCCACGAGAATTGTAGCATATATTCTTGGAATAACCACGCAGTGCTTCCAAAAATGATAATAAGCAAACTTAGGTGTGTTACCCCCCATATACGTTGGAATACGGGTAATTTTTTGGTGTAGTTAATAAAATTATCTAGTAAGTTTATTACCCAACCAAAAAGACAGACCGGATGCGGAATGCGCCTATAAACTACTGGTGGGTCACCAATAATGACATCACTGAACCAAGCAAGTATTGCAATTAATAAAATTAACGTTGGACTTGTCCAAATCATTATATTTAATAAATTAAGTGTTTAATTATTATTCATCATATACATATAGAAGTACAATATATGACAAACAAAAAAATTGGAATTATGTTATGTGGTCATGGTAGCCGTGATGACCAGGCGATTAAAGAATTTAACCATTTTGTTCAGCGTTTTGCTGAAATATATCCAGAATATCCGATAAGCAGTGGATTTTTGGAGTTTGCCAATCCAGTTATCAGACATGGCCTTGAAGCTCTAAAAAATCATGGTATTCAGCATATTATTGCTTTGCCTATCATGTTATTTGCTGCCGGACATGTTAAAAATGATATTCCTTCTGTGTTACAGCAATTTAGTGCTGAAAACCCAGCAATTAAAGTGGAATTTGGGCGTGATTTTGCTATTGACCCAGCACTGGTGGCAGCAGCAGCGGAACGTATTATTTTTGCAGAAGAAAGTAGCAAGTTTCCAGATAGACAACGTCATGAAACGTTATTATTGGTTGTTGGTCGTGGTACCTCCGACCCTGATGCAAATGCAAATATAGCAAAAATTAGCCGGATGCTTTGGGAAGGGATGGGTTTTGGTTGGGCTGAGGTAGCATACAGCGGTGTTACATATCCACGTGTTGACGAGTCGCTTGCGCACGCAGTAAAGCTTGGATATCAACGTATTATCGTCTTCCCCTACTTTTTATTTACAGGTGTTTTAGTTGATCGTATTTATGCCGCAACCGATCAGGCAGCAGCAAGAAATCCGAGTATTGAATTTATTAAAGCCCCATATCTTAACGATCACCCACTTGTACTTAAATCATTAAGAAATCGAATTGATGAAGTGTTGGTTGGAGAGAACGCTATGAATTGTCTATTGTGTAAATATCGTGAGGCGATTATTGGTTATGAAGATGACAAAGGTCTTCCTCAGCAAGGCCACCACCACCATGTAGAGGGAATAGGAACTGATGCCGATCAACAATCAAAAAAACATCAAAAAACACAACAAAATGGTTCTGTTCTCTATAATCCTAAGACAATATAACTGCTATTACAGCAGAAGCGCTTTCCTCTAATGACACAAAAAAATTCTAATCAGCGAACATATCTTTGTGACTCTGATGAAATATATCGGCAAAGTTTTGCAACTATTGCTACTGAAGTTAATCTTGACCGTTATGATCCGTTGATAAGGCCTGTTTTACTTCGATTAATTCATGCATGCGGTATGACAGATATTATTGATAAAATCGTTGTTCATCCAGACTGGTTTATGGCTGTACGAAAAGCTTTGTCTGCAGGAAAAATTTTTTGTGACAGCAATATGACAAAAGTTGGGATTATAGAACGACACTTGCCAGTTGGTAGTCATATAGAATGTTTGCTTAGCAGCGCGGAAACAAAAAACTATGCCAAAGAGCATGGATTAACTTTATCTGCTGCGTCTTTAGCAATTTACAGCCGCGGCTGGCGGGACGCAATTATCGTTATTGGTAATGCACCAACAGCTTTGTATGAATTTTTATATCAACTTGATTATTGTTTACACAAACCGGCGGCACTCATAGCCTTTCCAGTAGGGTTTGTTGGGGCTGTAGAGTCAAAGGACCAATTAATAAACGCGAAGATTGATGTTCCATTTATTACACTGCGTGGTCGATTGGGGGGCAGCGCTATGGCAGCAGCAGCATTAAATGCTGTTCTAATAGAGAATGGTGCAATAAATGGTTAAACCTTGGCTGATCATCGTTGGAATGAACGAGCGCGGATGGGCGGCACTGGATAAAAACTTACAACATGATATACAATCCGCCACACATATTTTTGGCAACCGAAAGTTATTACAGCAAATACCTGTACCAGATAATCAGAAAACTACTTGGCAAAGCCCGTTATCATTGTCAATTGATCACATCCTTAGCTTGCGTTCAAATCCGGTTGTTATATTATCAACTGGTGATCCAATGTGGTTTGGTATTGGCGCAACCCTAGCACGATACTTAACTGTATCCGAGATGCACGTTGTTCCATCTGTTTCTGCTTTTTCAATGGTTAGTGCCAGACTGGCTTGGCCGTTACATCAAACTTGGTGCGATACGGTGCATGGGCGACCGGTTCAACGGGTAAGAAATCTATTAGCCCCAAATCGCCGACTTATTTTACTAGGACATCATGAGAAAACACCTAATCAAATAGCAGAAATTCTAGCTGATATGGGTTATGAACACAGTATATTGCATATATTTGAACAAATGGAATGTTCCAACGAGAAACACACAACAGTTGTTGCTAAACAGTTATTAGAAAACAAATATTCGTTTAACCCTTATCATACAATTGCTATTGAATGCCAGGCAAAGCCAACTAAATCGGTTATACCAAATATTATTGGTATACCAGATCATTTTTTTGTTCATCATGGGAAAATCACCAAACGAGAGACACGTTTATTGACCATATCCTCTTTAAGACCAGGTCAGGGAGATTGTTTATGGGATGTTGGGGCAGGAACAGGTTCAATTTCAATTGAGTGGCTTAGGTCTGGTCAACAAATGACCGCTTATGCAATTGAGCATGATAAAGATCAGTTGGTATGTCTTGCAGATAATGCACACTTCTTTGGTGTTGAAAATCTACATATTATTAAAGGCACAGCCCCGGATGTACTAAAAGACTTACCTACACCCCAAGCAATTTTTATCGGTGGGGGTGTTCAAAATCCATCGATGTTGGAATATTGTTGGGAACGCCTATCAGGTGGTGGAAGATTGGTAGTAAATGTCGTTAGTCTAGAGGGTGAAGTTCGGCTAATTGAGTGGCAAAAAAAATACGGTGGTAATTTGATGCGGCTTTCCATTCACCACCAAGAAAAAATGGGTGAATTAAGCGGATGGCGTGCTATGTTACCAATTATGCAATATTCGCATGTCAAGGTATAAAAGGTTTGTAACATGCAAAATGAAGCTCTTATTTGGGGTGTTGGTGTTGGTCCTGGTGATCCTGGCTTGCTTACAGTGAATGCAATAAAACATATTCAGGCCTGTAATATTTTAGCTTTTCCGACCGAGGAAAGTGGTCATAGCCGTGCCTATGATACCGTGAAAGACTATGTCAAGCAATCTTCAACAAAATATCCTTTCATCTTGCCGCTATATCAAACCCAAGAACAGCGTCAACAATTTTACCAACAACAAGCACGTTTTTTTAAAAGTGTTGCAGAAAAGGGGCAAAAGGTAGTCGTTTTGTGTGAAGGAGACCCACTATTATACGGTTCTTTTCAATATGTTTTACATGAATTAATCGATAGCCGACAGGTTGGTATTGTTCCGGGAATTTCATCGGTCAATGCCGGGGCGGCTATGGCACATTGGCCGTTAATTTCAGGTAATGAAACTATGTTGGTTTTGCCCGCAACACTTGATGAAGAGCAACTAAAACAGCAATTACAATTTTGCATCACGGCAATTATTTTGAAGGTAGGTCGTCATTTACCCAAGATAAAGAAAATTCTATCTTTAATGTCTGGCTACGAACAAGCATTGTTGATCGAGAATGTATCAGCCAATGGCCAGCGCATTAGTTTGCTGCATCAGGTTTGTGTTAATGAAGTTTCCTATTTTTCATTGATTTTATGGCGCCGTGAAAAAAATGATTAACCTGGTTTTGTTAAGTAAAAGTGGATTTATTTTAGCTAATAAACTTCAAAAGCATTATAAGGATCAACTTGTTCTATATGGCTTTCGTAGCAGTTTTTTTGAAAAACTGCCCGAATACGAAATTGATTATTACTATGATCATCTGCCAACGGTGTTGCAGGAATTATTTATGCGGCAAGAACCTATCGTTGTTGCCGCTGCGAGCGGGATAGTTATTCGTTCGCTAGCACCTTTAATACAGGATAAATTGCAAGAGGCGCCAGTTCTTGTCATATCACCGGATGGATCTTATATTATCCCATTACTAGGGGGACATCGTGGTGGTAATAAACTCGCGCGTGAAATTGCAGGAGTTCTTGGTGGTAATGCTGTTTTGACTAATCCAAGTGATTATCATTTAGGGTTTGGGTTTGACGATTGGCCTGCTGGGTGGAAAATAAACCAGCCAGACAAGATTAAAAATATAATAAGCAACTTAAATAATGGAGAGAAAATCCGTTTAATCCAGGAAGTAGACCTTTATCCTAACCACTGGTCATCATTGATTATCAATAATCAATCAAAAAATACAGTTAGGATCTCCTACACTAGTAATATTAATTCAGATGAATTGAATGTCTATCCCTCGATTTTGGCTTTGGGTGTTGGTTGTATCAGTCAAGCTCCGTCTGATGTGATGTTACAGCATATTTTTAAAACCTTGGATTTCTATAAATTATCACGTTATTCAATCGCATGTGTTGTTTCGGTTGAACAAAAAATGGCTGAAAAATCTATTCAAGATTTATCGGAAATCTTGAGTGTTCCAAGTCGTTTTTTCTCTGTTGAACAACTATTACAACAAACAGATAAGTTAACGCAAAAATCAGAGACCGTTTTTAGGGAATTAGGTTGTTGGGGTGTTGCCGAAGCCGCTGCGCTTGCAGCTGTTGGTTTGGAAGGAAAATTGCTGGTACCAAAACAAAAGGGTGATGGGGTAACCTGTGCTATTGCCATTGCCAAGGATATTATTGACCCCAATCGGATTGGACACGCACGTGGTAAACTAATGTTGGTTGGCTTGGGGCCAGGTAACGATGACAATAGAACGGTTGGGGTGCATACTGCTTTAGCTCAAGCCGATTATATTATTGGATATCGCGGTTATTTCAATCTTCTTCCAACTTTTGCGCGGCATAAAAACTGTTGTGTTTATGAGATTGGTCAAGAGATTGAGCGTGTTGACCATGCAATTAAACTTGCTTTACTTGGTTATCAAGTGGCATTACTTGGTTCTGGGGATAGTGGTATCTATGGAATGGCGAGTTTAACTTTTGAACGGTTAAGCGTGTATGAGAATGCCCTAGCGCTGTTAATTGATGTTGTGGTTTATCCTGGGGTGACAGCGATGATCGCGGCTGCAGCGAAGACAGGTGCTATTCTTGGGCATGATTTTTGCGCGATATCGTTATCGGATTTATTAACACCTCGTTATATTATTGAAGATAGGGTGCAATCAGCGATCAATTCAGATTTTGTGATAGCATTTTACAACCCTGTTTCTCAAAAAAGGCAATCTTTGTTTTTAGAGGTGCAAGAATGGTTAAAAAACAAAAGACCTTATCACACACCAGTGGTTGTTGCACGTTCTGTGGGGCGTGCTGATGAAAAAATAACGATGACAACCCTCGATAAACTATCAACTACTTTTGTTGATATGAATACAGTCGTTATTGTTGGTAATAGCAGTAGCCGATTTCTTAAAAATACATATGGACAACAATGGGTTTATACCCCCCGTGGGTATCAGGACAAAATATGACGGTTCATTTTATTGGTGCCGGACCTGGGGCTTCGGATCTCATCACATTACGTGGTTATAATTTATTACTTAATTGCCCGGTTGTGTTATATGCAGGATCATTGGTGCCAGTTGATTTGCTAAAGCATGTAAGACCAGATACTAAACTTATCGATACTGCTTCTCTTAGTCTTCCACAAATTATTGAGTATATTGAACAAGCCCATCAAGCAGGGTTTGATGTTGTTAGGTTACATTCTGGTGATCCAAGTATCTATGGTGCGATCGCCGAACAAATCTCTGAACTTAAAAAACGACATATTCCTTTTAATATTGTTCCGGGTGTTTCATCATTTGCAGCAGCTGCTGCTGTTTTAGAGCGTGAATTAACCTTACCTGCAATATCACAAACCGTTATATTAACTAGGGTTGAAGGGAAGGCTAGCCCTATGCCCAAGAACGAGAGTTTAGAAAATTTGGCAGCGGCACGGGCAACAATGATTTTTTATTTATCCATTCGCCGGTTGCGTTATATTGTACGAACCTTAATACCTTTTTATGGACCAAAATGTCCAGTTGCGGTTTGCTATCGGATTAGTTGGCCTGATCAGCTTATTGTTCGGGGAGAACTTCAAGATATTGTTGAAAAGACTAAACCTTTTTCGATTACACGAACGGCCTTGGTAATTGTAGGAACAGTTCTTACAGCTGAATTATTACAAAATAGCCATCTCTATGATCCTGAATATGAACATATTTTTCGCAATAAAACCGGACAGGATTAAATTGATTTCTTTATCAATATTGTGATTTGTTTTTTTACCCAATCCAGAACACCATCCAGGGTGGTTGTGGTTTGAAAAAGATGGAGTTGATCATTATCAGGTGACCTTACCATAACTACTGGAAGGTGTAAGGATCGGGCTGCCTCGATTTTTGCAAAGGTATAAATACCACCGCTGTTTTTGCTAACAATAACGTCTATTTTATTTGTTTGAAGCAAGTCAATTTCTTGTTGCCGTTGAAATGGCCCCTTGGCACATAAAAAATGAAAATTGTTTGGTATTTCAGCATAATTATCGGGCATATTAACCACCCGAACAAGAAAAAATACATTTTTTAGATTGGAGAAAGGTTTTAAATTTTTTGAACCAATTGTTAAAAATACGCGCTTGAATTTATGCAATATTAATTGCTCTGCAGCTGCTTGATAATCGTCAACAATAATCCATTGATCTGCTAAACTAGCTTGCCAAGCCTGACGTTGGTACCGTATCAGCGGTATATGTAATTTTTGGGTTGCTATTTTTATATGAAGTTGAATTTGTGTTGCAAAAGGATGTGTTGCATCAATTACCAAATTGACTTTATTATGATTTAAATATTGCTCTAGACCAGCTATGCCACCAAAACCTCCAATTCTTATATATCCGCTTGGATGTTTTGGGTGTTTGGTACGACCAGCAAGAGAGGTAATGATATTTAAATGGTCAAACGGGCATAATCGATCTGCTAAATCATAAGCTTCGGCTGTTCCACCAAGCAATAGTAGGTTAAAATACTTGGCCGAATTCATGATTTGCGGTCAGCTGCTGCTCGTTGTAAGCGATCATTAATGGCCTGTCCTAATCCAATCATGGGAATTCGCATCACGGCAATTTGTTGAATGCGTGTTGGTTGATCAAGGTATCTAAGCCCTCTAAACAAATTGGCTGCTGCTTCTGTTAAATCACCTGTTGGACTTAAATTAAAAATAATCCCGGCATTTGCCAAGTTACTAGGAACTGAACCGAAAGCCAAAAGTCCTTCGTTGGTATCGATATTTTTAACACAAAGGCGTACAGGCAAGCTTGGAGCATAATGACTTTTCAACATGCCAGGTGCCTTAATTTCCGTGTCGTTATGTGTTGTGGTTGGTGCTATTTGTTGTAGTTGTTCTTGTGTAACACCACCAGGGCGCAATATATTAATTGTATGTCGATCAATTTCTACAATTGTTGATTCGATGCCAACGGTGCATGCACCCCCATCCAGAATTAATGGTATAGATTGACCAAATTCTTGGGCAACGTCGTGTGCTTCGGTTGGGCTTATGCGGCCTGATTTGTTAGCGCTTGGGGCAGCAATTGGTTTGCCAAAATTATCAAGAATTTTCAACGCAATTGGATGATTGGGCATGCGTAGTGCAATGGTTGATTGTCCTGCTGAAGCCAGCAAAGATACGGCACAAGATGGATGCCTGGGTAATATAATGGTCAAGGGGCCTGGCCAAAAAATATTTATAAGCTGATAAGCAATATGATTAAATATTGCCAATTCTTGAGCCATAGTTTTATTTAAAACGTGGATAATTAATGGATTAAATACTGGTCTATTTTTAAGTTGATAGATTTTGGCAACTGCTTGGTCAGATGTGGCATCACCAGCAAGACCATAAACAGTTTCGGTGGGCATACCAATAACGTTGTGTTGGCTTAACAGTTTTACCGCATATTGAATGGTGGTATCAGAGAATGGTTGAATGAAGTGCATGTTTCAAACTTAAATAAAATTACCATAAGCAACGAAAGCTGGGTTAATAAAATTTTCTTTACGATATAACAAGGGACTACCATCGATTTGACGGATATGCCCGCCAGCAGCCTCTAAGATTGCTTGTCCGGCTGCGGTATCCCATTCCATAATCTGTGTGCGTCGTGGGTAAAAATCTGCCTGTCCTTCGGCGATAAGGCAAAATTTCAGCGAGCTACTGACAAATTCGTGTTCAGTAAAAGTTAAGTCCGGTGGTAACATTGGCATAATGCTTAAAGGGTGTTGCCGTTTACTGTTGAGTATTTTGGCTTGTGTACGTTCTCGGGAACGGGTTTTTATAGTAATTCTTTTCAAAGTGGATTCTTCGCGAAAAACAAGGTTTAAAGGCCTAATGGCTGCATAGATTGTTTCACGCAAAGGTGCATAGATAACACCCAAAACTGCCTCTTGATTGCAAACTAAGCCAATATTCACTGTAAATTCACCGCTGCGCTGAATAAAGTCGCGTGTGCCATCAAGTGGATCAACCAACCAGAAATAGTGATGATAGGATCTCAGTACAGGCAGTTTTTTTTGTTCAGCTATTTCCTCGGCGATTACAGGAATCTCAGGTGTAATATTTTTCAAGTTCCTGATAATCAATTCTTCTGCTTCTTGGTCAGCCTTTGTAACCGGAGACGAGTCGGACTTAGTATATATAGTACACCGTTGTGGAAATTTATAATAATCCATAATCAGATTGCCAGCCTGACGGGCAACTAAAATAATCTGGTCTAATAACTTAAGGTTTAAATCTACAGTATTTCGATTCATTTTTAATAATGATTAAGTAATCTTTTTATCTATGGCTGTGCGGATCAACTTCATCTATGTTAGGTGTTGATGATAGTGGCATTGCAATAAAATCTTTCTGCCGATGGTCTAGTATACATGGTTTGCGTATAATAATCCAAGTTATACTTATTGAAAGTAATAGAGTAACTAAACTACAAAACAAAAATAAGGCTTGTGCATCTAGAATATGCATTACAAAACCAGCCGCTGTTGGTCCCAGAGCTGCACCAAATCCCCAAACAATTAAGAGCAGTGCATTAGCTTCTACCAAATTATTTTTTGGTATAATATCTGCAGCTCGTGCCAAACCAATAGAATAGAATGGCGATATGAGACAAGTCAGCAATATAAAAAGTAATAAGGTAGTAGCATAGCTTGCTGTTCTGTGCATAAAAATTATAAACGCAACGATACTTGATAGAGTCGCAAGAAAAGCGAGAACTTGCAACCTACCAATTCTATCCGACAGCCAGCCGATTGGAGGCAATGTTATTATAACTGTTAGTGGCCCAAGTACCAGTAGCAACGAAAGTTGTTCTTTGCTAAATGCAAGATTCTCTGTAACGCTTGGTAATAGGCTATATAGGGGGGTATAAATAAAACCCGCAATGAAACAAGCCATGATGGCAGTTGTTGCTGTTTGTCCTATTTTTTTATATCCCAAGCTTTTAATTGTAATAACATCGGGTGGATTGATACGTGTAAGTGCGAGGGGTGTCATAGAGTTAATCATGATAACAGCAATAATAATAAAAATAATGACGCCGCCGTTATCTTCAATACGTAAAGCTATTGGACCAATACCTGAAAAAAACCATGAGATTGTTGAATATATCGCTAATATTTGTCCACGCCATTGCGATTTAGTTTGGGCATTTAACCAACTTTCAATAACAAGGAACATGCCAGCAATAGACATACCAATAAAAAAACGCAAGATTAACCAGGAATAAACTTGATGAAATAAAATATGCATCAATACTGTTATAGCTCCAAACACTGCATACAGAATGGCTGCTCGAATATGGCCTAAGTGACGTATAAAATATGGTCCACTAAAAGCCCCAATAACAAAACCAAAATAATGGCAGCTTGTAAGTGCACCAATAAGAACTGGTGATACCTTTTGTTGTTCAAGCAAATATGAAACGTAGGGATTTAACAAGCTGATTGATGACTCCAGCATAGCAACAGCAAACAAAACCGGTAATACGGCGCGTAAGGATAATAACATAAGAATATTAACTTAAAATCTTTGCTTAATTGATGATTGATTAGTACTAATCAGATGAATCGATACACAAAAATACCCAAAACATAATGACTAACTTATGAAGCAATTTTCCATAATAGATTGGCAACGATTTTCAGAAATAACTAATTTACCAATTTATAAAATTATATCTGTTGTTCTACAATCGCTTGCAAGAAAAAAACAACTTATTATACAGGCTATGCCTGGTGCTGGCAAAACCACAATTGTTCCGCTAACATTGTTGGACCAAGAATGGACAGTAAATAAAAAAATTATTCTTTTAGAACCAAGAAGGCTAGCTGCACGAATGGCCACAAAACGTATGGCAACTTTGCTTGGCGAGAAAGTTGGCCAGACTGTTGGTTTTCGGATTCGTGGAGACACAGTAATCAGTAAAAATACACGGATCGAGGTAATGACAGATGGGCTATTTTTAAGATACCTTTTGGGCAATCCTGATCTTGAAAATATCGCTGCTGTTATTTTTGACGAATTTCATGAAAGACGCGTTGATAGTGATTTGGGTCTCAGTCTACTTTTAAGCTGTCAGCAGGTGTTGCGCCCTGATATACGTTTAATAATTATGTCTGCTACACTAGACTTAGCACCGTTACAGGTAGCTTTACCTGAAGCTGATGTAATATTTGCCGAAGGAAAGACCTACCCCGTCACAACATATTATTTAGAAAAAATGGATTATGAGACAAGCGATGATCAATATATGCGCGCTGTTAATTTAGCTTGGTTAAAAGAAGAGGGGGATGTTTTATTTTTTTTACCTGGGGCATCTGAGATTCGGCGGTTAACCAATAGGCTTCAAGAGTCCCCCTTACTAAAAGAAGCAGTGATTTTGCAGTTATATGCTGATTTACCTGAAGAAAAACAATATCATGTGTTAAATCCCCCTGATAAACGTCGCAGGATAATCTTGGCTACTTCCATTGCTGAAACCAGTATAACCATACCAGGTGTGCGTATTGTTATTGACAGTGGCCTAAGCCGACAGAATTTCTATCATCAAGCGCGCGGTGTAACTGAACTACAAACGTTAAAATCATCGTTAGCATCTGCCGAGCAAAGGGCAGGACGAGCAGGGCGAACAGAACCCGGGGTGTGTTATCGGTTATGGAGTATAGCAGATCATAAGATTCGGATACCTCATCATCCACCAGAAATTAGTCTGATTGATTTATCGCATATGTTACTTTTGATACATGCGTGGGGAAGCAAGATAGCCGATCTAGTTTGGGTGACAAAACCATCGGAGCATTCGGTTAAAAAAGCCCATGATACGCTATTACAAATAGGCGCCATGGACAAGGACAAGCCTTATCACATAACCCCGTATGGCATGAAGCTTGCGTCTTTTGGTGTACATCCACGCCTTGCACATGTCTTGTTGCAATCAAAAGAGTTAAATATTTATCCTACAGCTTGTTTGCTTGTTGCTTTTTTATCTGAGCGAGATTTTCTTAAGCCAAAAAATCTAGAGACAAAAGATATTAATGTTTTCATGCGGCTAAACCATATTAGAACATATTTTCAGCACAAAAAAATTGATGAAAATCCAAATTTTGTTATTGATTTTGGCATCTTAAATCTGATTGCCAAGATGTTGAATGAGTTAATATCATCAGATGATTTGACCGATGATATTAAAGAAAAGGATGTTGCGAGACTTATTGCCCTAGCCTATCCACATCAGGTAGCAAGTAGGCGTGCGCAGCAGGATAAAAATATCAAAGAAATATATTTTTTGCTTGCCAATGGGCAAGGGGCAAGATTGCCAGTAACTGACCCATTAGCAAGGCATCAGTTTTTGGCAGTGGCACAGCTAGATGCTTCAGGCTCAAATGCACAAATTTTTTTGGCAGCACCATTACCAGATGATTTTTTGAAAAATGTCAAACTATCTCTAAGTCGAACAGTTGACGATATTTTTTTTAGCCCATCGGGCAAAATACAAGCCAAGCAGTGTCGTTTTTATGGCGACATACTCCTTGATGAGATGTTGATACCATTCAATTATCTGGAAGAGGCTTTTTTTAGTAACCGCATGTGCGAACTAATTATGTCTGCTAGACACCAATTGAATTGGACAGAAGATCTAAAACAATGGATTGGGCGGGTAGAATTTCTACGTAAACACGATTCAGGCGGTGGTTGGCCATCTGTGGGACAACAGCATTTGTTAGACACTTTGCCCGAATGGTTTATACCACATATCGATTTAGCGGCAAGTTTTCTTGATTTAAAAACCATCAATATACAAGCTATTTTAGCCAATCTATTAAATTGGCAACAGCAAAAACTGTTATCAGAACTTGTGCCATCTTTTTTCTATACTCCTGCTGGTCGTGCAATAAAAATTGACTATCAGCATGATAAGCCAATTTTAGCCGCCCGAATTCAAGATTTGTTTGGGTGCAGTAACACCCCCACCATTTTGAACGGGCGCTTTAAATTGTTGCTACATTTGTTAGCACCGTCTGGCCGACCCGTACAGATTACAGATGATCTCGCGGGTTTTTGGAATTCCAGTTATCATAGCATCCGTAATGAATTACGCGGCAGATATCCAAAACATGCTTGGCCAGAACAGCCACCATAAACTACATACTGATCAATAATATTTAATGACGTGCAGCAAGTTGCATATATCTTGCACGTGCAGCACGTTCTATCGCTGCAGCTACGAGCATATCGATTTTCAGTTCATTGCGCACAAGATCAAGTATGCGTGCTTCTTCTTCGGTAACTTTTCCATCAGCAGCAGCTACATCGCAAGCTATTGTATAAACAGTTTCATACAAATTTGATGGCACTGCCTGGCTAATCTTTTGTAAAATTTGTGATATTTTATTTTTACCAGAAAGCATTTTTGCGCACTCAGCAGCAACTACCGGAAGCCGTTCATTCGAAAAACCACTAAAGACCGGGAATTGTTTTACAATTGAACCAATCATCATCATTTCACGGTCGGTCATTTCACGGTCTGCAGCCGATACAATAACCATAGTATAAATTAACGCTTCATGAGCATTCAGCATTTTTACTCCTTAATTTTATTAATGTTAAATAATATTAAACAGTCAAAAATCAACCTATATGATGAATAATATTAAAAAATACCTTACGCGTGTTGAAAACATGTCTATAATCACCTGTTGTGAATATAACAGCGATTCAGCGTTTTTAAAAACCTATAAAAATATTCTTGTAAACATGACCAAAGAATTTAGACACCCATACCTTGAATCTTTACAAGCCCAATATAGAAATCAACAAATTTCTCGACGCCAGTTTATTAAGAACAGCGTTCTTTTAGGCTTATCGATTCCTGCGGCCTTAAGTTTGACTGGTTGCGAGGAAAACAACACAAACCCTGGACAGCAGCAGCCCAATTTATTACAAGGCAAAGTTGGTGGTTATGTATCATTTTCGATGAATATACCCTCCTTAGTTGAACCGCAGCAAACCAATACAGTGCATGGTGCCAATCTTTTACGCCTGATTTCTGATTCATTAATCAGGATCGATAATAAAAATCTTCCAGTTCCCTGGTTGTTGCAGCGATGGGAAGTTTCAGATGACTTGTTAAGTTGGACATTTTATTTGCGCCCTAATATTTATTGGTCAAATGG
>JAEUKQ010000013.1:0-7996 GCA_016794225.1 Alphaproteobacteria bacterium | reverse complement strand
AAATGGTGACGAGCTTACAGTTGATCATGTTATTTGGAACATACAACGTTGGCTGGATCCACGTTTAAAGTCATCTCTATTGCCTTTAATGAAAAGTTACATGCTTGAGCAAGCGGTTGAGAACGACATAATAGGTAGTAATCCAGAAAATCAGGTTCGTATATGGTCCAAGAACGCCATACAACGTATAAATAGCCATGTGTTTCGTCTGAATACGAAAATTCCACAAATAGCTATTCCAGAACATTTAGCCTATTATGGTGCCTATATTCTACACCCTGCTGATGGAGGAGAGTTTAAAAAGGGTATGTTAGGAACAGGGACATATGAACTAACGGACTTTGTTCCAGGGCGTCTTTTAACACTCAAGCGTAAAGAAAAACACTGGCTTAAGACTGCTTTTATTGAAACAATAGATGTTTTAAATTACACCAGCGACCCCGTTCAGTCTTTGCAAAAGCTTGTTGAACGAGAAATCGATGGAATGCAAGATCTAAACCTTAATCAGCACGCGGCCGTATTAAACTTGCCTTTTTTAAAAGTCTATCGTGCTCAGTCGGCGCAAACAGGTCTAGTGCGAATGCTTATGACACACCCTTTATGTCAGGATTGGCGTGTACGCAAAGCAATGCGCTTGGCACTAGATAACCAAAAGTTGCTGCAAGTTGGTTATAATGGTCTTGGTGTTGTTGCTGAACATCACCATATTTCGCCAACGCATCCGGACTATTATCTTAATACCTTATTTAAACAGAACATTGAAGAAGCAAAATCTTTGATGCAAGAAGCCGGCCACAGCCGTGGTTTTAACACTGAAATTATTTGTCGGCAAAATCCTGAGTGGGAATTTTTAACGACGCAAGCTATAAGCAATATGCTGCGCGAAATTAATATACAGGCGGACGTTCGCGTTTTTCCGGGCAATATTTTTAACCAAGCTATTGAAAGTGGAGATTTTCCATTTGCGTTTACAAGTTGGCCACACCGACCACTTGGTATAATGACTATTAGTACGGCTTATCGCAGTAATGTTGCCGGTAATATAACCTCATATTCAAATAAGCTCTTGGATGAAAAACTCGACCAAGCAGGGGCGATCTTAGACCCTATTCAGCGGTCAAAGGTTATGCGAGACATCCAAATTATTATGCAAGATGACGGGCCAATTTGTCAGCCATTTTGGCAATCAATTTTTGCGGTTATAAATAAACGTGTTCAGAATTTTGAACTTCATCCAGCTGGTTATATTTTTCCTGAAAATTGGTGGACAAGCGAATAAAATAAGTGTGGCGTACAAGAAAGTTTACATAACCAGAAAATTTTCTTCGGTTACTGTTTCAAGAAGGGTTACATCTGGAACAATAATGTCTCGTTTAATGCAATGAATTAACCCTTTTTTCTCAAGATCGCGTAAAAATTTGTTTACACTTTCACGGGTTGATCCAATCAAACTCGCTAAGCGTTCTTGTGGAAGGTACATAGTAATCTTGGTGCCAAGGCTATGCTTTTCTCCATATCTTCTGGCCATATGCGACAGTGTACGTGCCAGGCGTAAAGTCATGGAAAGAAAAACACTATTTTCAATCTGATAAGTTGACCAACGCACCCTTTGGCATAATAGTTCAAGCAATTTTATGGCAAGGTTTGGATGACCTCGAAGAAAGTGAAGAAAATTTTCCCGGCTTATACTGATCAGCTCTGATTCGGTTGTGGCCTGAGCCGTTGCTGTTCGTGGCATTTGATCGATGGCTGCAATTTCGCCAAAACCCTCGCCAGCTTCAAGAAAATTAAGGAACATGTCACGGCCATCAACCGAAAAGGTGATAATGGCTATGCGCCCTTTTTTAACAAAATAAAAGTTGCTGTTGGTGTCGTATTTGCGAAAAATAAAGTCGTTTTCTTCAAAAAATATATGCCGGCCAAGCGATAAAAGATCTTTAAGTTCATCGGCCGTTAGGCTTTTAATTAGGTCTGATTTGTCGTTTTTGGTACTATTCATGGCTTAATATAATTCTTATCTATTAACCAGATAATCAAGACTGATGCCTTTTAATGCTTCTATCCCAGAAACTTGTGTGTTCAAAATAATAGCTAACCGACTTTGTGACTAGTGGTTTTTGCAATAATTTTTTTATTGTATCAACCATTTCCAAAGCATCTAGTCTTTTTTGATCAATCTTGTTCTGCTGTAGCCACGTTTGCAATTTTGTTATTTCGTCGAAATCGCCCCCAAGATCACCAAAAAGCTTGATAACAGATTCATAGGTTCTTTTGGGGTAATATTGTTTTTTTGCTATATCAATAAACATACGGTGTGTTTTTTGTGTAATCACATTATTTGTAACAGCTTTATCAAGCGTATAACGGATATTCACCATTGCCTCAGATAAAGAACTATAACCAACTTCGGCGGGTGCATGAACAACGGCAACTTCATCATCATCTTCCAAAATACCGCTGGCATAATCTTGATAAATTTTACCACAGCCAATCATCCCAAATGCATGTAATTCTGCTGCACGTAGTGCGCCCATACTGCTGCTGCCAAATACATGAATGCCTTGTTTCATGGCAAATAGTATTTCCTTATGCCAAACAGATGGAAGGTTACCAAAATATCCATCAATAATACCGATAATCGCCGGTTTTTTTAAGACTGAACAATAAACATCACCTTCAGCAACGGGAGGTAATATAATAATATTTTCCTGGGCAATAATATTTTCAGCAACGCTAGATGTTATGAAAGCAGATATAAGCACCTGTTGGGGTATAGTTGGGCCACAAAAAATATGTATAGTATTCATGATTGATGCCTTATTAAAATTTTCTGCGCACGCGGACCAAATTTGTAGGATGGAGACGAGGCAATACCCTCAAGGCCCGGAATAATAATTTTAACGACCGGAATCCCAAATTCTTTCCGGGTTAGATTGACGGCTATCACCTGGTTAATCCCACAAGCTTTAAGGCGTCCCAGCTGCCAGTCAATATCTTCAGCAATATTACGCGAATGCCAACTTGCGCCATCATTAAAATGACGCTGCTGCTGATCTTCAATTTTTTTGCGCCATGTAAAATAAACACTTTCTTGAAGGTGCGCTTCATATTCTTGCCTGGGCATATCATCACGTGCACCCGAAATAAATGTTAAACGGCTTTGCGCAGCTTCTGTAAGGGCGCGTCTTAGCGCAATTGCACGATTAGGATGACAACCCATGCCGCTTGATGGGCGGAATCCATGGTGGGGTGGAGGCGTATTTTCAATAATACGGCAAAGAAAGGTTGGTATACCTAGGTTACTGGTCATCTCCCACACACCAACCAATATATTGGCATCTTTATATCTGGCCAGCAATTCTATACAGCCTGGTTCATCAACGGTGCTGGTGTCAATTTTTGTTTTAGCCTGATGTTCGCTTTGTAAGCAGTTCCACAATGTGGTAGCATCACGTTCGATAACCTCACTGATACCGTGGTTGATTGCCTCAAGAAGATGATTTCCTGAAGCTAGTCCATTGGAATTGCTTGGAAAGCAACCATGTCCTGCTGGCTTTGGCAAACAAAAATTAATGCTAACAGTTTCAAATGGTACCATGGTGGTGCAGCCATTCATTAAATCCGTACCTTCTACCCATAAAATTGGATAGTTGGGATGAAAAGGGCTGTTGGGTGATTGTGGCATTAAGCTCACGTCTGCCAGTCGATGAGTATAGTACATTTCGGCGTAACTGCTTAAAAGGATTGGAAGCCGAATGTTTTCAGCATGATAGGCTTCAATTGACTCCATAACAGCCGAAGCTTTGGCGGCGCTCAGTGTTAACCCTTTGCCTTGCGATACTGAAATAGAACGCGAATTAGGTCTTGTTGCCATAACAACTGGGATGCCGATATGATCCAGGCCTGTAACATTAGCGACCCTAGTAATGCCAAAAACCGGTAGAAGTCCTTGGACACGCTCTAACGTTTCAGCAGCATCAATAAGACGTTCACCTTGGGTATACTCAACCGGTTTACCAAAGCTTAGGCTACTGAAATTGGCTATGCTACCGGGGTTTTGTGGCTGATCTTCGTTATTAAGCAGGGATGATATATTAAAACTAATCATGTGCGTGTTTTAATTTCCTAGACAAAAGGCTAATTATTATTCGTTATTATTTGGTACTAAATTTGCCTTATTTTTTCATAAACACTATAGCAATAGCAAAAAATTATTATGTATGTAATAAAAACATGATTTTTAAAATAAGAAACAAGTAATTTTTTTGTTATAATTTTTAATTAAATATATGATTATAAAAGATAAAAAATATCAATCAAATAAATTATCAGTCAAGATTTATAATTTTTATGATCAGAAAAGACTCGTATAAACAACTTTATTATTACGTTATTACATCGCTTGCTACATATTTTTAAGGTCGAAAAGACAACATTTTTACGTCATGTGTTTAATTTAAAAAAACATACAAAATCAAGGTGTTCAGCAATACATAAGACAACAACATCTTATATAAACTGCTATAATTTTATCTATAATACTATGTTTTCTTGTGTGATTTAGACGGTTTTTGTTTTTTCTTTCTTTGCTTTTTTACAGGCGTGATTGCTGATTGAGTAAGCACGCTTTGTATATTAGCATAATGCATATTAATAACCATGTTGAACACTTCACAAAACTGAAGCATATTACTTTCATTAAGCGCGAATAGAAAAATAGTTATTAATTCTTGTTGTAAATCGTCTTTTGTTTCATCGGGCATAATCGATGCAAGATATGTTGGGTCTTTTTGTTCTGCCGTTAATTTTGAGAGAAAGGCAATCGAGCCTTTTTCATTTTTTTCCTTGATAAAATCCATAATCAAATTGGCATCAATCGTGCTTTTATGGGGTGGTTTATTCTTGATTATTGCTTTAAATTCTTCGGGAATCGTTTTGGACTGAGCGACCAGCGATGCAATATTTGCCAGCATATCACTTTGGATTGTTGCCGATGCTTTTGATGCGACCTCGGCAATTGGAATTATCCTCTCAATTTGTACGGGTGGTAAAAAAGACATACGTGTTGAACAAATAGTATTTGCAACATTGGCTGCAATATATTTGGGTGTCAGGTCAATTAAATTTACAAATATTTCTTCCATACTAAGAACTTTTTTATGTTCATTGGTTGTGGGTGTTGTATCACTCATTCTATTCTCCCTGGGTTGATTGATTGTTAAACTTTTTAGTAAGTGATTTAAGAAATATTGAACCAATTATACTAGTACCAAGAATTTTATCAAAATTTAAAATGGGCTTTGTAAAACAGCCACATTTACTATTAACAACGACCATAATCTTTGTCTATTTGGCCTATATTCATATTAATTAGGTGAGTGTACCAAACATTAGATAAAAAAAATATATAACTTTTTTAAAAAAAAACTGTGAGCTATATCACAGTTTTTCATTTTTTTTTGTGATACGGGTTGTGATGATTGCAAGAATATTTTGCTTCGAATCATCTGTGTGATTAGCCAAATCTCTTGTGGTCTGCTCTGTGTGTGATGATTGGGGCGGTTAAAATTGGGTAATCCTATATTTTGAATGACCCCAATCAGAAATTTTTTTTAACGAGGTTTAAATGAAAAAAGATCATTTTATTGTGCTTGGGCAGGATGGTAAAAGCTATTTTATCGTCGACAGCCGCTGTTTTCCTGCATCGAATCAGGCAATCGAAGGTGCTATGGTTCAAACCAGTAATTGTTCTTCGCCTGCTTCTTCAGTTGGAAAACTCTATCCGCCCGTTTTGCCAACAAATTATACAAGGAACAGACCTGATTACATAGCGCCATCATTAAGTGCAATATTGGTTAAATATAACCGCCGCAACCGTCATTAGCAGACAGTTTATTTTAATATATAGTGCGATTGGTTAGATGATTGTAACCGTCAAGCACGTCCTAAAACTATATAACATACGCCAATAATTGCTTATTTATGTATTGGTTGGTTGCTAATGATCATATTGTTTTTATAGGTGTTATAATTATACGGCTAAGTATTGTTCGGTGTTTTCGTGATTCTTACACCATTTTATTTATGGGTTGCCTTTGTGTATCCTTAAGGCCGAATCATATGAAAGCATAGCCTTGGTTTATTGGCCAGTTATATTTGCTGTACAACATAAAATTCTTTGCGCTCGATAGGCTTGTCTTTTTTAATTTTGCTTGAACAAGCATTAGTATTATCAGGCTGTTTATCGCGATTGTTATGATTGGTATTTAGACAAGTACCACAAGGCTATTTTATTATTTTTGGTTGTAAGCTTTCGTTGCCGTTTATTTATGTGCATGAACTATTAAAATTGCACGTATAAACCGTATAAAGTAGTGTATTACTGTGCCTATGGCCTTATAAGGAAGATATACAACCAAAGTAAAGACAGGTAATTTAACAAAAAAAAGAAAAAAAACAGGTGGATAATCGCCATTAACCACCTGTCTCTTTTTTCGATCAACTTTTGTATTTGTATCTAACATCATGATTTGATTGGAGACCAACCAATCAAGAAATAATCTAACAACACTTTTTTATAAAAAACAAATTATATATTAATATGTAATATTGGTTTTAAGAAAAAAATTTCTTATATAATAAGCCTTATAAAATAAAAAATTTATTTTTATACACATAATACGAGTCAATATTTTATTAAATAATTGCCGTTTTTCTAATATAATTTTTTGGTTGTTAGAAAATAACATTCAATTCTTAAAAAAACACCAATCATCCAAAATCTTAGTAAGGCCATGGAACAGGGATTTTTTAACAATCCAAACTAATGATAAGCAAGAATATTTTAATCACAAATGCCAAATGTTGACGGGAAAAGCTTAATATAAATGAGTTAATATTTTAAAACTGGCACTGTGTGTTTCGGGGCAGCTAACCATTGGCCTTGGTTGCGCCCAGATATTTTTGTTTATGTTTTTGCAACGGATTTTGTTATTGTGTTTGCTAGTAAAGTCGCAGCAATACAAATTATGGATATAAAGTCAACAAGCCAGGTTATCATAATTTTTATCTATACCAACACCCAAGGGGATTGGATGGCACTGATAAAACTTTATTTAGGCTGGGTCGGAATAATTTATACCGAAATTTGTGCTGTGATTCGGTGGTTGAAAACGGGCAAAACCCAAAGCCATATCCCATCGACAACTATACTTACGGTAAGGTTTTTAGTTGATAACGGAAATTACCATAGAGTGAGCTACAGATTTAAGGAATTGCTGACTAAATAAAAACCCTAGGTTGGTTTGGTTAAGTTTTTGTGCATGAAATCGGCAGCTGATCTGCATGATAAGCTTGTTAGTACTGTGGCTATTTTTAGCGTAGGTTATGTAAGATCATGACCAAGAAAATTTTAGATAACATACCGTGTTCGGCAACAAAATAAAACTGAATGAGAGTTGTTTTGACACTGTCCGTAAAGGGGAATGCGAACAGGGTGCCGGTGCTAAAATTCCGCGGTTTCGATTTGTTAACGTGGTGGTGAAGTATCGATATGCTTGTGCCAAATACTAAAAAACGAATCATTAACAAAATCAAACTGGACAGTATTGTTTACACTGGCATCTGTCATTCGTATAATGCGTTGGATGTGCCCAAACTCAAACATTTTGGTCCACCACTTGGTTAATTTTGTTGGTAAACACAATTATATCAAGGGTGTCAAAACTTTTGGAATAAAACCAAGCGTATTTTGCGAAAATATAATAGTAGCCCTAAAAAAATTTTACTATATTTCGCAAGGAATGTGCGTTTCGCTTCGATTACTACGTACCAAAAGAATCATTGGAAATCAAAAAAAGCAGAACAATTTTTAGTCTATCTATTACGTTCAAAAAAGCTTGTTTGTTGAACGGCAAGAAAACCCCAATACTTAATAACGCCTTATACCCTAACTGCTGATAGCAGAACTGATTCGTTTTTTTTAATAATAATCTTA
>JAEUKQ010000139.1 GCA_016794225.1 Alphaproteobacteria bacterium | reverse complement strand
GCCTTGGTTGTTAAGGAACGTCAACGGGGGATTTCAAATTCTGGCCAAAGATTTTGGAGGAAATTTTTTTATAGGAAGCCCTTGACTCTTTTGAAAGACGCAGGTAGTTAGTCGTATTATTGATTGCCTGGGGGTGTAGCTCAGTTGGTTAGAGCGCCGGCCTGTCACGCCGGAGGTCGCGGGTTCAAGTCCCGTCACTCCCGCCATTGTTTTGTATCTGGTTCTGATTATAGAAGAGGGTTATGCTGTCTCTGAAGCGGAAGCAAGAGACCCATCCTTTATCCCGTTTTCTTTATCTTTTACTGTGTTCTTCCCTGGCAGTTTTATTGCCAACACGCAACACGCGGCAATCAGAATCAACAAAAGCGAAAAGGCTGATGATAATTCGGTGGCGCCATACAAACGCGCACCATCCGCGCCATATTCCCCTTTCCACTGAAAATCCAGATACCAGCCAATTGTTTGTTGGACGAGAGCTCCTCCCAGCATATTAAGCGTGTTGACAACGCCTAAGGCTAACCCTGAATAAGAGGGAGAAGTATAT
>JAEUKQ010000138.1 GCA_016794225.1 Alphaproteobacteria bacterium | reverse complement strand
CAAAAATTTATTGCCTCTCCGGTCATATAAACACGCCTTGCAACGTGGAAGAAGCTATGGGGATTCCTCTTAAAGAGTTGATTGAAAAATATGGCGGTGGCGTGCGGGGAGGCTGGGATAATCTTTTGGCTGTGATCCCCGGAGGTTCCTCCGTTCCCTTGATTCCAAAGGATGTTTGTGAGAAGGTTTTGATGGATTTTACGTCCCTTGCGGAGGTCAAAAGTGGCCTCGGTACGGGGGGTGTGATTGTCATGGATAAATCAACGGATATTGTTCGTGCGATTGCTCGCTTGTCTAAATTTTATATGCATGAAAGTTGTGGGCAATGCACCCCTTGCCGAGAAGGTACGGGTTGGCTTTGGCGCATGCTCTCTCGTCTTGCTGACGGTATAGGAAGTCCCAAAGATATTGATGTCTTAGAAGAAGTCACCTATGAAATTGAAGGACATACCATTTGTGCTTTGGGAGATGCTGCTGCCTGGCCTGTTCAAGGTCTTATCCGTCACTTTCGTCCTGAACTTGAACGACGCCTTAAAATGAACCG
>JAEUKQ010000137.1 GCA_016794225.1 Alphaproteobacteria bacterium | reverse complement strand
TACTTTCTTGATCATATCGATCGAAATGAATCGGTAAGTATATTTATTTTCCGGCAAATGTCTTTGTCTATCCGGCGAGAGATCTTTGAATACAAATTATTTGTATTACATTGAGTGATAAATGGAACTGTCTAATTTTTTTAGAAATTCTCAAAAATCTTAATTGCTAATCGTGGTGAAATTGCCTGTCGTGTTATTCGAACATGTAAAGAAATGGGTATTAAGACCGTGGCTGTTCATAGTGATGTCGATTCGAATTCAGTGAGTATATTGAAAGGAACAAGATAGATGTTCTTGTTTGTTATTGTGCGTTAGTTATTTGTTAAAATGGCTGATGAAGCTGTTTGTATTGGACCTGCTCAAACGAAATTAAGTTATCTCAATGAAGACATTATCTTAGATACTGTTAAAAAAACCGGTGCAGAAGCTGTTCATCCTGGTTATGGTTTTCTTTCGGAAAATACGAAATTTGCAAAGAAACTTGTAAGACAAATATTCGTTTTCGCTTGATGATGAAAAACTTCATTCGAATCATTTCAGGCGGATCATAATGTGGAATTTATT
>JAEUKQ010000136.1 GCA_016794225.1 Alphaproteobacteria bacterium | reverse complement strand
ATTGGCGGGTGCGGATTGAAACATGATAGCTCGCCTGCTTGTCCAGGAGGTTGCGGGATTCACCCGCCTTAATTGGCGGGTGCGGATTGAAACTTCAAGGATTAACGCGATGGGTCCAAATCCCTTTGATTCACCCGCCTTAATTGGCGGGTGCGGATTGAAACGACCCACGTCGCGCCGCCGGGTCCGCGATAAAACGTGATTCACCCGCCTTAATTGGCGGGTGCGGATTGAAACCGGCCGGCGTTTTATTCCTGACCGCCGCCGTGGACGTTGATTCACCCGCCTTAATTGGCGGGTGCGGATTGAAACGCCGCGTTGGTGCCGTCGGTGACGTAAGCGTAAGCGATTCACCCGCCTTAATTGGCGGGTGCGGATTGAAACGTGAGCGTAGAGCGTCGATTGCTTGGCCACGCGCGGGATTCACCCGCCTTAATTGGCGGGTGCGGATTGAAACGTTGAACCAGTTGTAAAGGACGCTCCCATCCGCAGATTCACCCGCCTTAATTGGCGGGTGCGGATTGAAACATGCCGCTGCGGCCGACGCAGCCTCCGTAATCCGATTCACCCG
>JAEUKQ010000135.1 GCA_016794225.1 Alphaproteobacteria bacterium | reverse complement strand
ATGACGGGAACGGCCGTTACAGAAGCTGGTGAATTATGGGATATCTACAAACTGGATGTAGTAACTATTCCAACCAACAAACCCATGACCCGCAAAGACATGGATGATTTGGTTTACAAAACCGTTCGTGAAAAATTTAATGCGGTTGTTGAGGAGATTGTAAAATTAACGCAGGCGGGTAGACCCGTATTAGTGGGTACCACTTCAGTTGAGATTTCAGAACTCGTGAGCCGCATGCTTCAGATGAAGAAAATAAAACATCAGGTACTCAACGCAAAGCAACACCAACGCGAAGCTGAAATTGTTGCCGAAGCGGGTAAACCCGGCACGGTAACCATTGCCACCAACATGGCAGGCCGTGGAACGGATATTAAACTTACGCCCGAATCAAAAGCAGCCGGGGGTTTGGCCATTGTAGGTACAGAACGCCACGAATCCCGAAGAGTAGACAGACAGCTTCGGGGTCGGTCGGGTCGTCAGGGCGATCCGGGGACATCTCAGTTCTATGTCTCGCTGGAAGATAACCTGATGCGTTTATTTATGCCCGAGCGTATCGCCCGCATCATGGATCGACTTGGCTTGAAA
>JAEUKQ010000134.1 GCA_016794225.1 Alphaproteobacteria bacterium | reverse complement strand
GTAAAGTCTTTAAATCTAGAATATAACGTTGTTGGTGGTGATGGTTTAACTGGGTCGGTTATTGCTGTTTCTGCACCGCCTGCTACTGTAAAATGGACAATCAAGCGCAAGACGTCATTGACGCAAGAGGTAGATTATACACCCAATGACCCGTTCCCAGCGGAAACGCATGAACGTGCTTTAGATCGTTCTGTCGCTATGATTCAAGAGCTAAAAGAAACAATCGGTAGAACTGTTACCATACCGATATCGTCAACCCTTTCAAATATTCAAATACCTTTACCTGGGCATGGTAAGTTTTGGCGTTGGGATGTTACAGGCACATATATAGAGGCAGTTGATATAACATCTTTGGGGATGGTTGGGCTGCCAATAACTATTACTGATGGTGGTACATCGGCAACAACAAAAAACGGTGCTTTGGCTAATTTTAATTTGACATGCCTTAAGGTCGTTAAGTTCAGAAACTTTATATAGGAGTTTTTTGTGGCACTTGATCCAAATTTTGTAGCAAATGCATTAACAAGCAATGTGTCTTTTTCTACAGCTAATACGGCACTTGATGGTACTGGTACAATTCAATCGTT
>JAEUKQ010000133.1:255-595 GCA_016794225.1 Alphaproteobacteria bacterium | reverse complement strand
ATGATCGATTGTCCATTGCTGGCAATTGTCGAATGTGTCTAGTACAACTAGACAAAGCTGCGAAACCTGTAGCTTCTTGTGCTTTAGAAGTTTCTTTGGGAATGAAAATTTATACAAATACCTCTTTGGTGAAAAAAGCCCGTGAAGGTGTAATGGAGTTCTTACTTGCGAATCATCCATTAGATTGTCCGATTTGTGATCAGGGTGGGGAGTGTGATTTGCAAGATCAAGCGTTGATTTTTGGAAATGACCGTGGACGTTTCTATGAAACTAAACGCGCAGTTGTGGATAAGGATTGGGGACACCTGATTAAAACAATTATGACTAGATGTATTCATTG
>JAEUKQ010000133.1:0-245 GCA_016794225.1 Alphaproteobacteria bacterium | reverse complement strand
AAGTTTTAATGGTAGGCCGAGGAAATAAAAGCGAAATTAGTAATTTTATCATGAATTTAGTTAAATCTGAAGTTTCTGGAAACGTAATAGACTTGTGCCCAGTTGGAGCACTGACGTCAAAACCATATGCATTTACTGCACGTCCTTGGGAATTAAGAAAAGTATACTCAATTGATCTTACAGATTCTCTACACAGTAATTTAGTTTATCAAATTGGTAAACAACGAATACTTCGTGTTTTGCCT
>JAEUKQ010000132.1 GCA_016794225.1 Alphaproteobacteria bacterium | reverse complement strand
AGGAGCCAGAGCCAGAGTCGGATTGACTGGATTAACTGTTGCTTAATATTTCAGAGATTAATAAGGAAAAGATGTCTTGCTTTTTATTGATAACATTTTCAGATTTACTCAAGCATGCTCAGAAGTGTCTGCCTTGTTAGGTCGTATTCCTTCTGCTGTCGGTTATCAACCAACATTAGCAACAGATTTAGGTGCTCTTCAATAAAGAATTACAACTACTAAAAAAGGTTCAATTACTTCAGTCCAAGCTATTTATGTACCTGCTGATGATTTAACTGATCCTGCTCCAGCTACAACTTTCGCTTTCTTAGATGCTACAACTGTGTTATCAAGAGCCTTAACTTAATTAGGTATATATCCAGCTGTCGATCCATTAGATTCAACTTCAAGAATTTTGGACCCAACTGTTGTCGGATAAAAGCATTATACAGTTGCTAGAGGTGTTCAAAAACTTCTTCAAGATTATAAATCACTCCAAGATATTATTGCTATTTTGGGTATGGACTAACTTTCTGAAGATGATAAGCTTACAGTAGCAAGAGCAAGAAAAATTCAAAAATTCTTATCTCAGCCATTCTTTATGTCTTAAATCTTTACTGG
>JAEUKQ010000131.1 GCA_016794225.1 Alphaproteobacteria bacterium | reverse complement strand
GACCAGAGCAGCCAGGATGCCGTCATGTCATAGCCCATGGTGACCGCCAGCCATGCGCCGGTCAGCGCTGTGAGTATCCAGCCAAAGCCGCCCGCCATCGAGAGGGGATGCGAGGCGCGGAACACGGCCAGCGTGACGTTCGCGTCGCCGCGCGCCGCGATCTTCTGCGCCAGGATGCCATTGCCCGCCGTGAAGGCGAACGAGAATATGAACAGAAGGATATGCAGAAACAGAAGTGCCTCGATCATGCGTCTTCCCCAGCAATGCAGACGAAAGGATCGGAGTTCTACAGCAAAGAAATGGTCGGAGAGAGAGGATTCGAACCTCCGGCCCCTACGTCCCGAACGGACCCGCCCCCGAAAAAAACCAGAAAAGCCGTGCGTTTTTCGCGCAAAGCCTGACCTTTCAAGACCGTCCAAAACGCTCTACGACCGCACAATACTTCCAAGATACTTCCAAGTCTCCTCGGGAAGCTCAAGAGAGCTAGCCTCAACTCGATACCTGCGCGCGACGATCCACCAGAGGAACGAAGTCTGGGGAAATTTTCATTCATGGCGCCCGGGTCAACCCATTGCCCGCTTATCCCATGGCGATTGCCTTA
>JAEUKQ010000130.1 GCA_016794225.1 Alphaproteobacteria bacterium | reverse complement strand
ATCATCCCCTATTACCGCGCCAAGGGCACCCTGAAGGCGGTCGACGGGATGGCCGAAATGGATGCCGTGACGGGGCTGATCGCCAAGGTCCTCGGCAAGCCGATCGCGGCGATCTGAGGGGGCAGGAATGTTGCTTACGCCGGTTGACTCGAAGGGGGCGGCCCCTATAATGCGCGCCTCTCGGTGGCCGGGTGGTCATGGCGAGGCGCACGGGTATTGCCCATGCGCCGCACCCGCATGGGTACCGAAAACAGTGTTGGGACAAGGATTTTAGGCATTCGGGCCGCCCGCCCCGAACCCCGAAGGGTGGGGGTCAAGGCGGCCTCGAACGGAACCGTGGAAACAGGGCGACTCGTCGCCCATACGACAGACGAAGGAGAGACGACGTGGCGCGTATTGCTGGCGTCAATATTCCCACTGCCAAGCGTGTCGTTATCGCGCTTCGCTATATTTACGGTATCGGCCCGGCGCTCGCCGTCGATATCTGCAAGAAGGTGGGAATCCCCGAAACCAAGCGCGTGAACCAGCTCTCCGACGAGGAAGTGCTGAAGATCCGCGAATGCATCGACCGCGAGTTCCGCGTCGAGGGCGACCTTCGTCGCGAGATCGCGATGAACAT
>JAEUKQ010000012.1 GCA_016794225.1 Alphaproteobacteria bacterium | reverse complement strand
GGCTGCTTGCCGATGCTGGGCAATCCACCAAACATTTCCCCATCTATCTTTAAACGCCGCCCGGTAATCACCATAAGGCTGCATTGCTGGTGTTTCAATTGTTGTACTGCCCGCTTGTATCGCCAGTTGATATGCTGCATCGACATTTGGGATATATAAGTGCATATAAGCTGGCTTAAGATCGGCATCTTGCCACCCTGCTCCAACCATTAAAACACTGTTGCCAATTTTTAGCGCCGCATGTTTTATTACACCGCTGTTACTAACCGTTTGTTCAAGAATCCTGGCACCTAAAATTTTTTGGCTGAAATCCAGAAAAGCGCTAACATCCTTAAGAACCAAATAAGGCGACAATGTTGAAAAACCCTTGGGACGGTATGTTTTGGTGATGAATGTTGTGTTGTGCACGGATTATCCTTTTGGGTGGGTGGAAACATTTACTTATTTGTAGGTATTTGGCCTAAATTTGCCACAAAAAATGAACATTGGCTACAGGTTTTCTATGGGTAATTGTTGGTTCAATAATCATAACACATGCACGAGCATGACCGCGCCCACTTGATTATTGATGAACCATCACTACAATAACTGCCAAATAACATCACCATCAATAATAAGGATATATTTTATGGGACAAATTTTAACCTCGCTACCCAAAACAGTTACCGCTGGTTTTGTTTTGGCCGCTCTGTCTTTTGCATTATATTTTGTATTACAAGGTTTTCATTTAGATACGAACTTTTGGGCTTTTGTTTTTCGCTGGTTACATGTTATTTTTGGCGTAATGTGGATTGGATTATTGTGGTATTTTAATTTTGTTCAAATGCCAAGCATGCCGAAAATTCCTGATGAACAAAAACCAGCCATTTCCAAAGTTATTGCCCCAAGAGCGTTGTTTTGGTTCCGTTGGGCGGCCATGTTCACCATTATCACTGGCCTGGTTTTAGCCCATCTGAATGATTATTTACTGCAAGCTTATTCGCTTGGACTTTATGAATATGCACCACGTCACCTAGCAATTGGTATTGGCATGTGGTTGGCAACAATTATGTGGTTTAATGTATGGTTTGTGATATGGCCAAATCAAAAGAAAGCCCTAGGAATAGTAACCGTAGAAGCCGCTGAAAAGGCAAAAGCCGCACGCATGGCCATGCTGTTTTCGCGTACCAACACCATGTTGTCTATTCCCATGTTGTTTGCTATGGTTGCAACGCAAAATATCTACTAAGCCTGAAAAGCTATACTAAATAAGACAGTAAAAGGGGCACAATTACGTGCCCTTTTTTTAATTAAAAGTTTTTTGATACAATATATTGTTGGTTTTAGGTTGGTGCCGATACTTCGAAATCAGCCTTTGCAGCCTGGCCTTTCCGAATACCCATATACAGTAAAATTGGCGTTCCAACATAAATTGTCGAACTTGTGCCAATAACAATACCCCACATCAGAGCTAGGGAAAAGCTTTCAAGGGTTTTACCCCCAAAAAAGTATAAGGCAACAACCGATAACAAAGTCAACCCGCCTGTCATTGTGGTCCGCGACAGGGTACGGTTAATTGATAGGTTTAAAATATCAACCAGGGGCATTTTTTTATAGCGCTTCATTTCATCCTTAACCCGGTCGTACAAAACCACCTTGTCATTCATGGAATAACCGGCAATGGTTAAAATGGCTGCGACCGCGTTTAAATCAAATTCAAGCCCAAGCAACGAATACAAGCCAACCATCGTAACACAATCATATAAAATGGTCGTAATGGCGTTAACCCCGAATTGCCATTCATAGCGAAACCAAATATATAAGCATATTCCAAGCAAAGCCATAATTAAGGCAAGGATTGCGGTTTGAACAAGCTCGGCGCCAACTTTTGGGCCAATAAATTCGCTGCCAAGATAATCATATTGTTGGTTTAATATTTGGCGCACTTCGTTAACAATAACGTCTTGGGTTTTATTGTCGATCACTGGTAAGCGGATAAGAACATCATCTTTTTGTTCAATTTTTTGAATTGATGCCGATTCGGCCAGCCCAACTTTTGCCAATTGCGCCCTGATATCTGCTATATCAATTGTTATACCCTGTTTGCTGCGCATTTGAATAACAATACCACCATCAAAATCTATACCAAATTTTAGCCCTTTGGTTGCAAAAAGGGCAAAGCTTGCAAATAGAATAAATCCGAAAAAGACTAAAGCAGCCTTATGAATACGCATAAAGTCAATTTTGGTATTCGCTGGAATCAGCTTTATTCCACGAAACATTGTTGCTTCCTTTCTTATAATTTATAGGGGAATTGTCTGTGGCCGTGCCAATTTATGCCACCAGCCAATCACCATACGGGTTACCGTAACCGAGGTGAAAACCGATGTTAAAATGCCAAGCGACAATGTTACGGCAAATCCCTGAACAGGGCCAGCCCCCAGCAAAAACAGAATAAGACCGGCAATAAGGGTAGTTAAATTAGCATCAATAATTGTGCCGCGGGCAGCATTAAAACCATAGTCCAAGGCCAAAATTGCGCTACGACCGTTACGCATTTCTTCCCTAATACGTTCAAAGATTAAGACGTTTGCATCAACCGCCATGCCTAAGGTAAGAACGATTCCAGCAATACCAGGCAGGGTTAAGGTTGCCCCAAGCAACGATAACAATGCCAAAAGCATAATTCCGTTAAAAATAAGGCCAATATTGGCCAACATTCCCAAAAGCCCATAAAAAACTACCATGGCAACACCAATCATCACCAAGGCAATTAACGAAGCAATTTTACCCGCTTCAATCGAATCAGCACCCAAATCAGGGCCGATTAGGACATTCTGTTCAACCTTTAGCGGGGCGGGCAACGCGCCAGCACGCAGTAGCAAAGCAAGTTCGGCAGCACTTTCTTCGGTAAAACTACCATAAATAACACCAGAACCACCAAAAATTGGGCTGTCAATCCGCGGTGCACTGATAATTTTGTTATCCAAAACAATGGCAAAGCGCCGCTTTAAGTTTTCGCGGGTCATCTCGCCGAAACGCCTTGCACCAAGCGAATTCAACTGAAAACTAACCGCTGGCGTATTCTGATGCAGGGTATAAGTTGCACCGGTCAAATCAGCACCCGTTACAATAACGCGGCGCTGAAGCGCCAATGCCCCGTCCATTTCCGAACTTTGGTCCATTGGTACAATCTGTAACGAGGCAGGAACCTGGCCTGAACGGATCGCCTCGGGGCTAACGGTTTCATCCACAAGGTGAAATGTCAATCTGGCTACTTTACCAAGGCGTTCTTCAATTTGCTTGGGATCTTTAATGCCGGGCACCTGAAGCATAATGCGGTTAGCACCTTGACGCTGAATACTAAGTTCGAGGGTTCCGGTTTCGTCAACACGCCGACGGATAACCTCTATTGATTGGTTGACTGCCTGTGTTTCAATTCGGCTTAATGCTGTGGGTTGCAGCACCAATGCAAAATTTAACGGGTCTTCGGCGGTGATGGCAAAATCTGGAAGTGCTTCGCGCAGTTTTTGTTGGGCCAAGGCACTATCGGCCTGACGCGTTAAACTAACGATTAGTTGATTATTGTTTATGGTGACGGGTTTAAAGGCTATCTTCTCGTCACGCAGGGTGTTGCGTACTGTATCCGAAGCGTTGTTTAGCTGCGTACGCAAGACAGAATCTGTGTCAACCTCGAGCAATAATTGTGCCCCGCCTTGCAAATCCAGCCCAAGGGTTACGTGGCCCTTTGGCAACCAGCTTGGCCATTTAGCCAGATCTTCTTTGGTAACCAGATTCTGCGCCGCAATAAAAGTGGCAATCAGCAGAATAAGGCAAATGATAACACTATTCCTGCGGCTAACATATAAACGCATGCTTGGTCACCTGAATCTCAATAAAGGGTTATTTCTTTGTTGCAGTCGCAACACCACTATCTTTCTCTTTTTTGTCGTCAACGGACTGATCTTGTTCTTTTCCTTCGTTTGTGCGCGACAGAATTTCATTAACGGCACTGCGTGCTACTCTAATCCGAACGTTTTCTGCAATTTCCAGCAAAATTTCGGTATCACTTACTACCTTATTAACTGTGCCAATTAACCCACCCGAAGTTAAAACCTTGTCACCACGACGCAATCCAGCAATCATAGCTCGGTGTTCACGCATTTTACGCTGTTGTGGACGAATAAGCAGAAAATAAAAAATCACAAAAATCAGTATCAGGGGCAAAAACTGCATCAATGCACCGGAACCGCCCGTACTTTGATTATTTGCTGGCGCGCCATCGGTTGTTTGGGCTAAAGCCTGACTAATCCACATCTATTCATTTCCTTAACTAAGTTCTGTTATCAATTTTATTAAAAACGGTACTATATCCTGACAATGTAAAATTGCAATGGGGTCATCACCATGCGACTTCATGTCTAAATTTCTTTTTTTTGTGTTGCTCTGCCAACCGCGTTTGGTGGACGTTGATCGGGCAAAGCACCACTAATCAAGGGAACAAAAAATACGGTAGGTCCTTCTTCATAGGTGGGTCCTTGTTCTGTCCTGATTACGCGCAAAATTTTTTGTTCACCGCGCTCTGGCCCGATTGGCAAAACCATAATTCCACCAACCGCAAGCTGTTGATAAAGCTTTTCCGGCATATCTCCAGCAGCAGCGGTTAAAATAATACGGTCAAAAGGAACTTGTTCAGGCCATCCAAGGCTACCATCACCATATTTTGTTACGATATTATGAATGCGCAAAGCTGCAAACCGTTCCTCGGCCTGTTGTAACAATGGTTTATAACGTTCAATCGTATAAACCCGCCGGGCAACGCACGACAAAATGGCCGCCTGATAGCCCGACCCCGTTCCAATTTCAAGCACTTTATGCGATTTATTAATGGACAGCGATTGTGTCATTAGGGCAACAACCTGTGGCTGGCTTAAAGTTTGGCCAAAACCTATTGGTAATGTCTCGTTCTCGTAGGCACGATCATGAAAAGATTGCGGAACAAAAGCCTCACGCGGGATTTTTTCAATTGCAGATAACACCTGGGTATCAGAAATACCCGATCGCCGCAGCAGCATGATTAACCTAATCTTGCGTGCTTCTAAACTCATGCAAAAACCTGCTGTAATTTCTTGAATGTTGGATAATGGGTAAAATCAAGATGCAAAGGTGTAATTGAAATATAATGATTATCAACCGCAGTTAAATCGTCCATTTGCCCATTTTGCCTTGATGCGTGATCACTAAAATCACCAATCCAAAGATATGGCCTGCCTGTTGGGTCTTTGACAGGATGAACCTGGACGTTTCCGGCACGCCACCCCTGCGCTGTCAGCTTTATGCCCTTAACGTCAGCAACCGGACAATGCGGAAAGTTGACGTTGAGCAACACGCCGCTAGGCCAATCAAAATGCCTAAGTTTTTCAAGAACGACGGGAATATAATGTTCGGCTATTGTCCAGTAAACATGCTGTTCATGACGCAGTTGATTAAAGGCAATGGCTGGAATCCCAAGCAAAGTTGCTTCCATAGCGGCTGCTACCGTTCCAGAATAGCCAATATCTTCGGCTAGGTTTGCCCCGCGATTAACCCCTGATACAACTAAATCTGGCCTGCGCCCTGTAATAAGGTGATTAACAGCCAGTAAAACACTATCTGTTGGTGTTCCTTCAACAGCAAAGCGACGTGACGATAGGTGTCTTACCTCAATCGGTCGCCGAATGGTTAAAGAATGGCTGGTTGCGCTTTGTTCGGTTGTTGGTGCGGATACCCAAATATCTTTCGTGATGGATTGTACCGCCTTTTGTAACACTTTAATCCCGGGCGCCAAAATACCATCATCATTGGTTACCAGAATACGCAATTTTTCAAGATTTTCTAGATTCTTCACCATTTAGCCGATCACCTTTAACCCACCTATATATGGCTGTAAAGCGTCTGGCACCGCAATCTTTCCATCAGCTTGCTGATAATTTTCAAGAACGGCAATCATGGTACGCCCAACCGCCAACCCCGACCCATTAAGTGTGTGAACAAACTGGGTATTTTTTTGACCCTTACTGCGAAACTTGGATTGCATACGTCGCGCCTGGTAATCGCCACAATTAGAACAACTGGAAATTTCACGGTACAGTTTTTGCCCGGGTAGCCAAACCTCTAAATCATAGGTTTTTTGTGATGTTGCACCCATGTCACCTGAACACAATAACATCCGACGATAGGGCAGCTCTAAGCGCTCAAGCACCGCTTCAGCGCAGCTTGTCATACGCTCGTGCTCGGCAACCGAGTGTTCAGGGGCCGCAATGCTAACCAATTCGACTTTGCTAAACTGATGCTGGCGCAACATACCTTTGGTATCTCGCCCTGCAGCCCCGGCTTCTGAACGAAAGCAAGGTGTCCAGGCCGTTACGCGGAGTGGTAATTGGGTTTCATCAAGTATTTGGCTTGCAACTAGGTTGGTTAATGGCACCTCGGCCGTAGGTATCAGCCACAAACCGCTGGTTGTTCTGAAAAGGTCATCTGCAAATTTTGGCAATTGGCCGGTGCCAATTAACGCCTGATCACGCACCATAAAGGGGGGCAATATTTCGGTATAACCAAATTCGTTGGTATGAATATCAAGCATGAAATAAGCCAACGCCCTTTCAAGTTTAGCCAAAATCCCCTTAAGAACTACAAAGCGAGCACCCGACAAATTGGCGGCACTTGTAAAATCCATTAAACGCAATTTTTCACCCAACTCATCATGCAGTTTGGGTGTAAAGGCAAAGTTGGTTAATTTACCCCATCTTTTTATCTCCACATTTCCGGTTTCGTTATGACCAAAGGGAACATCTTTGGCCGGAATATTTGGAAGATACAGCAAAAATTGATCCAGGCGTTCACTTAATTCGCGTTCTTTTTTTTCATAACTTTCCATCCTGGCTTTGATATCGGCAACCTGAACCATTAATTTATCTGCCAGTTCCTTATTTTGTCGCAATTGGCCAATTTCTCGAGACAAATCATTGCGCTTTTGCTGCAGGTTTTGCAATTCAGTTATGGTGGTGCGACGCTCACCATCAATTTTTAATATCTCATCAACATCAACCTTAACATGACGTTTGATAAGATATTCTTTAAATTCTTTTGGATTATCACGCACAAATTTTATATCAATCATGTTGGTTCCGCCATTACGTTCAAAAATATGCTTTTAAGTGTCAGGTGTTCCAGCTTTTTGTCAAGCGCCGGATGCGCGATGTTATCATTTTTCGTTGTTTAAGCGCTTACGTTCAATAATTCGTGCTGCGATTATGGCAATTTCGTATAATAAAACCAAAGGGACGGCCAAGGCAATTTGGCTGAAAGGATCAGGTGGGGTTACAATCGCTGCAACAATAAAGACCAAAACAATGGCATGACGTCTTTTTTGTGACAGGGTTTTAGCCTTCATAATCCCTGCTCTGACCAATAAAACCAACAAAACAGGTAATTGGAAGCAAATGCCAAAAGCAAAAATTAACTTAATAATAAGCCCGACATATTCGCTAACCTTGCCTTCAAACTCGACCGGCAAAGTCCCTATGTTGCCACCGGTCTGAAAACTAAGTAAAAATTCCCACCCATATGGCAGTAAAATGTAATACAATAAAGCTGCCCCCAACACAAATAACAAGGGGCTTGCAATTAAAAATGGAAGCACCACCAATTTTTCTTGCCGGTACAAACCTGGGGCAATGAATTTCCAGAACTGGTTTGCAAATAAAGGAAAGGAAAGCGATAGTGCGGTAAAAAAAGCCAATTTGATCTGAGTAAATAAAAATTCGGTAAGGTCGGTAAAAATAAAACGACGTCCTGTTTGTTGCATAAGGATATTTGCAAGCGGTTGTGCTAAAAAGTTAAAAATTTCTTGGGCAAAATAAAAGCAAATGATAAAAATAATTATAAAGATCAACAGGCTGTACAATAACCTGCGCCGCAATTCCAGCACATGATCCATCAAGGGCATTGACTTATCATCACCCGTTTTTGTCATGATTCCTTACGACCATCTGCAGTGCTGGTTGTTTTTTGTGGTTGGTTATTTGCATTGTTTGTTAGGTTATCGGCCTTATCCAAAACAGGTACGTCTTGCATGTTAGGCAACCCCATTTCTTCCTGAACCTGCTGGGTTATGGTATTTGGGTTTGTTTTTTCGAGGGTGCGGCGTACCTCGTCTAATTCGGTTTCGTGAATAATTTGATTGACGCCACGCTGAAAATCACCGGCTAACCCACGAACACGACGGATAAAACCAGTAACAGCCTTTAGTACATCGGGTATCTCTTTTGGCCCCAGCAAAACTAGCGCCAAAAGGGCAATAATAAAAATTTCGCTCCAACCAATGTCAAACATACGCAGACACCCCTAACAATTGTGGCTGTCAAAAAACCTAGGATGTTTTTTCTTCGTCCTTGCTGTTTTGCTTGGCATTTTCAACAGCTTGCTTTTCTTGGTTATTGCTGGCAGATTTATCTTCTTTCAACCCTTTTTTGAATGCTGTAATCCCCTGGCCTAAATCGCGCATAAGTTTAGGAATCTTACCGCCACCACCAAACAGCACCAATACAACAACAAGCACAATTAACCAATGGATCCAACTCCAACTGCCCATTTATTACTCCATCAAAAACGTTCCAACTGCACCAACCTGGCACCATACAAAACCCATAAGCCGGACATATGCACGCCCATATTTTACCTTATCATATATGTCGAAGAACAATTTTAATTATCGATAATACATTTACATCATAAATTAAACTCAATCCATTACACAAGAAAAAAACCGGAAGCTATCACTTCCGGTTTTCATTAAAATACTTTTTCCAAAAATTTTAACTTATTAGAAAGTATAACGAATTCCAAAACCAATTTGGTGGGCATTAAAATCGCCATCCACCTTAAGACCAGAATTATTCTTAAGACGCTTTTCTCGTGTCTGACTGTAACGATATTCAAAACTTAACACTATATCGTTTGTCATTTGATAGCCAAGACCCGTCATGAATTGATAAGAAAAGGCAATAGTACTTCCTTTAATAATTTTTTGATTGGTACTTTCTATATGGTAATTTTTTGAACTGACAATTGATAATCCAAACCCACCACCAACAAAAAATTCAATTTTATGCCCTAATGGAATATCAATATACAAGTTTTCTTTCAAGGTAATTTGGTTAATACGTCCGCCTGTTTCAATGGTAGCGCCAGAGCCAATTAGATTTTTTGTTTGATGAAATTTGTATCCAACCTCGATCTCCGAGCGCAGATGTTTACCCCAATCATAACCAACTGAAGCTTGCAAAGCAAAACCAAGTTTAGATTTTTGATGAAAATTTCCTAATCCATTAATTTCTAAAGTATTCTGCCAGCTAGGGCTAAAAAACATGGAAGTCTTTAATCCAACATATATCCCTTTTCTATAGTCTTTTTCCTGTGCTTGAGCCGCAGAATTCACTATAAAAGCCCCCATTAAAATACCAAATATAAAACATGATTTTTTCATGATGACTAAATATCCCTAATAACTCATCCGTTCAGACTAGTATTTTTATTAATTTTCTTCCTCCCAAAGCAAATAACCTTTTGTTACAGTATATTACGTAATTTTTTTGCGTATCATTACAAAAAACATAACCAAAATATTATATACCTTGGGTCAACAAGTATTGATGATGCAATGTATTCAACAAATGTTCGGTTGTCGCATCGATTGATCCAGCCGCTGTCACAACCTGTTCTATCTCGCCCAAATCGCCATTACAATGCAAAACCAGTTGACATCCGGCTAACAGCGATTGTCGGGTACGTTCGGCTATTGTACCTGATAAAGCTTTCATAGAAAGATCATCCGACAACAATATTCCTTGAAACCCAATGATATCGCGAATAACTTTTTTAATAAGAGCTGGCGATGTTGTTACTGGTCGGTCAGGGTCAATCCCATCAATCTGAATATGGGCGGTCATAGCCATAGGCATATCGGCCAGCAACTGAAATGGCCTAAAATCGGTTTTTTTCAGCAGCGTCAAATCTTCCGTAATACGCGGCAGATGGTGATGGCTGTCAACCTTTGCACGTCCATGACCTGGAATGTGTTTTATTATTGGCAAAATATGCTGATTTAAATAAGTCTCGGCCATACAACGACCAAGCTTGGCAACAATATCTGGGTCTGATGAAAAAGCCCTATCACCAATAATTGGGTCTTGTCCATCAATAATCAAATCAAGCACGGGGGCACAAACCGCATTAAGCCCAAGATCGGTAAGTTCGCGGGCAATTAACACCGCATTATTAGCCAATTCTTGTTTCGCTTTTTGTGGATCCTTAATCCATAAATCGCCGAAATATCTTGCAGGTGGAGGAAGCCGCCAATGGGGTGGTTTTAACCGACAAACACGACCACCTTCCTGATCAATAAGAAAAAGGAATTTATGGCTACCGTAAAACTGACAGATCGATGATATTAGGTGCCGCACTTGTTTGGGTTCATCAATATTGCGGCCAAAAATAATAAAACCTGCTGGACGAAAATGTTTTAAAAGCTGTTTTTCAGCCGAACTTAAAACAAGGCTACCTAATCCAACAATAATTGGTGCGATCATGGCATTGACGCAACAATGCAATCTTGACCCTTGTTCTTAATATTTTGACAAAGAACATTGGCTGTATTGCGATCTGCAACTGGTCCCGCAACGACGCGGTAGGTAAACCCCTTGTTCGCACCCAAATCAACTTTCTTTACTTGCATTTTTACCGTTCCCAATACAGCCGATAAATCGCGCTCAAACTTAGTGGCAGCGGCTTGGGCACCATCAGGTGACCGTACCGAGGCTAATTGGGCATAATAAATTCCAGCAGGACTAGACGTTATTTGGGTATTATTAACGACGTTATTATTCGCGTTACTGACAACCGGTGTTTGAAGACCGGCATTCTGCGCAGCTGGTTTCAATGGCGGCAATTCCATAACAATTGTTGCCATAGAAGCACCTGCTGTATTCCCAGCAGAAACACCAGTTACATTCGAAGGATTACCATCTCCACTATTTGGGTTAACAGCAACTGGTTCTCCTGGATTCATTGGATTTTCGGGTCCGGGTAATAATGTTTCAACACGCTCAGGATTGGTGTTAGAGCCAGTTATACCTTGATAAATTTGTAACTCTTGAGCATTGTTTTCCCCAGCCACAGGTTTAGCCCTGATGGGCGTTGCTTCCGCTGTAATAATTGGTAATGAATCGGGGTTAACAGGAACTTGGTTTCGACTTCCCGGCCATGCAATCACCGCAACTACAATCACTAAAAGTGCGCCAACACCAGAAAAAATTACAATCCTATGCCGATTGTTATGTGCAGCTTCTGGCTTAACTTGCCCAGCAGAATGATTGGTTGTTGCAGATCCACCCTGCAAGAATTGGGGTACATTATCTTCATAACTATCCGTGGATTCCGGTTGAATTTGGCTTGTCACACTGTCGACATCATCGGCTGACATATTTTCTTGATATTCGTCATATTCATCCAAATTACCCGCTTCATCATTATCACGCCCTGAATCGTAAGCAGAGTTTGGCTGTTGGATGGGCTGCTGATATTTTGGTTGGTTGACAAAAGGTGTTTCTGTCTTGCCACTGGTCGATGCTGTATGAAGATTTGTTTTGTTATAGCCGGCATGAGGTTGATAATCTTGGTGTATATCCTGGTTGTTATTAATCGAATAATCGTCTTCCCCTACTACCTCATGTTGATCAACATTTACTTCACCAACCTGCATTTCTTGATGATCATCAAGGGTATAGGCAGCTTGCTGAATAGGAAAAGATGCTTCATCCAATTGAAGCGTAAGCCCCTGTTTTGCAACCGGGCTATCTTCACGCCAGTCTTCCATATCAATATGGCGGTTAATCCTCGGATTACCTGATGTATGGCGGTATGACTGATTCGGAAATTCATCAACAGGCACTGTTTTTGTACCATTTTCATTTACCTGTGAATTGTCTAAATAGCCTGGCTTATAGGCTGGTTGTGCTGGACTCATATTGCATCTCCGTAACCGGTTCAACACCCATGATTTTCAGACCACATCTTATCACAATTCCAACACTATGCACCAGTGCCAATCGCGCTAATGTTACATCTGTTTGCTCGGGGACAATAAAACGCAGATTACTTTCGTCTTTACCCTTTCCTTTTGTATACAGCACATGGAAAAGATGCGCCACCTCATAAAGATAATATGCAATACGGTGTGGTTCTTGGGCTTGAGCTGCTGACTCAACAACTTTAGGCCAAGTTCCTAACATTTTTATCAAGGTCATTTCGGCCTCATCAGTTAACCGATTGAACTGAGCCTTTGGCAAATCACGCTCATCAATCAACAACTGTGGAAAATCTTTTTTCAGCCTGCGCCATACAGAACATGTTCGGGCGTGGGCATACTGAACATAATAAACCGGATTGTCCCGCGATTGATCAATGACTTTTGTTAGGTCAAAATCAAGAGGTGCATCATTTTTGCGGGTCAGCATAATAAAACGTACGACATCCCGACCAACTTCATCCATTACTTCTCGTAAAGTTACAAAAGTTCCAGCCCTTTTTGACATTTTAACTGGTTGACCATCACGCAAAAGACGTACCATCTGACAGATTCTGGCTTCAAATCGCGCTTGATTTGCGGTTATTGCCGCAACAGCCGCCTGTAACCTTTTAACATATCCGGCATGATCGGCACCCCAAACGTTAATAAGCACCTTATCACCGCGCCGAAATTTACTAAATTGATAGGCTATATCCGTTGCAAAGTACGTCCAACTTCCATCGGATTTACGCAGTGGCCGATCTACATCATCACCAAAAGAAGTTGACCGAAACAGCATTTGTGGTCTTGGTTCCCAATCTTCAGGGGCTTTTGTACCCTTGGGTGCTTCGAGAATACCCGTATAGATTAAACCCATTTTTTCTAACTCAGCGATTGCCTGATCCACCCCACCTGTGTCAATAAGTGCTTTTTCAGACGAAAAAAGATCATGTTTGATACCAAGTTCAAGCAAATCTGTTTTAATATTTTGCATCATCATCTGAACAGCATATTGACGAAAAACAGGCACCCAATCCTTGGGGCTTTGGTTTAACCATCTGCGCCCGTCTTTCTTAGCAATAGCAGCACCAACATCTTTCAAATATTCACCAGGGTAATAACCACTTGGTATTTCACCAATATCGACCCCTAATGCTTCTTGATAGCGCAAATAGCTTGAATTAGCCAATACATCGACCTGAGCACCAGCATCGTTTATGTAATATTCTTTGGTAACATGGTATCCAGCCTTCAGCAGCAACGATGCCAATGCATCACCCACAACCGCACCACGTGCATGTGCCAAGTGCAACGGACCAGTTGGATTGGCAGAAACATATTCAACATTAATATGTTGGCCTTGCCCAATTTGGCTATCACCATAATTCATATCGGACTTAATAATATGGTGAAGAACCTGGCGCCAACTTTGTTCATGCAAACGGCAATTAAGAAAACCTGGTGCCACCACTTCAACCGCAGCAACATCATCATAGGTTTTAATATGCTGTATAAGCTTATTGGCAACCTCGATCGGTGGTAAACGCAACTTTTTACCTATGATTAGTGCTGCATTGGTGCTTAAATCACCAAATTTACTATCACGAGGCTGTTCGACCTGTACAGCACCCAAATCGCCAGATTGATAGGCTTGCGGCCAAATCAAAGCAATGCTTTTCATCAACTGATGATAAAAAACCCTAAATAAATCCATAGTTGCATGCCTTAAACAGAAAAATTTAAAACTAATGCCTAATTAATAAATTAGCTTTTGTAATTTGCAACGTTATTCCATGCGCTGTAAATCAAAAAGACGGCGATGCTCGGTTAAGGCAAAACGGTCGGTCATGCCGGCAATATAATCTGCTATATGACGTGCCGTTCGCATCTGGCCAGGTTGTAAATCTTTTATTTGCCATTCATTTGGTAAGGAAGCTGGAAGCTGAATATAATAATCGAAAAGATCATGTATTATTTTTTTTGCCTTAACTGCCGTACGGTTCACCTGATAGTGGCGATACATTCTACGAAAAAGGAATGATTTTAATTCTTGTGCCTGAATCCGGAAGTTAGGTGAAAAATGTGCTATATCTTCTGGGCATGTTCTGATGTCTTCGGTGCTTTTAATCTGGTAGCAATCAATTTGCTTCAAACTGTAACGAATAACATCGCTAACCATACTATGTACCAATTGACGTACCAATTCATGTCGCAGCCTAGCCCCATGAAGAGATGGGTATTTTTTTAAAACCTCTTTTAATATATCGCCAATAATTGAAATAGCTGCCAGTTCATCCATTGTAAAAAGGCTGGCCCTAAGACCATCATCGATATCATGGCTGCTATAGGCGATGTCATCGGCGACAGCAGCTATTTGTGCTTCTAATCCTGGCCGGTCTGAAAGACGTAAATCCTGTTTTTCTGACGAATACGCCATAATATAAGCCGAAATTATATTGGTTGCGTTGGTTGGTTGATTCGCTTTATTGGTCAGTGGTCCATTATGTTTAATAACCCCTTCTAAGCATGCCCAGCTAAGGTTAAGACCGTCAAAGCTTGGGTAACGTTTTTCCAGTTCAACCAAAATCCGGAATGTTTGCTCGTTATGGCTAAACCCGCCATATGGTTGCATCGATGCTGCCAGTGCATCTTCACCAGCATGACCGAATGGGGTATGCCCTAAATCATGTGCCAAAGCTAAGGCCTCGGCCAAGTCTTCATCAACCCCAAGAATTCGGCTTATTGTTCGGGCAATCTGGGCAACCTCAAGGCTATGGGTTAGACGTGTTCGATAATGATCCCCTTCGTGTGCTATAAAGACTTGTGTTTTATGTTTTAATCGCCGAAATGCCATGCTATGAATAATACGATCGCGATCACGCTGAAACGGTGTGCGCAAATTGCTATCAGCTTCAACATAAAGCCGTGCTGCATCTCGTTCCGCATTACTGGCATAAGGTTGCAATTGAATGATAGTAAAGGACACAGACATGAACACTTTCTTTAAAAAGAATCTTTAGAAAAAAGATAGAACAGTTAAAGATAAATAGCAAACCCAAAGAAAGCATACCGTTCCGGTAAGATTTATTATCTTTATTTTTTGTAAAATAAACCTATATATACAAGTATAATAAAAGCACCCGATTCCCAGGATACCAAATTATGAAATCGATTCATCATTCCACGGCCCCTAACATAATCAATACAGAATCACTGCATGTGACACCACAGGCTTTTCAACAGATTGAATCAATCCTAGCTCAGGAACAGAAAACAGACGGATACCTCCGAATAGCTGTTTTAGGTGGTGGATGTTCTGGTTTTCAGTATCATTATACAATTACAACCAGCCAAGAAACTGATGACATCTTGATTGGCAAAGCTGGCAGAGGTGTTGTTGTTGATACAACCTCGTTGCCATTTCTGGTGAATTGTGTACTTGATTTTGTTGAAGATTTATCTGGGGCTGGATTTCATATTAACAATCCTAATGCCCAGGCATCCTGTGGTTGTGGTAATTCTTTTGCACCAAAAATATAACCAATTACGCACCTAGTTACCAAGCTGGTTGGTTGTTTTAATTTATTTACCTCTACCTAATAGGTTATAGAACGGCACCCATGAACGAAAAATTGATATCAATCGCTAGCTGGAATATTAATTCGATTAGAGCGCATTTACCCCAGCTTACCAATTGGCTGCAGCAAAAACGACCAGATGTTGTTTTACTGCAAGAAATTAAATGTCTTGAATTGCAGTTTCCAACCCAAGAAATTGAAGAACTTGGCTACAATTTACGTATTGTAGGGCAGAAAACCTATAATGGTGTTGCTGTTTTAAGTAAATTTCCCGTCCAGATCGAGCATGACAAGTTGCCTGGGTTACCAGCAGATGATCAGGCACGTTATCTTGAAGTCATCGTTGAAGCACAAAAAAGTGTTTGGCGGATTGCCAATGTTTATGTCCCCAATGGCAATCCCTACCCAGGTGACAAGTTCGATTACAAACTGCGATGGCTTCATTGTCTTTGCACACACGCACAGAATATTCTATCTTACGAAGAGAAAACGATTATCGGAGGTGATTTTAATATAGCCCCGCAAGATTTTGATGTATATGACCCTGCTGGTTGGCAGAACGATGCCTTGTGCCGCCCTGAAAGCAGGCAATTTTACCGGCAATTGTTACATCTTGGGTATAGTGATGCTTTGCGTTTATTATACCCTAAAGATCAAATTTATACATTTTGGGACTATCAGGGTGGTTGCTGGCCGCGCAATGCCGGACTACGCATCGATCATTTACTGTTATCTCCACAAGCTGCCGATGTTTTAAAAGATGTTCAAGTTGATAAATATCTGCGTGCCGATGATAAACCATCCGATCATGTTGCAATTGTTGGCAAATTTGGCGATTATAGCAATATCCCAAATATCACTATGCACTCTGCAGCACATTAAAAGCGATTGTACTAATTATTACCTTCACCGTCTTTATCTTGACTTGAAAACTTAAAATCTTTAGCTGTTGTAGTGTTTTTATCATTTACATAAGAATGAATTGATCACATGAAAACAATCGCCCTTGTTGTAGCAGCTGGTCGTGGTGAGCGTTTTGGCCGATCACTGCCAAAACAATATTGTTTACTTGCTGGAAAGCCGGTTATTAGATACAGTTTGGAAATATTAACCAATAACCCGCACATTGATGCTGTCGCCGTTGTTGGACAACCCGACCACGCTGATTTCTATAAGAACGCAATAAACGGTCTTAAGCTTTTGCCTTTTATTGCCGGTGGTCAAACCCGGCAGCAATCGGTTAAAAAAGGCCTTGAAGCAATACAAATTTATAAGCCAACCCATGTACTTATTCATGACGCAGCGCGACCTTTTGTTACACCAAAGCTGATTCAACGTTTAATTGATGGCCTTAAAGAATCGCCAGCGGTTATTCCGGCAACAGCAGTTGTTGATACGTTAAAGCGCACTGATCATCAATTGCGGATTACAGACACAGTTGATCGTCAATCATTATGGCGGGCGCAGACACCGCAAGCATTCGATTACCCGTTGATATATGCAGCACATGAACAATATACAGAACATAATTTTACAGATGACGCCAGTCTGTTCGAGGCCCAAGGGATTTCACCCTTGATTGTTATTGGTGATGATGACAATATCAAAATAACGCTTGAACAAGATTTGGCAAAGGCAGAAAGAATTTTGGCTGCAACTTCAATTTATGAATATCGTTGTGGTATGGGTTTTGATGTTCATGCTTATAAAACCGGCGATTATGTTACCTTAGGTGGCATAAAAATTGCCAACCATCATGCTCTTGAGGGACATTCCGATGCTGATGTTGGCTTACATGCCTTGGCTGATGCTATTTTAGGGGCGATTGGTGCGGGTGACATTGGCCAGCATTTTTCACCCAAAGATATGCGGTGGCGTGGGGCCGATTCTAGCATTTTCATTAAACACATCATGGAAATGGTTTTTAAAAAATCAGCCCGCGTTACTAACGCTGATATAACCTTTATTTGCGAAAACCCAAAAATTGGCCCGCATCGTCAGGCGATGGCTGAAAAAATCGCTGCCCTTCTTCACATATCACATGATCGGGTGAATATTAAGGCCACAACAACAGAAAAACTTGGTTTTACAGGTCGTGAAGAGGGAATAGCAGCACAAGCAGTTGTTAGTATTGCTCTGCCAATCAATCATTGATAAACAATTCTTGATAGCAGAGAGACTCGTAAAAAAATCTCCTCTTATTCTTACAACCAAAACTGGGTACTCATGGAAAACACACTATTTTACACATGTGTGGAAAAGAGCAATGATAAAAGCTGGTTTAAAAAACCTACAGTTCCGTGATTTAAGACGCACGGCCATTGTCAGATTAGCTGAAGCCGGCGCAACTGTTCCAGAAATTGCATCAATCAGTGGACATACTATTGACCGTTGCCAACGAATTTTAGAAGTGTATTTACCAAGAAATTCAAAAATGGCAAAATCAGCAGTTGAAAAATTGGAAAAATACAAATAGATTGAGGGTGGGTTTAATACAAATGTGTAAAACTCGGTCAAAAATGTGTAAAACTTTTTTTACGTTATTATGCCGGAAACCAAGTTTATAAGGGGCATACGCCGGATTAGCTCAGTGGTAGAGCAACTGATTTGTAATCAGTAGGCCGCAAGTTCGAATCTTGCATCCGGCACCATTTAAGTTACAAAACCGAACACTTTATATCTTCATTCCGTTAGTGGATTGGCATAAAAAGACATTTTGTGTCTTTTTATTCAGCTTATGTCTCCCGTTTTGATATTGACATACCTTACTTGATCGTCATAGGCTGATCCATCATCATTTGATGGTGGTGGATCAACCTTAAGGGAGAAACTCGATGAAAAGATATTTGTGGCAAGCACTTGCCGTTGCTGGGCTTACGCTATCAGCAATTGCACCCGTGCAAGCGCAGAACAAGACACTTGTATACTGCTCAGAAGGCAGTCCAGAAACATTCAACCCACAATTGGCAACTTCGGGCACAACATTTGATGCTTCGTCAATAGCCATTTACAATCGTTTGGTTGAGGTGCGTGGCAGCAAGACTGAAGCAGAACCAGGCTTAGCCCAATCATGGACAGTTTCTGATGATGGCCTAACCTATACATTTTATCTACGCCGCGGCGTTCAGTGGCATACAACACGCAACTTTACACCAACAAGACCATTTAACGCTGATGATGTTTTATTCAGCTTTAAACGGATGATGGATGAAAAACATCCTTATCATAAGGTTTCAGGCGGAAACTACATCTATTTTAACGAAGTAGATGGACCAAATTTAATTAAATCAGTCGAAAAAGTTGATGATTATACTGTAAAAATCACCTTGACCAAACCTGATGCTACCTTCATCAGCATTTTAACGTTGCATTCATTTTCAATTCTGTCGGCTGAATATGCTGATAAATTATTGAAAGCGGGTACACCGGAAAGACTGGACACCGACCCAGTTGGAACAGGTCCTTTCGTCTTAGTGAATTACCAAAAGGACTCGGCAATCCGGTATACGAAGAATGATAAATACTGGCGTGGTGCAGCTAAAATTGATACTTTAGTTTTTGCAATCACGAAAGATGCTTCAATTCGTTATCAGAAAATGCGTGCAGGTGAATGCCATGTGATGGCATACCCCAATCCGGCCGAGATCGAGTCAATGAAAGCCGATAAAAATCTGCGTGTTTTACAACAAGAAGGTTTCAATATTGGTTATCTTGCTTTTAACACAGAAAAGAAGCCGTTTAATGACAAACGTGTACGGCAGGCTATCAACATGGCTTTAAACAAAGCCAATATTGTTAAGGCCGTATATCTTGGTTCGGGAACTCCAGCAACAAACCCAATCCCACCAACTCTTTGGTCTTATAACAAAAGCGTAAAAGACTATCAGTATAATGTTAACAAGGCCAAGGAATTATTGGCTGCTGCCGGTTATCCTAATGGCTTTGAAGCAACATTGTGGTGGATGCCAGTTCAACGTCCATACAACCCAAATGCCAAGGCAATGGCTGAATTAATGCAGGCCGATTTGGCAAAGGTTGGTATTAAAGTTCGCCTAGTTAGCTATGAATGGGGTGAATATTTAGACCGTTTGCGCAAAGGCGAACATGATATGGGCTTGCTTGGCTGGACAGGTGACTATGGTGATCCAGACAACTTCTTTGGTAACCTGTTGTCATGCGCTGCTGCTGGCTCCAGCACAGCTCGGTGGTGCCATAAACCCTTTGATGACCTAATTGTTAAAGCACGGCAAGTAAGTAATCAAGCCGAACGTACAAAGCTTTACGAACAAGCACAGGTTATATTTAAGGAAGAAGCACCATGGTTTACTATTGCGCACTCGATAGCTACCGAGATTACCCGGTCCAATGTGACGGGTTATCAAATTAGCCCGTTTGGTTCGCATGATTTTTATGGTGTTGAATTGAAGTAATTTTTACTTCTTAAATTGCCAAGGGCTTTATCTTTCAGGTAAAGCCCTTTTTTATTTTATAGCGGTTCTATATGATGTAAACATACGTGTTTCATAAAATTAATGTGCCACAAGATTAGTTTTTCGTTATAAATATGGAATAACTAAAAAGAATAGTTTACTTTTTCCTCAGAAGTCTGTTTATTGATTGCATAATTGTTATTGATGACCCCGTTGAAAGATTAAAGCAGACAAATGTTGCGTTTTTTTCTAAATCGCTTTTTATTATTAATACCAACTTTTATTGGTGTTACACTGCTGACGTTTTCCATGGTCCGCCTAATAAAGGGAGACCCAATTACCGCAATGCTTGGCGAACGCGCCGTTGACCCGCGCTGGGTTGAAGAAGCCAAGGCAAGACTTGGTTTGGATCAGCCGTTAATTGTGCAGTATGGCATCTACATTAATCAGGTTGTGCAGGGCGATTTGGGTAATTCTATTGTTACATCCAAACCAGTTCTTAGTGAATTTTGGGATTTGTTTCCTGCAACAATAGAACTTGCCCTATCTGCCATGTTGTTTGGTATTGTTTTTGGCATACCGCTTGGAATTATTGCAGCCCTAAGACGCGGTAAAGTTAGCGATTATCTAACCATGGGCACAGCTTTGACAGGACAATCACTACCAATTTTTTGGTGGGGTCTTTTGTTGATATTGTTATTTTCCATCACGCTTGGCTGGACACCTGTATCAGGTCGCTTATCTTTTGAATTTTATGTCGAACCAATCACAGGCTTTTTATTGTTAGATTGTATCCTGAGCAATGATTGGCCGGCTTTTTATTCGGCCATACACCACCTTATACTTCCAACATTGGCGCTTGGAACAATTCCACTTGCCATTATTGCGCGCATGACTCGTTCGTCGATGATCGAGGTAATGGGTGAAGATTATATAAGAACAGCAAAAGCTAAGGGGCTAAACCCCAAAAGGATCGTTTTAATCCATGGCCTGCGCAATGCCCTGATACCGGTTATTACTGTTATAGGCCTTCAAACAGGCTCGCTGCTCGCAGGTGCCGTATTGACAGAAACAATATTTTCTTGGCCTGGTATTGGTAAATGGCTTATCGATTCGCTTGACCGGCGTGATTACCCTGTTTTGCAAGGTGCAGTTTTACTGGTTGCCAGTTTTATCATGATTGTTAACTTCATAATCGATATTTTATATGGGCTTATAAACCCAAGGATTCGCCATGGCCGCTGAAATAGACCAAAAAACATCTCATCAAGTAATAGTTCCAAGTGTTTTTGCAGAATTTTGGCGCAACTTTTCAAGAAACAAAGGGGCACTAGTTGGTTTTTTTCTGATTGTTGCCCTAATTATCGTTGCGATTTTAGCCGATTTATTGGCCCCTTATGATCCTGCGTACCAGTTTGAAGGACGTTTTCTGTTACCACCCGCCTGGGTAGAAGGCAGTATGGTTGATCATTTTTTGGGCACAGATAACGTTGGACGTGATATTTTATCGCGTCTTATTCATGGTGCACGTTTATCTCTTATTATCGGGTTAATCGTTGTTACACTTTCGCTGATTTTTGGTGTATCACTTGGGTTGATTGCCGGTTATTTTGGTGGCTGGGTTGATTTTATGATCATGCGTCTTATGGATATTATTCAAGCACTTCCTAGCCTTCTCATGGCCTTGGTAATTATTGCAATCCTAGAAAAAAGTCTAACAAACGCCATGATTGCTATATCTATTACAGTTTTACCGCATTATGCCCGCTTAACCCGGGCTGCTGTTATATCTGAAATTAACAAAGAATATGTTATTGCTTCACGTGTTGCTGGCGCTGGTTCATTAAGACTTATGTTAATAACATTGCTGCCAAACTGTCTTCCGCCATTAATTGTGCAAGCAACTTTAAGTTTTTCAAGCGCCATTCTTGATGCAGCAGCTCTTGGTTTTTTGGGATACGGCGCACAACCACCAACAGCCGAATGGGGAACTATGTTATCTGAAGCCCGCAGTTTTATTACGCAGCATCCCTGGATTGTTACTCTGCCTGGATTATGTATTTTGATAACCGTATTAGCCTTTAACCTAATGGGTGATGGATTGCGTGATGCCCTAGACCCCAAATTAAAGCGGACATAACATGCCTTTATTGGAAATTCGCAATCTAACAGTTGAATTCCCGACCATGCGCGGTGCATTCCGTGCTGTTGATGGACTAAATTTGTCGATTGAATCAGGTCAAACCCTTGGAATTGTTGGTGAATCTGGTTCAGGAAAAAGTGTTACGATGCTTGCTGCGATGGGCCTTGTTCCTTGGCCTGGTCAGGTTCGTGCCGACATTTTGCAATTTAATCAGGTGGATTTATTGCGCATTTCTGCACCCAAAAGACGCAGCATGCTTGGCAAAGATGTGGCCATGATCTTTCAAGAACCAACGACAAGCCTTAACCCATGCTTTACCATCGGGTATCAGATCATGGAAACCTTGGCCATTCACCAAGGTGGTAATAAACGCGATAGACGTCGAAAAGCAATTGAATTATTAGAACGCGTTGGCATTCCCGCACCAGATAAAAGGCTTGATTCATACCCCCACCAATTATCTGGGGGCATGAATCAGCGGGTTATGATTGCAATGGCAATTGCTTGTAATCCCAAATTACTTATTGCAGACGAACCAACAACTGCTCTTGATGTCACGATTCAGGCACAAATTCTTGATTTACTGCGCAAATTGCAACAAGAAACCGGTATGGCACTAATCTTGATAACCCATGATATGGGTGTGGTTGCCGAAATGGCTGAACAGATTATGGTAATGTATGCCGGTCAGGTTGTTGAAAAGCAACCAGCAGATCGGTTGTTTAAAAATCCCCAGCATCCTTATACCGCGGCCTTGCTGCAAGCCCTGCCCGAACGTAGCCGCCAAGGAGAAAGCTTATTATCTATCCCTGGTACTGTTCCAGGTGCTTATGATCGCTTAAGCGGTTGTTTGTTTCACCCACGTTGCCAGAAAGTTCAAGAAACATGCCGGATTAATTCACCTGCATTGAAAGAAAATGAAAAAAAGCAACATGTTCGTTGTCACTATCCCTTAGGTCAACCTCAATCATGAATCTACAAAATAGCTCCCAAGAAATTGATGATGTTGTACTAAAAACCGTTAATCTTGCCAAATACTATAACCTAAAAAATGGTTTTTTTGGTAAGGTTCAAACACTAAAAGCCGTAAACGGTGTGCATTTATCATTAAAAACAGCACAAACGCTTGCAATCGTTGGGGAATCGGGCTCAGGAAAATCAACTTTGGCCCGAATGATTACGCTTATTGAACGCCCCACCCTAGGGCAACTATTTTTACAAGGGCAAGACGTCAGTAACCCTAATAGATCGACGTTGAAACAATTTCGACCATTTGTTCAGATGATTTTTCAAAATCCTTATGGTTCACTGAACCCAAGACATAAAATTGGTAATTTACTTGCTGAACCATTAAAAATTAATACCCCCCTTAAGCTATCTGAACGGCGCGAAAAGGTTATAACAATGCTTGGAAAGGTTGGATTACGCCCTGAACACGCGCAGCGATATCCACATATGTTTTCAGGCGGTCAACGCCAACGTATTGCTATCGCCCGCGCGTTAATGCTTAACCCAAAAATTGTTGTTGCCGACGAGCCTGTTTCAGCACTGGACGTGTCAGTTCGTGCGCAGGTTTTAAACCTGATGGCATCCCTACAACAAGAGCTAAAACTTTCTTATATTTTTATCTCACATGACCTAACAGTTGTTAAACATATTGCTGATAGCGTTGCCGTCCTTTACCTTGGCAAAATTGTTGAACATGGTACCAAAGATCAAATATTTTCAGGTGCGCTCCATCCTTATACCCATGCGCTTTTGGCAAGTACGCCCTCTGTTGATAATCCTAAACAATCTGGGCGAATTGTTTTGAAGGGAGAAATGCCTTCACCGCTTGCACCGCCACCAGGGTGTACTTTTCATAAACGTTGTCCATATGCAACAGATATATGTACAAAAATGATCCCAGAGTTGCGACCTGTGAATGGTCACCAGGTTTCATGCCATCATGCTGAAAAATTTGTCCAAACCGGCTTAAAGTAATTCACAAAACTTGTGCCCTGTTTTATTTTATGATACAATCAGCCCATCTGTTGATGGGAGGGTAGCTTGGTAAACTTGTCGCCTATTGGGCTATATAAAAAACTGGTTATTCTGGGGGCTTTGTTTTTCGTTGCTCCACAATTATCGGCTCAAACACCGCCAAGCCCGGCAGACTTTATTCGCAGTATTGCTGACGAAGCTATTAATTCATTAACTATTGCGGGCATAGATAAAAAAACGCGGGAAGAGCGGATGCTCACCTTCCTTGATAAATATTCAGACATACCGGGTTTAGCCAAGTTTGTTGTTGGAAGATATTGGAACCGCTCAACCGACCAACAGAAACAGGAATATGTTACGATATTCCGGCTATACAATGCCAAAAATTTTGCAGCACTTCTGGCCGCATATTCAGGGCAGAAGCTTGACATAATCCGAACAACCAAGAATCAGAATTCTTATATTGTTGTTACCGTTATCACCGGTAAAACAGCTTCAGATAGGTTACAAATTGATTGGCAATTACGTCTTGAACAAGAGCGCTATCTAATTACCGATTTTGTTGTTGAAGGACTGAGCCAGGCAGCAACCCTTCGGGATGATTTTGCAACGATACTAAAAGGCAGCAACGATTTAACAAAGCTTATCGAGCTTTTAAAACAAAAAGTTGCTGCCAAAACCAATTAGCACCCAAGAATAACAAAAAATTGATCAATCTTAGCTGCTAAATTTATACTATGCACAATATTATGGCTTTGCACCATTCTTAAGGGCTTCTGTTGCAAGCTCAACGCACAATTTCAAAGCTAAATCTTTCTCGGCCTGGCTCATTGAAGCCACGCGCGAATCCTTGCCCATTTGTTCTTCGCATACTTGGCGTGCAAGTTTTTCGTTGCTATCGCCACATGCTGACAGTAAACCCATGCTAGCTAGAATTAAGGTCGTTATCAGATTTTTTTTCATTTTTATCCTCTTTTATAGGCTTTGGTTTTATAAAAAAACCACCCGCAAAACACAACAGCCCCTGACTTGTTTAAAAACAATACCGGCAAAACAGGGTGCTAATTTATTCTTGCGGGTGGCCAAGACGTTTGATTGTTAAAATATTATGAATGTTTTAGCGATATGTAGCAGAATCAACCGCTTTCTTACAATCTTCAACCAGTTTATCGCGTTGTTCTTTTGGGATATTGGTAGTAATATTCTTTTCACAAGCCTCTTTGCCTAGTCTTTTTGCTTTGTCAACATCGCTTTCACCACAAGCGGCCAAACCAAGCACACTAAAAGCAACAAACCCGGCAAGGGCTACTTTTGTCAATAAACGCATTATATAATTCCTTGTTAAGGTTTTAGTTTGATACAAAAGGGAACAATATTTCCCGCTAGTGATCTTGTCAGAAAACAGTGTTGATAGCAATATTTGATTAAACTTGAACGCGTTTTAATAGTCGAATGTGGTAATTTTGTAACATTTAATTATTAAATATTGTAAATTGGTTAGGATACAAAAATACGATATATGTCAGATTCTGATTGACCAGCTTCTAGAAGATTTTTATGGTACCCAACATCTCGGCTGCATACTGCGGGCGCGTAGCTCAGTGGAAGAGCACATCCTTCACACGGATGGGGTCACAAGTTCAATCCTTGTCGCGCCCACCATAGAATAGGCCGCTTTTTCTTCTTTCAATTCTCTAAATTCAAACAATAAATTGATACATTGTACTATTTATTGAAAGATTAAAGGCAGTCACTCCATGTGAGAATGACTGCCAATGCTCAAAAAAATGAGTTTAAGAACTTAAAATTTATATCTTACGCCCATCATAACATTGTGGCTAGCGCAGTTATTTATTAATCATTAAATTGACCATACTAAAGTCTATTGACCCAAATGCAAGCGCCATAAACTAAAGCGGTTATTTTGGACTGTTTCATTCAACAGCAGAAAGATAGTTTGACTATTGAATAGTGCCAATTGGGCTTGAGACATCATGGGGCTACGATCACTACTATTCAACTGCTGTGTAATAGGTTTTTGAGATAATTTGCCCGATTGATCTAGCTGCATCATGCTGATATAGCCGCTACCTTTTGTGGAATGTGCCTTCTTATGATCAAAATGAAAGAAAGTTAATAACCAACTGTTATTTTGTCGAGAGAATAGATTAATATATGGATGGGTGTTAAATTCTAGGGAATTATTAAGGATTAGCTGTGAAACATCTAAAATGGTTGTTACCGGCCATTCAGCATCAGATAATCGTTTCCAGTCACCAATGGGTTCGGTTCTAAGCAGCAGTTTTAAATGATGATCAACTAATTGGGGAACAACCAATTGCCGCCGTAACCGTTCAGTACCTGAAGGTAATTTGATAAAAAATCGTGTCTGCAGGTTTGCAATTTCGTGCGCTGGAATCGGGTTTGCATAGGCGTATTTTTTTTGCACAGGCTTTTGAAAACCCATTTGTTCCCAAACCATTGGGTTCCCAGGGAGATGCGAAAATTCCCACAAATTAATACCAACTTCGTTTATCACCTTACCTGATTGTAATTCAAGCGCCCCAACTGTTAATGTACCATCATAGTTAATAAAAGAAGGCTCGTACCATTTTCCTGTTTCTATACTTTCTTTCCAGTTTGTTACAATTCTTAAACGTTCTTTATCCAGGCGATACGGACATTGTTCAACAATTTCAAAAAAATCCCCATCTTGGTTATCCGAAGCCTCGGAAGGGCGTTGAATAAAAACCCACAAACAGGATATTTTACGCCCAACAGTCGTCGGATGTAACATAATGGCTGGTAAATTTGTCAATGAACCTTTTATATACCCATAATCAATAGCTTCTTGACGATTATTTTTGGAAACACGATAGGTTTTTAAGGTCTTAATTGTCCAGGAAGATAGGGTATGTTGCTGAACATATTTTTTATTCATTTCATGATCCAGCTCTGCCACTGCAAGGTAAAAATCCTGCGCGTCAGCAGCAATAATTGCAGCTGAAAATAGGTTATTATGCGTGCTTATGTTTTTGATAACCCATTCCTGCTTTTTTTGGCCATCCTTGTCCAGCTCCACCACCCAATAGTCAATCTTATCATCGGCTTTTGGTGCAGGTGTACTAACCCCTACTCGACAAGCATAAAAAAAACGATCATCCAAATTTTTTATTTCACATGCCAACAAGCTGCGCCCCTTTATCAAATTTGCTGGAGGCGTTGGCAGTTGCACCTTCTGCCATTCAGCAGCCATTACCTGGCCCGTGCCAATTACCATTGATAGAAGCATAACAAAGATCATGCGCGCCATTTGTGACCTCTTATAAATTTCAAGTAAAATTCAAAAATGTTTTGATCGTTATTTTAACCATAAATAAGGCAAAAATAAGGCAGCCAATTTGTTATAATACCGCAAAATATAATCGTACTTTATATATCCGCATCGTCATCTTGGAAATTCTGCTTTTATTACATTAAGCACCCATAATGTTCATAAAATATAAAGCCTAAGACAACACAAAACCGCCTACCAATTCATAATAAGCGGTTTTGTATAATGAACTTTAAAGCACTTAATTATATTAGGGATTTACTGCTTTTTCAAAGCGACGCATATTCCTGGTGAAAAGAGAAATTTGCTCAATTAGGTGTTCTTTGGTTATACCGCCTGAGAAGCTTAGGGCTAGCCCATAATATGGGTCATTTTCATCGTCGAGCCATGCTGAACCATGAAGGCTGTCACCATTCCAATCATTAATTGTCGATAAGGTGGTGCCATTTTTTAAATCAATACCACGAACAAACATAATGGTTTTGCAGTTATCTTTTGTAACTTTGTCGCACACGTAAAAATAGACGTTAAAATCTAACCCCGAATCAGCCGAGGCAATCGTTGGTTCACCGTCGCTATCCTTGCTTAAAGTTGCGCGGTATCCTGCCTCTTGCATAAGACGGACCATCTCTGTACCCGTCATACTATTATAAACAACAACGTTTTTGCTTTCTTGGGCAAAAGCCATATGTGCCAACAGCGCGGCTGGCAAAGCAAATGATAAAGTTTTTAATAATTTCATGTAAGCACCCTTGCAGTTATATTGATTAATATAGCTAACTATATGTTTTAATCATAACACACTTAACAATTTTTGTCACTGGGTACGAATCTTCTAATGTATCTTATTTAGAAAATTTTTTGTAATGTTGTTATTATGTTGCGTAAAAATATTTGTTCCCCGAAATATATCTAAGGAGGGAAATTTTGGAAAATTATTACATATATATTATCGCTTTTATTGTTTTGGATATGTTCATTTTATTTGCAGTTTTTCGTTTTATGCGGCGGCGCAATACCACCACTAGTTCGTACATTAAGGCACCAACTTTTGACATAAAAAAAGGTGTATCCCAACATCAGCAAGATTTTATTATAGTCAATAAAACGCGTGAAACCGTAATAAAAATGCTGAAGGACATTGAAAACTACCCAACATGGCGTAAAGACGTACAAAAAATAACTATTTTAAGTAAAACGCCGCTGATTTATGAAGAGGAAATAAAAAAAGGTATAATCCTAAAGTTTGAAGAAATTAACCGCCCAGGTTATTTAATTTCGCGCAAGATAACCCATGAAATATTTCTTGCGCCTATTTTATTGCATTTTAATGTTCTGCAAACAAAATCCATCAGCAAAGACAGACGCAGTCAATCTAAGATAACGCTATCGGTAACTACCGAAATTGATGTTCAAGGTATAATGCATAACAATTTACTTTTTGATAAACCAGCCATGATTATGATAGAAAAATTTTCCGGTGGTCTTGCCAAAAGTTATGGAATTGGCCTTCAAAAATAAGTTCGCTTTTGTGATGCTGCTTGTGGCATTAGGGGTATTAGAAAATACTAATATGGTGTTGTTTACTGTAAATGGTTTGATTACTTGATAAACTGTGTGTTCAGGCATAAAATTTATGCAAGATTTTATCTAAAAATCGGGGCAATTTAATGAACATATCTTTTATTGGCCTTGGGTTAATTGGCTATCCTATTGCGGGTCACTTGGCCAATGCCGGGCATAAATTAACCGTTTTTAACCGTACATTAAACAAAGCACAGGCTTGGCTTAAGCAATATCGCGGTCAAATAGCCACCAGTTTGGCCGAAATTGCTTTGGGTGCAGATGTTGTATATACTTGTGTGCTCGATGATGATGCCCTAAGTAATGTTTTACTAGATTCCGGCATATTACCAAGCTTAAAGCCAGGAACATTGGTGATTGATCATTCAACAGTTTCACGCGAAATAAGCCAAAAAATAGGCAAGATTGCCGCAGAAAATAAAATTGGTTTTTTAGATGCACCGGTTTCTGGTGGGAAAATAGCGGCAGACGCTGGAAAACTTACCATAATGGCTGGGGGCGATCGTACCTATTATGACCAAGCCTGCAGGCTATTTCATCACTATGCCACATGTTATGAATGGATGGGGCCAGCCGGTTCAGGGTGCCTTGCTAAAATGGCTAATCAAATTTGTGGTATTGGCGCCCTGCAAGGAGTGGCAGAAAGCATAAAATTTATTGAGGCAGCTGGCCTAGATGGTGCACGTTTACTAAAACTAATGGTGCAAGGATCTGCTCAATCGCGGCAACTGGAACAACGCGGCCCCCGCATGTTAAACAAGGACTTTAAAACACAAGCCAGTATCAAAATTGGTCTTAAGGATTTGGAAATTTGTCTTGCCGAAGCAAAAAAATTGGGGATTCATCTTCCTGGCACTCAGGTAAGCCAACTTTTGTTTCAACAATTGGTTAATGCGGGAATGCAGGATCAAGATATTGCGGGTTTAATTGCCGCTTTAAAATAAGATTACAAGTAACCCAAATGGCTAAGCAGGATATGTCCGCCAACCCCAATCAATATTATGCCACCGGCAACCTCGGCTATTTTTCCTAAGGTTGAGGTTATAAAACGCCCAAGCACTAAACCGGCCAGAGACATAAAAAATGTTGTAAAGCCAATAATCGCGGCGCTTAGTAAAATGGGTGCCTCTACTAAAGCAAGGGTTAGTCCTATAACAAAAGCATCAATGCTTGTCCCAAGGGCGGTTAAAAATAAGACAAAAAAATTTGTTTCAGGCTTTTTAGCTGATGGTGACAAAGGTTTATTTGTAATTGCCTCGCTCATCATTTTTATTCCAAGACCAGCCAATAAGATAAAAGCCACCCAATGGTCTATCACGGCTATATAATGCCCGATAATGACCCCAAGTACCCATCCCAAACATGGAGCCAACATTTCCATAATACCAAAAAGTGCTGCTGTTTTGATGATTTTATGCCATTCAACATCTTTCAGGCCTGCTCCGCGTGCGAGCGACACTGCAAAGGCATCGGTTGATAGGCTAAAAGCTAAAATAACAATCGAAAACATCAATTATTTCCTTGGATATTACCTTTATTGGCCATCGATTGATTTGTAAATTCTGATAAAATAATATTGGATCAAAGTCAATCTAGCGTATACATGAGATGATCAAGTTAAATATAAAAAACAACCATGGTTAATATTTGTTTGACCTTTCCCCCAAGGCAAAGCTTAGCATATTTTTATTAATTTCTGGAGTATTAAAAATGTCTGCTCATTGCCACGATTGTGTATTCACCGGTCAATCACGTTCCTATAAGCGTATCCTTGTAACTGTTATTGTGCTTAATCTTGTGATGTTTTTTGTTGAACTTGGTTGGGGTATCGTTGCCTCTTCCCAAGCGTTGTTAGCCGACTCACTGGATTTATTGGGCGATGGTTTGACATATGGGCTTAGCTTGTGGGCAATTAATCAATCAGCCAGCAGAAGAAGTTATATTGCCATGCTCAAAGCCTTTAGTTTACTGATATTCGCCCTGGTTATTTTAGTTGATACCGTTATGCGCACTTTTGCTGCACACACCCCTATCCCACTAACGATGGGATGGGTTGCAACCCTGGTTCTAGTGGTTAACATTAGTTCTGCGGTGCTTTTATACAAATTTCGGGAAGGTGATGCCAATATTCAATCAGTTTGGCTGTGCAGCCGTAACGATGCAATTGGTAATGTGGGTGTTATGATTGCAGCTGGCCTTGTCTATTTATTACAAGCTGGTTGGCCCGATTTGCTGGCAGCAGGTATTTTAGTTGCCCTGTTTATCAGCAGCTCAGTTCGTATTTTTCGGCTATCTCTTGCTGAAATACGTTTACAGCTTAACCAGCAATTTTAAACGCCTCTTCACCTTACTTATTATCCAAAAATGAGGAACCAGAAGGTTTTGATAACAGGCAATTGCCCGAGAACAAAATGAATAATTTCTTGGAAGAAATCCGTATGTGATGGAACAAAATTCATAGCAACCCCAATTTCTTATATAAATTGCTTTGCCATGCTGGTGGGTGATCGCGGATTCGAACCGCGGACCCGCTGATTAAGAGTCAGCTGCTCTACCGACTGAGCTAATCACCCAAACTAACTAATTAGCAGCCCAGTGGTATTCTTTTCCTTGGTTAATGTCAAGTATTTGTGTTTTTTGTAAAACCTATTATTGTGATTTTTTAAGTAAGATAGCAACAACCAACCCAACAATTGACATTACCATGTTAAAATTTCGTTCGCCTACCTTGGATGACCTTGATAAAGTTAGACAATTATACCGCAAGGTTGCCCGTCTCAGTGGTGGTATCGCAAGACGGGAAAAAGAAATTACTACAACTTATGTTCGTAAATTTATGAAGGGGGCTGCGGCTTCTGGCTTTCATTTAGTTGTCGATCATCCCCATGACGGGGAAAGGATTGTTGGCGACCTGCATTGCCAAACATTAAGCCCCAAGGCTTTTAGCCATGTATTGGGCGCGCTAACAATTGCTATTGATCCTGATTTTCAAGGACAGGGGATTGGTAAGATGCTCCTGCAAAAATTATTAAACTTTGTTGAACAAAAGAGACCCGATATTTTGCGGGTCGAGCTTTATACAAATGAAAGCAATCACCATGCTTTGGCACTTTATGACAAAATGGGTTTTAACCGTGAAGGTAAAATGATTGGTAAAATCCGCACGCATGATGGGAACATTACATCTGATATTCCGCTTGCTTGGTTTAATCCAAACTTTTATTTAAGGCGCATAAATAACAATTTTGGTACGAATTTCATAGGCTAAATTCATCTTTCTTTATCCTGTTCGCTATGCTTAAAAAGAATAGAACAAGGCAATAAAACCTACCCAACAATATTGTTCCAACATATGCAAAATTAGCTTTGCTGACACTTTAAGCGAAGCTGTTCGTTCATTTGTTCAAAGCCTTGTTTTATTGATTGGGCGTTTGGCTTTATCAACATTCCAACGAATATACCTGTGAAAATCTCTCGGTGTGTAAAATGGGTTGTTTGATAGGCGGTAGGTGCAAGTTCAAAAATATGTTCGCCGTCCAAAAGACCGGGCAACAATACCCTACCTTTCCAAGCCAGGCGTTCCATTGTTTTTGCTTGCAACAAGCGTGGTTTAAAACGCATGGCTTTTTGCCCAGGTGGTTGAATCTCAACTTTTAACCGCTGCCCAACGCTTAAAGATCCGCTAATTGAACGGATAAAAGGGTTCCAATTTGGGTAAGACGGGAAATCAGTTAAAACCTGCCAAATTTTGGCGGCCGGGGATTGAATGATAATTTGGGTGCGAATTTCATAAGCCATTGATAAAATCCTAAAAACATCCTTTTGATATCAGTACCATTAAAAAGAATTATTGACTAGAAAAATAGGGCTTTTCAATGAATTATACCTTATCACCGATTGGGGCAGAATTTCTTAATCAATTAGCTGCTTTTAAAAACCCGGCGCGCGCGGTCGTTGAACAAAAATATCATAAATCAACACGGCAACATTGGGGTGTTAGTGTCCCGAATATCGAAAAATTAGCCCACCAATTTGGCAAATCATTGGATGAGGCTGCGTTAATAAAACTGGCCGATGAATTATGGCACACTAACATTTTTGATGCCATGACCGCGGCCTTGAAAATAATGGCACTTCCCAAAATAAGGCCATGTGCTGAACTTTGGCAACGGGTTACCCAATATTTAGCAGTTATTGATGGTTGGGCGCTTGAGGATCATTTGGCGCGCACGGCCTGGAAATGTATTGAAGCTGATGAGAAATGGTTAGATGAGGTTGAGGCATGGACCAAACACCCCAATTTTTGGATGCGGCGGGCGGCACTTATTTTTACTTTACCCTACGCAAAAATTGGCAAAAATCCTGAACGTATGCTACAATGGGCAGGCTTATATGCCACAGACCCGGAATGGTTTATTCAAAAAGCTATTGGCTGGTGGTTACGTGATTTGGGAAAGCATAACCCAGAACGGGTGCTTAAATTTTTAAAACAACATTGGAAAATACTAAAACCCGTTGCCCGCAAGGAAGCAACGCGAAAACTAGATGTTACCCTGCTGTTTTGAATAAAAATAATATTTTTACGGCGTTGTATCCACCCTGCCACCGCCAGTTGGCTAAATATTTTTAGTTTTTCTTGCATCATTTGAACGTTTAATCGTATTATCTATATAGCTTTTTATCTAAAAGGAATAATTATGCCTATTTCTATGTACCAAGCCTCTATCGTACT
>JAEUKQ010000129.1 GCA_016794225.1 Alphaproteobacteria bacterium | reverse complement strand
TCTGGACGATCCTCTTCTCCTTCCTCCCCTGGGTTGCTCTGATCTTCATCTTTGTTTGGGCAATGCGCCGGATGCAAGGTGCCGGAACCAAAGGCATTTTCTCCTTCGGCAAATCGCGCGCCCGGACGATGAGCGAGAACTCACCCCGCGTCATGTTCGCCGATGTTGCCGGGGCCGATGAAGCCAAAGAAGAACTTCAGGAGATTGTGGAGTTCCTTCGCGAGCCGGCAAAGTTCCAACGGCTTGGCGGGAAAATCCCACGCGGAGTTCTTCTGCTTGGTCCCCCGGGAACCGGAAAGACCTTGATGGCTCGCGCCGTCGCCGGCGAAGCAGGGGTTCAGTTCCTTTCCATCTCCGGTGCTGATTTTGTGGAGATGTTTGTGGGCGTTGGCGCAAGCCGCGTTCGCGATCTGTTCGAGCAAGCAAAGAAGGTGGCACCGGCAATCGTGTTTATTGATGAGATTGATGCCGTTGGCCGCCAACGTGGCGCGGGGCTGGGGGGTGGGCACGACGAACGTGAGCAAACTTTGAACGCGCTGTGGGTGGAGATGGATGGGTTCGAGCAGAACACCGGGGTTATCATTATTGCCGCAACCAATCGCCCCGATGTTCTGGATCCCGCG
>JAEUKQ010000128.1 GCA_016794225.1 Alphaproteobacteria bacterium | reverse complement strand
CCATTACCGAAACCGGAAAACCCTCGGCACGGATTGTTTTATTAAAAGGCGTAGAAAACAATACATTTTTATTCTACACAAACTATCAAAGTCAAAAAGGAAAAGAGTTGGATGCCAACCCTGCCTGTGCGCTTACTTTTTTCTGGCCCGAGTTAGAACGTCAGGTGCGCATTGAGGGTGTTTGCATTCGGATTGATGAGGCCACTTCTGAAAAATACTTTAAAAGTCGACCGCGTGCAAGCCAGATTGGTGCATGGGCTTCGCCACAAAGTTCATTGATTAAAAATCGCAAGTTATTGGAAACGCGCGTCATAGAGTTGGAGAAACGATTTGAAGGCAAAGATCCATTACCAAAGCCTCATCAATGGGGCGGCTATGCGGTTGAACCTTTGGAAATTGAATTTTGGCAAGGAAGACCCAGCCGCTTACACGATCGGATTGTCTATTATAAAACGGATGGTAAGTGGACGATTCACCGACTAGCTCCGTAACTAACGAAGTACGAAAAGGTCATTTATTCCCACTACTCTTCGTACGGTAAATCCCTCACCGTGTTTAGCACCAATTCCATGGCCAAACTCCTTGCCACGAGATTCCAGCATTTCCATGAAGGAGGGATTAGAAATAAAG
>JAEUKQ010000127.1 GCA_016794225.1 Alphaproteobacteria bacterium | reverse complement strand
CCGTCAGACTCTCAGGGTGCGCCGCGATTTCCTGGGGAGTTCCAAGGGCGACGATCTCGCCGCCATGAATACCCGCACCCAGTCCCATATCGATCACGTAATCGGCAGCTTTGATGGTATCTTCGTCATGTTCGACGACGATGACCGTATTGTCCAAATTTTTGAGATGCTTGAGGGTATCAAGCAATCTGTCGTTATCTTTTTGATGAAGGCCGATGGAAGGCTCATCCAGCACATATAAAACACCCGTCAAGCCTGAGCCAATTTGCGAAGCCAGACGTATTCGTTGGCTTTCTCCTCCCTAAAGCGTCCCTGACGAACGCGCGAGGGTCAGGTATCCTTGTGCCACGTTATACAGAAACCCCAAACGTTCGCGAATCTCCTTGAGGATACGATGGGCAATTTCCCGCTGTTTGGAGCCAAGATGATCGTCAAGAGCGTTGAACCACTCCACAGCTTCCGCGATGGACAAGGCTGTAATCTCTGCAATGTTCCTGTTCTGAATCTTGATGGCAAGCGCCTCGGATTTAAGGCGATGACCCTGGCAACTCTTGCAAGGCGTCGTTGTCTGATATTTGCTCAGCTCTTCACGACGGGAAAGATTTTCCGTTTCCCGAAAGCGACGCTCAAGATTTGGCAGG
>JAEUKQ010000126.1 GCA_016794225.1 Alphaproteobacteria bacterium | reverse complement strand
CCCATCAGCGGGTCCGCCTCGCGCCGCGATTGGGGAGCGAATTCCAGTACCCAATCCGCGCTCCTGCCAGACCGTCCCGATTGCATAGCCGACTTTGCCGGCCGATAGATTCGCGCCACCATGACCCGTGTCACTCCTCTCTGCTCCGTACTTCTGCCGCCAAATCACAGAAAAATCGCATCGGCAGCCGAATTTTTTCTGACCAAAAACTGGCCCAATCGGCAGTAACAATTGCGCCCGACTCGGTGATAAACGCTCCTGCACCATCATGCGGATTGGTCGGGGTGACTGGATTCGAACCAGCGACACCCTGCTCCCAAAGCAGGTACTCTACCAGGCTGAGCTACACCCCGATCCCGCAAAATCAAGCATTTCGAGCACTTTTATCAAACCTTGCAGAAACTGCAATGGCCGAATTCGACACGGGGCAAACGTCGAAATTGGTTACGGTTTCCGTGCCGAAGGGGGACCAAAGCCGATTCCCGAGACAGCTCCTTGCGACGCAGAAAGGCCCACGTCAAGCGCCTTTCTGGCGCAGGGGCCCAGCTTTCTTTGTTTGCGACTCATTCCCTCCGTCGTTATGCTCCGCCCTTGGGAATCACCCGTGACAGAGGGGCTTATCATGGCAACTGCACCACAAAAGAC
>JAEUKQ010000125.1 GCA_016794225.1 Alphaproteobacteria bacterium | reverse complement strand
AGGTTTGGCTCGTTCGCCAGAATCATAACCATCCGGTCGATCCCGAACGCACAGCCACCGTGCGGAGGAGCGCCATATTGGAATGCATTGAGCATCCCGCCGAATTTCTTCTCCAGAATTTCTTTCGGATATCCGGCAATCGCAAACGCGCGTTCCATGATATCGGCGCGGTGGTTACGGATGGCCCCTGAACAGATTTCAAATCCGTTGCAGACGGCATCATATTGATAGGCTTTGATCGTCAATGGATCTTGCGTATTCAGAGCTTCGAGACCACCTTGCATCATCGAAAACGGGTTATGCGCAAAATCAATCGCGCCCGTTTTTTCGTTCATTTCATACATCGGGAAATCAACAATCCAACAGAATTTGAACGCGTTGGTTTCGCGGTTGCCCATATCGTCGCAAATCTTGTCACGCGCTTTGCCCGCCATTTTGGCTGCTTTATCCGCTTTATCACAGACAAAGAAAATCGCATCGCCGTCCTTCATACCAGTCAAATCGTACAACGCGGCCTGAGCTTCGGCTGGTACAAATTTTGCGATCGGGCCTTTGCCTTCACCCGCTTCGCGCACGATATAGCCCAGACCAACGGCACCTTCTCCACGCGCCCAGTCATTCAGTTTGTCAAAGAAAGACCGTGGTTTATC
>JAEUKQ010000124.1 GCA_016794225.1 Alphaproteobacteria bacterium | reverse complement strand
GCCCGCGACGCCCTCGGCATCTTCCCGGAAGGGCCGGAAAAGCGCGCCCTCATCGACGTGGTCGATTTCTGCATCGACCGCGGCTTCTGAGTCCGGCACCCCAACTCGCTCGAAAAACGCCGGATTGGCAAGGGTTTGGTGCCCAAGGGTAAAAGTAACGGCCGGCAGCAGGGCGTACTTGCACCGCGCCGGACCAACGGCTATAACGCAGCGCGTTTCTGCCGCCCGGGACGATCCAGGACCCCGGGCGAGACGGTCGGAGTGTAGCTCAGCCTGGTAGAGCACTACGTTCGGGACGTAGGGGCCGGAGGTTCGAATCCTCTCACTCCGACCAATTCACCCTTTACCCAGATCACCGATCCCGCTGGACTGCTCCCGCGTTGTTTTCACGTTGGAGCCATGCCCCAGGGCACCTGCCCCTCAGGGCTGCACCACCAGATCGTTGCGCACCCCACGCACGCCTTCGATGTCCTGGGCGATCTGGCCGGCCCGGACCTTGTCGTCATAGGTGGGGACAAAACCGCTCAACTGCACGACCTCGTCGAGGGTTTCGACGCTGACGCGGCTGAACATGGCGAGACCGCCATCATTGGCCAGCGCTGTCTTGACCTTGGCCGTAATCGCCGAGTTCTCGGCGTATTCCTCACCGGAGTCCCGC
>JAEUKQ010000123.1 GCA_016794225.1 Alphaproteobacteria bacterium | reverse complement strand
ACCGGGTGGCTTCCACTTCCACGACCTGCGGCACACCGGCAACCAGCTCGCCGCCAATGTCGGCGCCACGACGCGCGAGCTGATGCACCGGATGGGGCACGGCTCCATGCGCGCAGCGCTGATCTACCAGCACGCCACGACCGACCGAGACCGACGCATCGCGGACACGATGCACGACATGATTGACGGCAGCCAGCCCGTCCGCAAGATCGACAGCACGACAGACGACGGTGACGTCGATGGCCCTTCGGGCGATCGGGTGCCGGTCGCCTAACAGCACGTAGATAGCACGTTCGGCTCTGGCCATGTCTCCCATGATCGGGAGCGGTCGACGTTCCCGCTGGTGAGAGCCGCAGAGCGGGCGACGGGAATCGAACCCGCGTAGCCAGTTTGGAAGACTGGGACTCTACCATTGAGCTACGCCCGCGAGTGCCCCCGGACCGCCGGGGCCTCGGCAGTCTAGCGGACGGTCAGGACCTCTCTCGCCCGCGCCACCGCCTCACCGTCACCCGGCGACGCCAGCGCCGGCGTCACGCCCACGAGCGGGGTGTCGGCCTCGACCGTGGCCCGGTCCGACGCGAAAGCCCGGACATGCCGCAGCACCGGCGGCAGCAGGAGTGTCGCGACCGTGCCCACCGTCGCCGCAGATCCGGCGATTG
>JAEUKQ010000122.1 GCA_016794225.1 Alphaproteobacteria bacterium | reverse complement strand
AATGGCATCGAGCTGATCAAGTTTAAGATCGGCTTCTGCTAATAATGCTTGAATCATCGGTAGAATTAATTGGGTATGCTGACGTGGAGCTAATTGATAACGCCCAATATATTCATGATTGTAGAGTAGTGCAGTAGAACAGGCTTCTGTTGATGTATCTAAAGCAAGTATTTTTAAAGACATTATTTTTCTAAATACGGCAATTTATCTTCAACATTTTTCCATTCATCCGCATCTGTAGGCGCAGGTTTACGATGATTAATATTAGGCCAAGTTTTAGCAAGCTCAGCATTTATTTCTGTAAACTGTTTATACTTTTCTGGCAAGTCATCTTCTGCATAAATAGCATCAACTGGGCATTCAGGTTCACATAAACCACAATCAATACATTCGTCAGGATTAATCACTAAAAAGTTAGGCCCTTCATAAAAACAATCAACCGGACATACTTCAACACAATCTGTATATTTACAGCGAATACATTGGTCAGTAACTAGAAAAGTCATAATAATTTTTACTTGAGTGAAAAACTTAAATTATAGAGTTTAGACTTGATTCAGCGTAGCACGTATTACTATTGAGGAATAAACTGCTAGCCGCGTAGTATCCTATAATTTTCATGGTTTTCCAACTTTTTACGCTTAGTTAGCTTCTAGCAAATATAAAACGGA
>JAEUKQ010000121.1 GCA_016794225.1 Alphaproteobacteria bacterium | reverse complement strand
CGCGAAAGTGATTTTGGATTGGTTGCCAAATTAAAATACGGTGATCTTAAAGAGCAAGAGCAACAATTAAAAGATGCTGAAATAAAACTAAATAATTTGCCGGAAGGGAGTCGGTTTACTTCAGATACAGTCACTGCCAATGACATTGCAGTTGTGGTAAGTAAATGGACCGGCATTCCATTGACTAAAATGATGCAGAGTGAAAAAGAAAAATTGCTTCATTTGGAAGATGAGTTGGCAAAACGTGTGATTGGACAAAAAGAAGCCGTTACCGCTGTTGCAGATGCCGTGCGTCGTTCGCGTGCGGGATTGCAAGATCCAAATCGGCCAATTGGTTCGTTTATCTTTTTAGGTCCAACCGGTGTTGGAAAAACGGAATTGGCAAAAGCCCTTGCTGAAGTGATGTTTGACGATGAAAAAGCAATGACACGCATTGATATGAGTGAATTCATGGAAGCACATGCTGTATCTCGTTTGGTTGGTGCACCTCCGGGATATGTTGGCTACGACGAAGGGGGTCAATTGACGGAAGCTGTGCGTGTAAAACCTTATTCAATCATACTGCTTGATGAAATCGAAAAAGCACATCCAGATACGTTCAATATTTTATTGCAGGTATTGGATGATGGAAGGCTAACGGATAATAAGGGTCGTGTTGCTAATTTCAAAAAT
>JAEUKQ010000120.1 GCA_016794225.1 Alphaproteobacteria bacterium | reverse complement strand
GGTCAGCTTCATCCAATACCAGGTATTTCAGGCCTTTGATCTTTACATATCCCATATTGATATGGGATATCATTTTACAGGGTGTGCACACCACGATATCAACCCCTTTTGAGAGGGCTTGTTTTTCCTGCACGAATGAATTGCCATCTCCACCACCATATACGGCAATCGAGCTGACAGAAGTAAAATAGGAAAGCCCCTCCAGGTGTTCGCTGATCTGGACTGCCAGTTCCCTGGTTGGTACAATGATCATGGCACTGATATGATGATCGTCGTGATGACTGGTGAGCAAGTGATTTAATAAGGGAAGGAGGAAAGCGGCTGTTTTACCGGTGCCGGTTTGTGCCGAAGCAATGATATCCCGGCCTTGCAATACAAGCGGGATAACCTGTTCCTGAACAGGAGTGGCGTCTTCATAATTGCTGGCAGCAATGCCTTCCAATAAGTTTTCGTGGAAATTAAATTCGGTGAATTTCAAGTGACAAATAGAGATTAGTTGGGCAGAATTGTTTTCGTAAAGATAGGGTTAAATCCATTTTCAGATAATAGCAAAAAAGGAGGGCCAAAGCCCCCCTTTTCAAACTTATTATACGATGGTGATTACCAGCGGTTGTTTGAGTTAGAATAAGAAGGCCTTGGCTTTCTTTCTTCTTTTGGCTTAGCTTCAGCAACTTTGATA
>JAEUKQ010000011.1 GCA_016794225.1 Alphaproteobacteria bacterium | reverse complement strand
TTCAGATGTCACTCATAAAATGATTTACATATTGTTCAAATAGCTTAATATCACCACCATAATAACTAATCGTTGTTGGGATCATCATGAGTATATCACGCTTTTTATTGTCCTTATTTTCTTTTTTTATTATAAGTGCTTGTGGTCCAATTTATGAGACCAGCTACGAACTACGTCCGCCACTAAGCACGGAGGGTCGTTTTTGTGCCAATCAGTGCACACAAAACCAGCAATTTTGTCGGCAGAATTGTAATTCACAAGTCCAAATGTGTGAATATAACGAGCGCCTAAGAGCACAAAATGAATATTATGCATATGCCGAGGAACAACGTGCAAAAGGACAAAAAATTGTAAAAACACCAGATAGTTTCTATAATTCCTTCCAGTGTAGCAATGTTAAAAATAGCTGTCAGGATCAATGCGACGATTTATATCGTTCTTGCTTTGCGGGCTGTGGCGGCAAAGTTATCCCTCATACCACATGTGTTGCCAATTGTGATCAGTAACCCTGCTTAGCACATAAATATCCAAAGAGCTGATATACAAAATGGTTGACGCGGGAGTAATTTCAGAAATCTTGACGATTCCCTGTCTTTATATATAAAGACCTGTTTTTGGTAGGTTTTGATGATATTTCATCAATATTTGGTAGAGTAAAAATTAAAAGGGAAGCTAAAAAGTATATTTGGTGTTTAGCGAAGGCTAAAGCCCTTATTTAAAGTATATTTTGAATGAACGCCGGTTTGTTGGTTTATGTACCGCAAGGTTTGTTGTAAAGATTTTTACCGCCGGACTAACTTATAGTGAGTTATTTTATTAGCTTGGCATTTTTTCGAGGCAAAATAAAAACAATATCTTGCCAAACCAATTGATGTTGTTATTGGAAAAAACTTTATAATACAATGGTACGATGGCTATTTACCCCTTACCTTAAGTGTATATATAAACTATAACAAATTAGCCAAAATCTGTTGTTGCACTTGCCATTAAGCTTCAACCACACAAACACCCGCCGGTGGGTAGTTAATGGATAGTGGGTAATATGACTTAAGGTGCCCTATTTTTTAGATTTTGCCGGGTTGGGCGAAAAGTATTTTTCAAGCTTGTCGGGTATTTTTTTATACGTCTCAGCATCACCAGGTGGCGTACCTTTTTTTGTAATGTTTGGCCATTGTGGCGCGAATTCGCGGTTAAGATTCAACCACTTTTCTGTTCCTGGTTCGGTATCGGGTAAAATAGCCTCTGCCGGGCATTCAGGTTCACAAACACCACAATCAATACATTCGTCTGGGTTAATCACCAACATATTCTCGCCCTCGTAGAAACAATCAACAGGACACACTTCAACACAGTCCATAAATTTGCAGCGAATACATGCTTCAGTTACTACGTAAGCCACTTTAATCTCCCTTGGCTGGTTATCGATACAAACCAACGTGCCAGCACGAAATTAACAAAATTCTAAAACCATTCACAAAATGGTGCCGTCGGACAGGATTGAACTGTCGACCTCACCCTTACCAAGGGTGTGCTCTACCACTGAGCTACGACGGCGCGAAACCATATTTAGGAATTTGAGGCTTCAGCTGGATTATCATTGTGTGTTGCTGATTCTACAGCGGATTCTTGGACTACATGCCGGTGAACCAAAGCCGTAAAGGCAGCAACTAAATGAGTCAACAGTAAAAATACCAAACTGATTAAGGGCAGCACAACTAGGGTAACCCCTAAATAGCTTGTTTGCCCCAATGAGCCACCACTGAATAAATAATTAATAGGAGTATCCAGTGCAATAAAAGCCATTATTAGGGGTTTTAACAAGAAACCAACGATATCTAACCCATAATCTGCAAGATAAACAATAGGGATACAGACTAATATAAGGCTGGCAATAATGTTAAGAGTTTGCCCTTTGGTATGTTGGTAGGAAGTTTTTAGGGGCATACATTGGTTCTGAACGCCACAGTTGGTAAGGCTAAGACCGAAGCGAACCAATACAAAAATCATCGGTACGATAAAAATAATTCGAAAAATAGATGCCCAAACTGGCGACCCAATAACTAAAAAGGCAAAAAAACCTGGAAACAGCAAAGCGATCATCACGGCCATCATAAATAAGCCATACTTTAAATTAGTGCTGTTAATAAAAGCTTTAAAGAAATTTTCCTGTGGTAATTCGTCTTTGACAAGCCATTTCAGCATAATCACAAACAGGGCGCCAGATACAAAAAAACCAGCCCCAAGCCACAGACGCAGCATCAGATCCATCACTGTAAAATCCCGTGTCGCATAGACTATATTAAAAAACAAGAAGCCAACGGCATAGTATGCAACAAATGTCATAAACGAATAAAATAAGAACTGACGATGGGTGAATAAAGCACCAAGCCCTTTGGTAAAGGTTTGTATGGCTGTTTGTAAAACAGGCAAAGGATGATTATTGCTCACAGTATAATTTCCCTAATTATCATAACATAACGAATATCTTTGATTTTAAAACTATTATATCCATTAACGACTATTTTACAAAAGGTCAACAGGGGATCAGTATACTTTTGCAAAAATGAAACAACCAAACAAATACAATTGCATCAGGGTTTACATTAAGTTGACGCTATATTTGAAAACTTCCTTCGGTGTAAACTTAATCCTAAATATTTTAAAACTAATTATGGATAGTTGTAATCCTCGCGAATTATGCAGCACGTTTAAGCAGTGCTTGACTGTGCTGAAGTTTTTGCCATAAATCAGCCTGCTTTTTCAAGGCCGTAGCAAGATGTTTTTCTTTCACATGTCCATAACCACGTATATATTCGGGAATCTGGGCAAACTCAACCGCCAGTGCTAGATTATCTTTGTTTAAGAAATCCAGAACTTGCGAAACCTGATCCCTGTATGCACGAATTAAGTGTCGTTCGGTGCGGCGTTCTTTGGTATATCCAAAAATATCCAAAGCGGTGCCGCGCATAAATTTGAATTTTGACAATAGACGAAAAGCCCACATCATCCAGGGACCAAAACTTGCCTTCTTTAAGTGACCTGTTTCGGGGTCGCGCTTGGCAAAAAGTGGTGGTGCCAAGTTAAATTCTATCTTGTAGGAACCATCAAACTGGCTGGAAATGGCTTGTTGAAAATCGCCATTGGTGTATAACCTTGCAACTTCATACTCGTCTTTATAGGCCATAAGCTTATAATAATAGGTTGCAACAGCTTTTGTTAGTGATAGAGAGCCAGGTATTTTGACTGTTTCAACTTGACGGACACGTTCAACAAATCGACGATAATGCCGTGCATAAGCTTTATTCTGGTATGATGTTAAAAATTGGACCCGCCGATCAATTAAATAGTCAAGCGCTTGGGTAGGATGTAGGTGTTCGATCTTTTTTTCGTCTTGGGGTGGCTGAGTTGCCTGTAGAAATTTGGGCAAATCAAGTGCTGCTTGCCTACCAAGCCGGAAAGCCTTGCGGTTTTCTTCAATTCCAACCTCATTCAGTTCGATAGCTTTTTCTATAGCTTCGGGTGATAAGGGGACAAGCCCTTTTTGTAAAGCATAGCCCACCATTAGTAAATTGGTGGCAATTGAATCACCAACCAGTCTTAAGGCCATATCCCCGGCATCAAAAAGGTCTATAGAATCAGAGCCGATCGTATCTTCAAGGGTTTTAACCATTCGATCGGCTGGAAAAACCAAATCAGGCTGTTGGGTAAATGCACCAGTCATTGTCGCATGGGTGTTAATAACTGCCTTGCTAAATAATGGGTTAAGGCGTGTTAGTGAATCGCGGCTGGCCGCAACAACCATATCGCAACCTAACAACAGGTGGGTAGAGGCTATCGCAATACGCGCCGAAAATATGTCTTCAGGTTTTTGTGCAATGCGAATATGACTAAAAACAGCCCCGCCTTTTTGTGAAAGACCAGTCATATCTAGCACAGAACAGCCTTTACCTTCAAGATGTGCTGCCATGCCTAATAAAGCGCCAATAGTTACTACGCCTGTCCCGCCCACACCTGTAACTAAGATATTATATGGCTGGTTAAGAGACGGGGAAAGGGGCTTTGGTAGCTGATCAGAACCTGTATTTAAACTAACCAGTTTTGGTTTTTTCAACTGCCCTCCTTGAACGGTAACAAAACTAGGGCAAAAACCTTTGACGCAGGAATAATCCTTGTTACAGCTTGATTGGTCAATGGCGCGTTTGCGGCCAAACTCGGTCTCTACCGGAACAATCGATAAGCAGTTTGATTGTACGCCACAATCACCACATCCTTCGCAAACGGCTTCATTAATAAAAAGTCTTTTAGATGGATCATCCATCAATCCACGTTTGCGGCGACGCCTTTTTTCAGCAGCGCAGGTTTGATCATATATGATAACGGTTGTTCCAGAAATTTGCTGAAATTCTTTTTGGGTTTTGTCAAGATCGTCACGATGATGAACGGTGACCAATCGGCCGTCGAAAACGGCTGTAGGATATTTTTCTGGGTCATCGCTGACAATTGCGATACGCTTAACACCCTCAGCCTGTAATTGTCGAACCATTGATAAAACATCAAGTTGGCCGTCAACAGGTTGACCGCCCGTCATCGCAACGGCATCATTATATAAAATTTTAAAAGTGATGTTAACATTAGCAGCCAGTGTTGCCCGAATAGCTAAAATGCCCGAGTGAAAATAGGTACCATCGCCCAAATTTTGAAAAATATGATCGGTTTTGCAAAACGGGGCCTGCCCAATCCACGTTACGCCTTCACCACCCATTTGAGTGAATGTATCGTTATTACGGTCCATCCATGTCGCCATAATATGACAGCCTATACCACCATAAGCTCGGCTACCCTCGGGTACTTTGGTTGAGGTATTATGTGGGCATCCCGAACAAAAATAAGGCAAGCGTTTCATCGCCGGTTCGTATCGAGCCAGGCTATTCTTTTTTTGGGTTAGCAAGGTTAATCGGCTTTTTATTTCCTTGCTATGAAAAGCTTCACCAAGCCTGCTGGCAATAACTTCAGCAATCAAGTCAGCATTAAGCTCGTTGGTTGGCGGTAATAGCCAACGATGGTTTTCATCGGTTTTCCCCAAAACTTTTGGCCGCTGATCAGCGGCGATATGATATAAATACTCTTTTAATTGGCTTTCTAAAAGCGATCTTTTTTCTTCAACCACTAGTATTTCTTGAAAACCCCTGGAAAACTCTAATACGCCTTGGGGTTCAAGTGGCCAGGTCATTGTAACTTTGTAAAGCCCAATCCCAAGATCACGTGCCCGGATCTCATCAATTCCGAGATCGCTAAGGGCCTGCCTAACATCGAGATAAGATTTTCCACAAGTAATAATTCCCAAGCGCTTAGATTGTGGTTTCCAGATAATTTGATCCAACTTGTTTGCACGGACATAAGCCATAACGGCAGGTAATTTGTAGCGGTGCAATAATTCTTCCTGATAAAGGGCATTAGCAGTTACCAGCGGTGAGTCTGGTTGTCTGATATTTAAGCCTTCCGGAGGTAAAATCATATCTGTCGGGGTGGTAATTACTACGCGATATGGGTCAACATATACTGAAGCTGAACAATCAACGGTCTCGGCAATCGTCTTAAAGGCAATCCAACAACCAGAATAGCGTGACATTGCCCAACCATGAATGCCAAAATCTAGGAACTCCTGAACATTTGAGGGATTTAAAACAGGAATTGCTAAATCAACGAAAGTTAATTCAGATTGATTAGCTGTTGTTGATGATTTGCTGCCATGATCATCCCCTGCAAGCAGCAAAACACCACCATGTTTTGAGCTGCCGGCTAAATGTCCATGCCGCAGGGCATCACCAGAGCGATCAATACCTGGGCCCTTGGAATACCACATAGCGAAAGCTCCATCATACTTCTGGTCGCCAAATAACTGGGTTTGTTGGCTACCCCAAATTGCTGTTGCTGCAAGATCTTCGTTAATACCTGCCTGAAAATAAATATTGTGCGATTTTAAAAATTTTTTAGCACGCCATAACGCCTGATCAAGCCCCCCAAGTGGTGACCCCCGATAACCACTGATAAAACAGCCTGTGTTCAACCCAGCTTTTTGATCACGCCGGCGCTGCATTAAAGGCAACCGCACCAAGGCCTGGGTGCCTGTTAAATAGATACGCCCTGTTTCCAAAGCATATTTGTCATCAAGCGTAACCTTTGCAAGTGCCATAAAAAAACCTCGTTATCGTAAGTATTATCTAGATAGCAAATCAGAAAATTTCCCTAGTCGGGTTGCTACCATAAAATAGTTCAACATGCTTGGCAATTTTTTTTGCTTGCTGCCATGCAGCAATATTCATGTAATTCATTAATTATCTAAAGCTAGAATTGTTCTAACCAAATTTAATTATTGTTCCTATTACTATCCTTGGAAAATTTTATTAATCCGTTGAAACTGTCGGTACTGGTTGATCAATTTTTTCATATAGTTTTTTTGCTTCAGATGATGGGCCGCGATGGATCGGAATACCAAGCACTTTCACAACGGCAATGTTATTTTGCCAAGCAAAGGTTAAAATATCGCCAACTTGAATAAATGCGCCGGCTTTTTGCACAGCATGCCCATTAATTCGAACACGGTTTTCAGTGCAAAAGTTGGTAGCAAGTGTTCGGGTTTTTAAAAAACGTGCACACCATAACCACTTATCCAGCCTGATTTTCTTGATTTCTTCTGAAGAACTATCTTTCATCATTAATCCGTCCCCAGGTTTTTTAAGATCGCAAAAGGTGATGAATCATCAGAATAATCAAGAACGCTTGGTTTTGCTTGGGAAATTTTGTGTCGACGCCGATAAAATTCGCCCTGATCATTTTTATAGAGTCGATATCCTAGAAATTTTAGTAAAGCAGGCAATTGTTTCGATGTTACTTGCAAATCATTTTCATGTTTTTGTGATAATTGAAAATCACCTTGGCGGGTAATACTATCAAAATATAGTTCGATTTTTTCAAGCATATCACACCTTATCATGAAAGAGTTTACATAATGATAACCGATGTCCTGATAAAAATTATGGGGCGATTTTTTATTGACATAAAATAATCTTTTTGTTGGCGGAGAAATTTTGGTTTCTTTTTGGAAAAAGGTACGCCAAAGGATTGTTCTTAAACTCATTCTGTTGGGCTGAAATATTCCATATAACCACGCGCCATATTTTCCAATTGCAAACAAGCCCTTACGAGTGATAGGAACGGTTTTTTGTAGCTCTGGTCCCAGTTCATCAAGAACTGATTTGTTAACAAAACCAAGAGATTGCTGAAGTTGAAACAACAAACCACGTCCCAGTGCCGGCAGTTTTGTATTGAGGGAGTTTAGATAAAGCATTGGTAAGTTATTGCGTAGATATTGGTTAAGCCATCCCTCTAATAATTTAGATAAAAGATGATTTTGCCCCTGTTCAACCAGGTCGTCTGCTATAACCCGAACCAAGGGCGACAAAATATCTTTGCCTTTGGTTACTAAAGCAATTTGTGCATTCTCCCAGTAAATATAGCCATTATCATCAAGGGTCAAATTGGCTGATTGTCGTATTGTTGCAATACGACGGTCAATTTCTTGGCGTAAAGCGCGCCGGGCCACTTGGTGCAGCTGATGATAAGAGGCAATATTTTGGTCGGGTTCGGCTATAAATCTAAAGCCATGCAACCAGCCAATTGGATAACCTTCAACAACAACCTGACCATTTTGCTGAATGCCTGCTAGGGTGGGCTGTTCCATACTTAAATGTTTGGCAAGAACAGTGCGTCGACGATCAACAAATCGTTGAGTAAGTTGACGATGCAAAGCGTCAGAAAGTTTGTCTTCAATTAAGCGTGTTTTTTCTTGCCATTCCTGGGGTGCACTAAGCCAGGAAGGCCTGTATGAAATGTATGTCCATGTCCGAATATGCCCTAGACGATTCATAAGCGTATCAATATCGCCCTCTGTATGATTAAGCCGTTCAACCTGGCTTGCAACCCAATCTTCTGGTAAATGCTGTTGTTCGCGTAGAAGTAGAAACACCTTTTTGATAAGATGCAGATGAGCATCTGTCATCATCTTACGAAAATCAGGAATCTGACAAACCTCCCATAAAAGGCTGGTTTCTTGGCGGGTTTGGCAAAGTTTAAGAATTTCAGGATCTTTAATCAAGAAGCTTAAAGAACGTTGATCATCAGCCTCTTGTGATCGCTTTAACAATGGTTTAGCCGGTTTTTGATCAAGGCTGTGAAGTAATTTGGACGGCGACGTAAAGTCAAGCTGGTGGTTACGCCACTCTATTTGTTCGAGTTGGTCAAAGCGATGATTTTCAACAGAATCGACAATTGACGCATCTAATAATCCCGCCTGATCAGTGCTACCAAAAGAACCGTTCGTAAGTTGGCGTCCGGCACGACCAGCAATTTGGGCAATTTCTGCGGATGTTAATGATCGAAAGTAACGGCCGTCAAATTTTTGCAATTTTGCAAAGGCTACATGGTGAATGTCCATATTTAATCCCATACCGATTGCGTCGGTGGCTACTAAATAATCCACTTCGCCAGATTGGTACATTTCGACTTGTGCATTTCGTGTTCTGGGGCTTAGTCCACCCATAACAATAGATGTTCCGCCACATTGGTGGCGCAGTAAGTCAGCAATACGGTAAACATCTTCAAATGAGAAGGCAATAATAGCACTGCGTTTAGGAAGGCGAGAAATTTTGCGGTACCCTGTATGGGATAAAACAGACAGACGCGGCCGTTCAATATAATCGCTTTCTGGCAATAATTGATTTAGGATCGAACGGATCGTTGTGGCACCCATAAACATAGTCTCGCTTGTCCCACGAGCGAATAATAGCCTTTGAGTGAAAATATGACCCCGTTCACGATCGGCCGCAAGCTGGATCTCATCAACAGCAACAAAATCTACTTTTTTATCAATGGGCATTGCTTCGACAGTGCAGATCCACCAACGTGCTTTTGAGGGTATAATTTTTTCCTCGCCTGTTATTAATGCAACATAATCACGTCCTTTAGAACGAACAGCGCGTTCGTAATTCTCGCGCGCTAATAATCGCAAGGGAAAACCGATCATTCCAGATTGATGCGCCAGCAACCTTTCCATCGCCAGATGAGTTTTTCCCGTGTTTGTTGGGCCCAGGACTGCGATAATTTTACTTTTTGAATAAGTGGATGACAAAATTAATCTCGTTACATCATAACTCTTGATAAGAAGGTAAGTTAATCTTATATCAAAACAAGCTTTTTATTAAGGGTTTTTTAACATCAGCTACAAAAGCTTAAAATAGGCTTTATGATGTTGAAACAAAACTTGCTGAGCAACAATTTGGGAATAATAAATAGTAATTGGGGATAAAAAATGACAGCCCAGAAAATGTCTTTTCAGGCCGAAGTTAGTCGGTTGTTGGAAATAGTCACACACTCTTTGTACAGCGATCGATCAGTTTTTTTGCGTGAGTTGATTGCCAATGCTGCTGACGCATGCGATAAACTGCGCTACCTTGCGGTAACAAATCCAGGCCTGCTGACTGAAAAAAACGATTTTCAAATTTCTATTAAATTGAACCAACAGCAGCAATCGATACATATTATCGATAATGGGATTGGTATGAATCGTGACGAGCTCATTACCAATTTGGGTACAATTGCCCATAGCGGGACGGCTAAATTTATCAAAGAACATCTTGAAAAAACAGATAAAAGTTCTGGTTCACCAAGTCTGATAGGACAATTCGGGGTTGGATTTTATTCAGCCTTTATGGTGGCTGACCTGGTCGAGGTTATCTCACGCAAGATTGGCGATGAGTATTCTTGGAAATGGAGTTCTGAAGGTAAGGGTGAATTTACTATTGATAAGTCAGAAGATGAAACGCGTGGGACAGAAATAATTCTGCATCTTAAAAATGATCAAAAGCAATTTTTAGAAGCCGCGCTTGTTAAAGAAGTCGTTCAAAAATATTCTGATCATATTAGCATACCAATCTTTCTGATTGATGGCAGTGCTAAGGAAGAACGTATTAACCAGGCCACAGCGCTTTGGATACGCCCCAAAGCAGAGATAACAGACCAGCAATACAGCGAATTCTACCGTCATTTGACCCACTTGGGTAGCAATCCTTGGATGAATTTGCATTTTAAGGCAGAAGGTAAAGTTGATTTTGCAGCGTTACTTTTTATCCCTAGCGAGCGACCTTTTGATCTATTTCATCCGGAACAGCGTTGTCATATCAGGTTGCATGTCAAGCGCGTGTTTGTAACCGATCAATGTCCTGGGTTGTTACCAAAATGGTTGCGGTTTGTTACGGGCGTGGTTGATTCAGAAGATCTTCCGTTAAATATCAGTCGTGAAACACTTCAAGATAACCCTATTCTTGCCAAAATACGTCAAAGTTTAATCAAGCGTATACTGGCCGACTTGCAGAAAAAGGCCGAACAAAACCCTGAAGAATATCTTGTTTTCTGGAAAAATTTTGGCCAAGTCCTTAAAGAAGGGCTTTGGGAAGATTATGATCATCGACCCCAATTGTTAAAATTATTGCGTGTGGCAAGCAGTGCCCAGGAAAAAACGATCGCCATTAGCGATTACGTAGCCCGTATGAAACCAACCCAGCAAGATATTTATTATCTTTCTGCTGATAGTATAGAGCGTGCCCAACATAGTCATTATCTTGAGGGATTTAAGGCACGCGGTATTGAGGTAATTTTTATGGTCGATCCAATAGATGAATTTTGGATTCCAAATATTGGTGAGATTGAAGGAAAAAAACTTATTTCCATAACCCGCAGCGGGCATGATCTAAATAAAATAGCACCACTAACCCAGACATCTGAAAAACAGCCAACAACAAATGCAACAGATGGTATTTTAACCCTGTTTAAGATTGCCTTAAAGGACGTTGTTAAAGATGTGCAACCATCCCAACGTTTATACGATACCATAGCCTGTTTGGTTGCCGAAGCGGGGGATGCAGATATTCGTCTTGAGCGTTTATTGCGCCAATATCAGCAAACAAGTCAGCAAACCAAACGTATTCTTGAAATTAACTTATCACATCCGCTGGTTCAGGACTTGTCCCAATATTTGGCCAAAGGCAATCAGGCGGACGATATTCAAGATATTGCCTGGATTATTTATGAACAAGCGCGGCTTAGCGAAGGTGATGGCCTTAGTAATCCGGCTGATTACCAAAAAAAGGTTTATAAATTCTTACGCCGTGTAGTGGGTTAAAACAAAAGCCGGATTATTGGCTTTTAAACCAATAATCCGGATAATCTAACTAAGTAAATTCTATTTTTTCAGCAATTGGCGCACAACACAAGGCAAGATACCGCCATTTTTATAATACTGAATTTCATCTTCGGTATTAATTGCCAGGCTAACTTTAACTTGTTCGGATTCGCCAGTGCTGCGCTTAATGACCAGGGTTAGTTGCATACGAGGCTTTATAGCTTTTGTAATGCCCACTATATCAATGGTTTCCTGACCATTAAGTTTAAGTAGCTGCCTTGTGGTACCTGTTGGTAATAATAGGGGTAAAATACCCATGCCAATCAAATTCGAGCGATGAATACGTTCAAAGCTTTCAGCAATGACAGCGGTGACCCCAAGCAATTTTGGACCTTTTGCAGCCCAATCACGTGATGAACCGGTACCGTATTCTTTTCCGGCTACAACAATCAACGGTACCTTTTTTTGCAGGTAATCCATCGCGACATCGTAAATGCTGGCGATTCGGCCATCGGCCAGCCTACTATATCCGCCTTCTTTACCACCAGCCAGTTCATTTTTTAACCGAATATTCGCAAAGGTACCGCGCATCATGACTTCGTGATTACCGCGCCGTGCACCATAGGAATTGAAGTCTTCATAAGAAACGCCATGTTTTTCTAGATATGTTGCGGCTGGACTATTTTTTTCAATTGATCCGGCGGGCGAGATATGATCGGTCGTAATATTGTCCCCAAGGATAGCCAGCACCTTTGCGCCACGAATATCTTGCAAATCTTCTGGTTTTGCCTGAAATTGATCGAAATAAGGAGCCTGACGGACATAAGTGGATTGATTGTTCCATTTATATGTCAATCCTTGTGGTATTTTAATGTTTTTCCAATCTAAATCACCTTCAAATACCTTGCCATAACGTTTTTGGAACATCTCGGGTGTTATAGCCTGTTGTACAGCTTCGGCAATTTGTTTATTGCTTGGCCATATGTCTTTAAGATAAACCGGTTTACCTTGAGCATCCAAACCTAATGGGTCATTCAGAAGATCGATTGCTACGCTACCAGCTAATGCATATGCAACAACCAATAAAGGCGAAGCAAGATAATTGGCGCGGGTTAGTGGATTAACCCGCCCTTCAAAATTACGGTTTCCAGATAAAACAGCGGCAACAACAAGTTGGTCTTTTTCGATGGATTTTCCAACTTTCTCTGGCAGTGGGCCTGAGTTACCAATACAGGTTGTGCAACCATACCCCACCAAATGGAACCCCAATTTATCTAGATCATCTTGTAGTCCCGATTTTGCAAAATAATCGCTAACAATTTGTGAGCCAGGTGCAAGCGACGTTTTAACCCAGGGTTTTACGTTTAATCCTTTAAGATTAGCATTGCGCGCTAATAGACCAGCACCAATCATAACACTTGGGTTGGATGTATTGGTGCAGCTGGTAATTGCGGCAATGACAACATCACCATCCATGAGGTTTTCACTTGCTAGATCACGTTTTGCTGCTTGGCGTACCTGAATGGTTTTTTTACCAAAAACTGGTAATGCTGAAATGAAAGTGCCTTTAACCTGGCTTAATAAAACTTTTTCCTGGGGTAGGCGAGGACCAGCTAAGCATGACTCAACGGTACCAATATCTAAGGTAACTGTGTCAGTAAAAACAGGGTCAATTTTGTCATCACGCCACAATCCTTGCTCTTTTGCGTAAAGTTCAACCAGTTGACATTGCTGTGCTGAGCGACCTGAAAATTTTAAGTAACGGATCGTTTCGGCATCAATTGGGAAAAAACCGCAGGTAGCACCATATTCTGGTGCCATATTGGCAATAGTTGCTCGATCTGCCAGCGACAGATTGTTAAGGCCTGGTCCGTAGAATTCAACAAACTTGTTAACGACGCCCTTTTTACGCAGTATCTCTGTTACGGTTAAAACCAGATCAGTGGCTGTTGCACCTTCTTTTAACTGACCTGTAAGCTTAAAACCAATAACTTCTGGAATAACCATAGAAATAGGTTGTCCTAACATGGCCGCTTCGGCTTCAATACCGCCAACTCCCCAGCCTAAAACTGCCAAACCATTTACCATAGTGGTATGACTGTCTGTTCCGACAACTGTATCTGGGTAAACTAGGGTTGATGGTGTTGTTTGTCCTGTTTGTGTTTTTGTCCAAACAACTTGCGATAGATATTCAAGATTAACTTGGTGACAGATTCCCGTTCCAGGTGGTACGACACGAAAATTATCGAAAGCAGTTTGCCCCCAACGTAAAAAAGCATATCGTTCACCATTGCGTTGGTATTCTAAACTGACATTCTGTTTAAAAGCATCTTTGGTTCCAAAGTGATCTACCATGACCGAATGGTCAATTACTAAGTCAACAGGAGTTAAGGGGTTAATTTTTTTGGGATCATCGCCCATTTTTTGCATGGCATCACGCATGACCGCCAAATCCACCACGGCCGGTACACCCGTAAAGTCCTGCATCAATACACGCGCAGGGCGAAAAGCGATTTCATGGGTTGATTGTCTTTTTTGCAACCATTCAGCAACCGCTTTGATATCGGCTGTTGTTACTGTGCGACCATCTTCATAACGCAATAAATTCTCAAGCAGAATTTTTAATGAAAAAGGCAGTTTTGTTAAATCACCTAAGTGTTGCTGTGCGGCTTTTAGGCTAAAATAATCCACCGTTTGTTGACCAACCTTAAGTTGACGGCGGGTTCTTAGAGTGTCTTGTCCGACTTGCACAATCATTCTCCATTTATATTATATAGTGGGTAAAATTCATACCTGGCCTGTGTGGCATTGAAAACTTTTATGATGTACATAACCTTTTTATACCTGATATGATAAGGATCATACGCGCACGATACCATGTCAAACCGTGGTTAAATAGGATATTACTTTATCGCACCTGCACTATGTAATGGAACCACGCATTCGTCAATCATTTTAGGGTACCAAGGATAACAACAAGCCAAGGTACAGATCATAATTAGAGAGCGGAGTAAAAATGTAAGATGCTGAAGATTAGCCAGTTACACTTTCAGCGCAATCAAAGGTTGATATTGCAAGACCTGTCTTTAACACTATACGCCGGGCAGGGGGCTGTTATTTATGGCGTTAACGGGTCGGGCAAGACAACCTTGATCAAGATAATTGCCAATATTATTCCCATTCCGCAGCCAGAACAAATTTTGTGGTATCAAGAACCTATTATGCAGTCAGAGCAGATTCGCATAGGTTATTTAGGTCATCAAAATGGTCTAAAAGGATTTTTGACAGTTCTTGAAAATTTATCGATCGCCAAGTTGTTTATGAAAAACATACGAAACGGATTCATGAAAAAAGCTGACGAAGTTTTAGAATATTGGGGATTACACCGAGAGCAAAAACACTTAACCCAATTCCTATCTGCGGGTCAGCAAAGACGCTTGGCTTTAGCACGCTTGGAGATGCTTGGGGCAAATCTTTGGTTATTAGATGAGCCTTTGTCTGCGCTTGATTCGCAAGCCATAGAACTTTTTTATCAGCAAGTTTCTTCTTTTCTTAAACGCGGTGGAATTCTGATCATGAGTAGCCATACAAATATTCGGCTTTCCGGTGTTGATGAATTTATGTTGTATAATGGTGGTTTGCGCCCAAGTAATTAAGAATAAAGGGGTTGTTTACTTTGATCAAGCAGCTATTTTTTCTGATAAATCGTGAAGTTGTCATTGGTTGGCGTCAGCAGCAGGATGTTGTTGTTGCAAGTGCCTTTTTTCTAGTTGCTATTTTTGTGTTTGCTATCACACTTAGTACTGATCAGCTACTTTTATCTCAGACAGCCATACCTATTATTTGGGTGTTGTTGCTATTAACAAACTTTATGCCGCTTGATCATTTGTGGGCGGATGACTGGCGCGACGGTACTCTAGAGCAATTATTAAGCTGCGGGATTACTGGGTGGCAGCTGGCTTTGATAAAAGCATTGCGGCATTTTTTGGTTATGATGCCAACCATTTTTCTAGCCACAGCATTGGCGGCAATTTTATTGGATATGTCTTTTGGGCAATGGGAAAGGGTTTTGCTTTCTTTGCTTTTATCGTTTCCTAGCCTTAGTTTGCTAACTGTTATGGGGGCGGCTTTAACAGTGCGTGCCGTGCGCCAGCAACTGATTTTACCTATTATTTTACTGCCACTCATGATACCGGTCTTATTATTTGGAGTTGGATTATCATATCCTATGCCGGTTGGCGGCGGCGGTACATACAATAACCTAATGTTGCTTGCAGCCTTATTTTTATTTTTTCTTATTTTGTGTCCCTGGGTTAGCGGTTGGGTTATTCGCCAAGGTTAGTGCGAGCCAGCTCTGAACTTAGGTGCAAGATAGATATTTGATGTACGGAGAAGATAATGATTCAGAATGTTACACGGTTGCGCCGATGGATTAATTTGGTTTTACCATGGGCAGCTGTATTGGCCGTTATTTTGTTATGTATTGGCGGATATTGGGGTTTGGTTCTGTCACCCGCAGATATTGAACAGGGCGAAACTGTTCGCATTATCTATATCCATGTTCCCGCTGCATCTATTGGGCTGCTTATTTATGCGATGATAGCCGTTCAGGGGTTTGTTTTTTTGGTTTGGCGGGCGCCTGTTGCCGACATCATGCTGCAAGCAGCACTACCAATTGGAGCTATTTACACCTTTCTGGCCTTGGCAACTGGATCATTATGGGGCAAGCCAATGTGGGGTGCTTGGTGGGTATGGGATGCACGGCTAACATCTACCCTAATCCTATTTTTTTTATATCTCGGAATCATGATTTTGCGTCGTTCTTTTGAAGACCAAGAAATGGCTGCAAAATCATCAGCATTGTTGGCCATGATTGGCGGTATTAACGTACCGATCATTAAATTTTCAGTTGATTGGTGGTTTACTTTGCACCAACCGGCCAGCATATTACGGCTTGATGGATCAACCATCCACAACAGCTTTTTATACCCGCTGCTGGTTATGATGGCAGCATTTGCCACCTTGTTTCTTGTGTTATGGATGGTGCGTATTAAAACAATTCTGCTATCACGCCGATTGGATAATTTATATCGATTGTCCCATCAAAACAGGATTTAAACGATCATTCCAGGCGGTTTTACTTTACAATTCCGCCTGCACAGCCAATGTACCCTAGTTTAACAAATGCTATTTCATGGAATGAAGGCCAATCATATTACCTTCGCTGTCATAAACCAGAGAAATAAAACCGTATTGACCAATCGACTGTTTGGCTTTTTGAACTTTTCCACCAAATTGCTGCACACGTTTCTCTTCGATGGCACAATCAACGCAGGAAAAATACACAAGAACGCTGTTATGTCCTGGGTTTATGCCCTTCATGCGGCAAAGTGCACCTGATGCGCCGCCCATTGTTGGTGCGCCAGGAAAAGACCACATCTCGAAATTCGGGTCATCAAAACCCAATTTTTCTAATTTAGTTTGAAAAACATTTTCGTAAAAATTTTTGGCTCTTTTAATATCGGCGACATAAATTTCAAACCAACCAACGGGATTCTCTTTCATTTGTTACCTTCTTAAGTTTTAAATTTTGTGAAGCATTAAAATCCAAAAAAATCATATTTTGGCAGCCTAGCAGATTGATTGAATAAATCAAAGGGCTTTTTATTTGGATTTAAGCCACCAAATAATATGTAGTTTAGTGGTTGAATGCATGCTATGATTTGCGGTAATTGCCAAAGGGAGGTTGGAACAAAACCTGGTGGAGCCGAGGGGATTCGAACCCCTGACCTTCTCATTGCGAACGAGACGCTCTCCCATCTGAGCTACGACCCCTAAAACAAATGAAATAGTAAAGCTAAACATAAGCATAATCGGAAAAAATACAATATTTTATTTAAGCCTTTTGTATGCTGGCACAATCAATGTTTTTTGTGATTGCACCTTTGGTGACAAAGCTTAATATTATTATTCCTATTTTCATAAAATTTGTAAAAAATATCGATAATTGCAAAATTTCTTTGCAATTTTTTACAAAAACAGGCATAAAAAAAGCACTGTGGTACAGATAAGTTAGAAAACAAGATACTAATTTAAACTTTTTACATAAGGGATAAAAATTATGGGCGCTTTTATTTTCAATGGCTTGCTTGCTATTTTGCTTGGCCTTTTAGCTGTTCCAACATTGCTGGCGGGTCAAAATCCTAAAGCACAAGAAATGTTATCTAAGTTAGTACCGTTCCAAGGGATTTTCGGTATTATTGTTTTAGTTTGGGGTCTTTATAAGCTGATTTTTGATTTACTGTTTAACATTGGGTTATTTTTTGGCTATACACCGGTCTTAGGGATTTCTTTCTTACTGCTTTCTTTGGTTCAGGTAGCCTTAGGGTTTTTACTGGGTTTTGGCTTCATCAGTAAAATGATGAGTTCGAATGAAGCAGCCAAAGCAAAATCGGAAGAATTACGCCAAAAATTGGCTGCATTCCAAGGGCCACTTGGTATTGCTGCAATTGTTCTTGGCGTTTGGTTTATTATCTATAGAGTCGCTCTATTCGGTTATTAAGATAATTAAGCTTCTATCAACAACTATAACAGGCGCATCAAATTTGGTGCGCCTTGTTTTTTTATTAGGCTTTCTACACGAATAATAAAACGTAGTTTGTTCTAATAGTTCTTTTAAGCTACAGTCACAAAATACCATTGCCTTTTTTTTGGAAAAGCAGATAATCCCCCATGCGGTAAAAGGGGCGACGCCCACTTTTATCTATCGACCGGCTAAGAAGGGGGTAAAACGATGGTGCACCGTGCTGAAAAACTGAAGCAAGATTTATTGACACAAGTTTTTCAATTGGCCTTAACTAAGGCCCAAGCAACAGAACAGCAAGAAGTTAAAGATTTTATTCAGCGTTTTTATGCCAACGTCTCGCCAGACGATTTGCTTGCTGAGACGCCTGAAAATTTGTTGGGCGCAGCTTTGTCGTTGTGGCATTGGGGTGCATCCCGTGATCCAGAGCAAATTAAAATACGTGTCTATACCCCAAAACAGCAGGAAAATGGTTGGAGCAGTATCCATTCGATTATTGAAATCGTCAATGATGATATGTCTTTTTTGGTCGATTCTGTTGTTAAGGCATTACATCAACTTGATTTACCTGCCTATTTGGTTATTCACCCAGTTATACAAATTAAGCGGATTGAGGGTAAACGCCAGAAAACAGGTCAGGGACATGCTGAATCGTTTATGCAAATTCGGATCAGTGAACAAACATCGCCTGAACGAATTCTATTAATCCAGGAACGTTTGTTAAATGTTTTAAAAGATGTCAAACGTGCGGTATCAGATTGGTCTGTTATGCGCCAACATAATAACCAACTACAAAAAAGCCTTAGTTTATTAAGTATTCCTGAATCACTTGAATATCAACAATTTTTAAAATGGCTTGATGAAGATCATTTTACCTACCTTGGGATGGCCGAGTATGACTTTACCGGACCATTATCGCCCATGATGAATCAATCCAAAATGGTTCAGGGATACGGTTTATTTAAAAACCCTGCTTTTAAACTTTATGCTGATCCTGGTTTTCACCATCATTTACCACCCGAAGTAACTCAGTTATCAAACAAAAAAATTGCGGTTTTAACCAAGGCTGGTTTTTTTTCCACCGTTCATCGGCATGCATTAATGGATGTTGTGATCATTGCCAAGGTTACGAACCAGGGAACTTTGGGCGGTTGTTATATTTTTGTTGGATTACTTACGGCGCGTGCCTATAACACCAGCTTAAAAGACATACCGGTATTGCGGCACAAACTGCAGCGTTTAACCGAACGGGCAGCTTTTCCGGTTCCCAGCCACAATGCAAAGTCGTTTCGTCATATTCTTGAAACCTATCCGCGGGATGAATTATTTCAAGCTGACGAGAATCAAGTGTTTGAAACAGTCCTTGGCATACTGAGGTTGCAAGAGCGGCAGCGTGTTGCCCTGTTTATGCGGCGTGATTTGTTCAAGCGTTTTTACTGTGCGATTGTGTGTTTACCGCGAGACCGTTATGATGGCGATTTACGGCGTCAAATTGAAGATAACCTACTGCAAGCATTTCAGGGTCAGTTGGTTGTTACTAATACCTATATGGGGGATGACCCATTAGGCCGGCTTTATTTAATGATTCGTACCGATCCTACCAATCAGGCGATAGTTGATGTCGAGGAATTGGAACGGCGCCTGGTTGAAATAGGCCGCTCTTGGAAAAGTCGTTTAAAGGAAACATTGGTTGAGAATTTTGGGGGCGAAAAGGCCGCCAGTGTTATTCGCAGATTTGTTGATGCATTCCCCCTCAGCTACCGCGAGCATTTTAGCCCACAAACAGCCTCTACAGATATTATATTTATTGATAAGGCTTTAAGTGCCGACCAGGTTGTATTGTACCTTTATGTGTTAGAGGACTCTGCCGAGTCCGGTTGTCTTGGACTCAAAATATACAGCCCATCCCAACAAATAAGCCTATCTGATGCTTTGCCTGTTTTAGAAAATATGGGACTGCGGGTTTTAAGCGAGATGTTTTATGCAATTGAGCCATATCAAGCACAAACCAAACTATGGATTCATGATTTTCGTATGAAGCCAGCCCAGCAGCAATTATCGGATATTCGTCAATTGCAAACAAATTTTCAGGAATGTTATATTAAAGTCTGGAATCGCGAAATCGAGAATGACGGGTTCAATGCATTGGTCTTGCAAGCTGGGTTAGATTGGCGTCAGGTAAGTATGTTGCGCGCTTATGCAAAATATCTAAGACAGGCGGCTATACCTTTCAGTCAGCAGTATATGGAAGAAACTTTATCGGCCAACCCGGTGATTACAGTTAAACTTGTCGAACTTTTTCAGTCGATGTTTGATCCGGCTGCTGGGAATGACGAGCAAAAAAGCCAAGTTTTAAAACAAGAAATTGATAAATTACTGGAAAGTGTTAGCAACCTTGATCAAGACCGAATTATTCGGCGATACTTAAACGTTATTTTATCAACATTACGTACCAATTTTTACCAAAAAGGGTCTGACCAGTATTGGAAAAATTACCTGTCATTTAAAATAAATTCCAGGCTTATTGAAGATCTGCCATTACCGTGTCCAATGGTTGAGATATTTGTCTATAGCCCAAGGGTTGAAGGTATTCACCTGCGTGGCGGCAAGGTTGCCCGTGGAGGAATTCGTTGGTCTGACCGTCGCGAGGATTTTAGAACTGAAATACTTGGCTTACTTAAGGCGCAGATGGTTAAAAACTCGGTCATTGTGCCCGTCGGCTCAAAAGGTGGTTTTGTTCTTAAAAACCCACCCGCTACCGGTCGAGAAGCCATGCAGCAAGAAGGTATAGAGTGTTACAAGATATTTATTAGCGGATTATTAGATATAACCGATAACCTATCCGAGAATCGTGTTGTACCACCAAAGGATGTTGTGCGTCGGGATGATGATGACCCATATCTTGTTGTTGCAGCCGACAAGGGAACCGCAACTTTCTCTGATACTGCCAATAAAATTTCACGGCAATATGGTTTTTGGCTTGATGATGCTTTTGCTTCTGGCGGGTCAGCGGGATATGATCATAAAAAAATGGGTATAACGGCCAAAGGTGTTTGGGAAACTGTTAAGCGCCATTTTCGGGAAATAGGGCGTGATATTCAAAAGCAGGATTTCACCTGTGTTGGGGTTGGTGATATGTCTGGTGACGTGTTTGGCAATGGTATGTTGCTATCAAAGCATACAAGGTTACTGGGTGCTTTTAATCATGTTCATATATTTATTGATCCTAACCCTGATCCTACGGCAAGTTGGCAAGAACGCAAGCGGTTGTTTGATTTACCGCGTTCGGCCTGGACGGATTATAACACACAGTTAATTTCATCGGGAGGCGGGGTTTTTGACCGCAAGGCAAAATCAATTAAATTGTCAGCCGAGGCACGCGAATGTTTTGGCATTAAAAAAGAAGCGGTTACCCCTAACGAACTTATTCGCCACCTGCTGCAAAGTCAGGTTGATTTGCTATTTTTTGGGGGTATTGGAACATATGTCAAATCCACCACAGAAAATCATGCCGAGGTTGGTGATCGCACCAATGATCAATTACGGGTTGACGGTGCTTCGTTGAGATGTCGTGTTGTGGGCGAAGGTGCTAATCTTGGTCTAACCCAACGCGGACGTATTGAATTTGCCATGAAAGGCGGACGTATTAATACCGATGCCCTTGATAATTCAGCTGGTGTTGATTGTTCAGATCATGAAGTCAATATTAAAATTTTATTGAATGGCATTGTTGCTAAGGGCAAATTGTCGATTGATAAACGCAATGTTTTATTGTCGCAAATGACGGACGAGGTTTCCCAATTGGTTCTACGCGATAATTACCTGCAAAGCCAAGCGTTAAGTATAGCTGAACATACTGGTTGGGTGCAGTTGGATCAGCAGGTGCGTTTTATGCGTGCCTTAGAAAAACAAGGTAAACTGGATCGGGCGTTAGAATTTCTTCCGGATGATGAATCCGTGCGTCAACGTCAAAATGCCCAAATTGGCTTAACCCGGCCTGAACTTGCAATTTTGCTGGCCTATGCGAAAATGACCTTGTACGATGAGCTTTTGCCCTCTAGCTTGCCAGATGATCAGCAATTGATTGATGATCTTTATCTTTATTTCCCCAAGCCACTACAGCAAGCCTATCAGCAGGACATTTCTCGGCATCGTTTGCGGCGGGAAATTATTGCAACAGCTGTTACCAATAGCTTGGTGAACAGGGTTGGTCCGTCTTTCTTGCATGTGATGAAGGAAAGAACCGGAAAAACAGCATCTGATATAACACGTGCCTATGCAATTACGCGTTCTACATTCAATTTACGCCAGCTATGGTCGGGAATAGAGGAGTTAGATAACAAGGTTAAGGCCGATATTCAATTACAGCTATTTGTTATTATCAATCGTATGGCCGAGGCGGCAACCTTATGGTTTTTAAAAAATGGTCAGCCATCTTTAAATATTGCCGAACATTTTCAAGCGTTCTCGCCAGGAATAAATCTTGTTGCACAAAATTTATCAGCTTTGTTGGGTGATCTTGACCGCAAAAATTGGCATGATAATGCCAAACAGGTTATTGAACATGGCACTCCGGAAAACTTGGCACGTGCAGTTTATGCCCTTGAGTTTTTGGAAGCAGGTTTAGATATCGTGCGGATTGCACAAAACCTAAAAGCCGATGTTCTTGAAGTTGCCGCTGTTTATTTTAAGGTTGGCGATAGATTACAGTTTGATTGGTTGCGTGATGCGGCTATGCGCGCTAATAAACAAACGCATTGGGACCGAATGGCCTTGGCAGCTATTTTAGAAGAACTAGATATGCAGCAAAATGCCTTAAGCATTTCAATCTTACAAAACAAAAGCAAATCTAAAGCAACGGCAGAATTTTTAATTGAAGAGTGGGGTAAACAGCATCAAACTGCTTGGGAGGACACACAAAACTTACTTTCTGATCTGCGTAAAGCGCCCAATATTGATTTGGCTAAGTTGGTTATTGTTAGCCAACAGCTAAAGTTATTGTTAGCCTAGAAGGAAGGTTTAGAAAAAGGAAACCAAATTTTGGATGCCGGACAAAAGGCAAAAATTAGCTGGTGTTTATATGATTGGGCGAACTCGGCTTTTCCCGCAATTATTTCAACATTTGTGTTTAGTGCTTATTTTACCGGTGTTATCGCGCCTAATAAGGAAGCCGGTATGGCACTTTGGGGACAGATGACCAGCTTAGTCGGTCTGGTTATTGCAATATTAAGCCCATTTCTAGGGGCAATAGCCGACCATCAGCAACGTCGCAAACCATTATTATTGATTTTTACTTGTGTCAACGCAATAGCTACCGCCGGATTATGGTTCGCTACACCTGGCGAACAACAAATTATAATGGCTTTGGTATGGGCTGGCATTGCAACTATCGGTTTTGAAATTGCCATTGTTTTTTATAATTCAATGTTACCAAATCTTGTTCCCCCAAGTCATATAGGGCGTTTATCTGGGTGGGGGTGGGCGTTGGGTTATGCAGGTGGTCTTTGCAGTTTAATTATTTGTCTGCTTGTATTTGTCCAACCAGAAATACCCCCGTTTGGTCTTGATAAAGCAAGTTTTGAGCACGTGCGTATAACCAATGTAGTATGCGCTTTATGGGTGCTGATATTTTCTGGGCCAATTTTCTTTTTTGTGCACGAACAGCAAAAATCACCACGTGTTACATTATATCAGAGTATGAAGGCCGGAATGGCCAATGTTGTCATGGTCATTCGTAAATTGGGAAATTATAAGCATATAGCGTGGTTCTTATTGGCAAAAATGATTTATATCGATGGCCTCAATACATTATTTGCCTTTGGCGGCATTTATGCCGCTGGTCAGTTTGGTATGGATATGCCCGAGATATTGCTTTTTGGTATTTTGCTTAATATTACAGCAGGTATAGGCGCCTTTGGATTTGCTTGGATTGATGATTGGATCGGGCCACGCCAGACAATTATTTTTGCACTTGTTGCAGTTTTTATATTAGGGATATCATTAGTTTTAATAACGGATAAAGCCTGGTTTTACTTTCTTGGTATGATGATCGGAATGTTTTTTGGGCCTATTCAATCGGCCAGCCGCAGTATGATGGTTCGGTTGTCGCCGCCAGAGATGATCGGTGAATTTTTTGGTCTTTATTCGCTAGCCGGCAAGGCGACCGCTTTTGTAGGACCAGCAATTCTAAGCTGGGTTACGCTAATTTTTAACAGTCAGCAGGCCGGCATGGCAACAGTACTTGTTTTTATTTTAACGGGGTTGGTTTTAATGATATTTTTGCCACGACTGGCTAAGCAAACAAAAGGTGGATAGTTTGTAGGTACTGTTGATGGTTAGATATGCTCTCTTCTAGCACACTTTCGTGATTATTCATTTTATTAAGATTCTTTTCGGGTTAAAGCCCATTTAATTTTTAAATTTGGGTCGGTTGGAAGGTTACCAATAACTAGCTGTTGGCTTTTATGGATGATGCCATTATGCCCAAGATACACGCTTTCTTCAGCATCAATATTGCCGATCATGGTTCTTAATTGCCATGACTGACCGCTAGGCACCTTAAGAATAGCTGTCTGTTGAGATGGTTCTAGTTTTACCAATGTGTCTGGATGTAGATGAAAACGAACAACGCAACGATGGCCTATTTTGCTTTCTAAAATATCTTCACCGCGCAAATCGAAACCATCGTGACTTAAATATAAAAGTCTTGTGTGCGTTGCGCCAAAAAGCTTTTGATACCCATCATGACTGGCTTCAAGCCACCAATTGCCATTTTCTTCTTGTCGTTGGCATTTAATTAGGTGTGGACCCTTGATAATTCCATGATTGCGCCCCAAGAACGAGGAATTGGTATCATTCATAATCAAGGTCGAATGAGCAGCGGTTGCCCGTTGAACATCGTGCCATATCGGATTTGGATTACTACCGCAGTTAACGATAATTGCATCGCTACCTGCATAGAATTCAAAACTTAAAGCGCCGGCATGCATCGAAGCGTCATATGGAACATCAGGTAGCAGACCTGTATCGAGTAATACCACACTTTTACCAGCTTGTAGTCGGCAATAACCCGATAGATGTACCGGAACATTTGAAAACAATTCTAATGCATTTAAGCGACTTTGTAATAAAATCTGTTGCACGTGCCACGATTCTTCACGATTACTACCATTAAATCCTGGTAATCCACCATCAGGTCGCTGAATATAAAAAATTGTTTTTGCTAGTTTAACTATCGATTCTTGCCAAATATCTGGTACCGGTTGGTTGTTTTCACGGAAAGCTGTCGACAAATCAATAAGATGGGCAAGCAACATTAATTGCGCAGATGGATTTCGTTCAGCATAACTTTCTGTTGACAAAAATTGTTGCTGCAGTTCGTATGAGAAGCGATTGAAAAAATAATCAGGCATAGGCAATTGCTCGCTTAACAATAGCCAGCCTTTCAGGAGGCTTTTAATAGATAATATCAGTGTCGAACCAAATAGCGGGCCAGGCAAGTTATTATATAAATGAAACCAGTGTTTTTTAAGATGAAGTACAAAGTTTGCAAATACATCTGCTGTACGCATTGTCGGTGATGAATCAAGGTAATTAATCCAAGCATCAAGGCGTCTAGCTGTTATATCAATATCCCAAGCCAGCCCATGTCCAATAGGATGACGACTGATCCAGTCATTAATTATCTGTTCAACAATTGTTGTTTGGTCATCAGTCGTAGGTTTTGTATCTTGTAACCAACTAAATCCGTGAAAATAGCTCCAGAAGTATTCTGGAATATGGTGCTGCCATAAATTGGGGTATGATGTTTCGATTGAACCAAAAGCAAAAGTACCATTTTTGATAGCTGCGCCATTTTTTTCATCTCCAAACCATAAACTCCGAACAGCGGCACTAACCACTGAATCTGCTTGGTTAGGCAACGTCCAGCGATATAGGGAGGTATGGTGGTAGAATCGCTTTAAATAAGCTAAAGATGAACGAAAAACAAGTGAAAGGGGGATAGAACGACTTGTTAGAAAGCGTGGTGTTAATTCCCACAATCGTTGTCGCCAGTGTTTCTGCATGAATAATCCTAAGCTTTGCGCAGTTTTTGAATATTGTGGGCGTATTGTGTTACGCCGTCTCTAAAAACGGCTGTTCCGGCAACTAGGCGGTTTGCCCCTGCCGCGATAATCTGTGGCGCTGTTTTTTCGTTAACTCCGCCATCTACCTGCAGATCAATAAAGCGGTTGGGTGCGTGTTGATCAAGAAACTGCCGCAATTGCTTGATTTTTTCTAGTTGTTCAGGGATAAATTCTTGCCCACCAAAACCGGGATTAACGCTCATCAGGAGAACAACATCAATATCTTGAATAATCCAGTTAAGAACATTTAATGGGGTCGATGGATTTAGGGCGATACCAGCTTTTTTACCAAGTCGACGAATTTTTTGCAGTGTCCTGTGGACATGCGGTCCTGATTCGGGGTGAATAATTAAGCTATCTGCACCTGCAGCCGCAAATTCATCGATATAAGGATCAACCGGGCTAATCATCAAATGCACATCGAAAAATAGACTGCAATGGGGGCGCAAGGCTTTAATAACCAATGGACCAATTGTAAGACTTGGTACGAAATGGCCGTCCATAACATCCCAGTGAATGAAATCAGCACCCGCAGATGCAACAGCCGTAATCTCGTTGGCCAGTTTTGAGAAATCTGCTGATAACATCGACGGGCCAATTTTAACCATGATTAGAAAATCCTTTCGCCAGATATAAAAGCTGGTATAAAGATAGAATGTATAATTTGCAGAATATTTTCATGGTTCGGGGATAGGGTCAAGGGAGCTAAAGGCATGAAGCTATATATATCATTTCTATATGGGGTAATGATACTTATTTGGGGGACTTCCTGGTTAGGTATCAAATTACAGCTTGGGGTGGTGGCGCCCGAATTATCAGTTGTTTACCGGTTTGTTTTGGCAAGTGTGATTATGTGGATTTTTGCCGTCATTAGCCAGCAACGTATAAGATTCTCGCGCTATAATCATACCATGTTTGCCATACATGGTTTTTTTCAATTTTGCTTGAATTATCAGTTTTTTTATTTGGCAACCGAATATCTTACGAGCGGGTTGGTTTCTGTGGCTTTGTCGGCTATCATTGTTCTGAATATCTTTAATGCCGCGCTCTTTTTTGGCCAGAAAATATCGCCCCAAGCTTTGCTTGCATCAATGATTGGTCTTACAGGACTTGCCTTGGTTTTTTGGCCCGAATTAACAGCAACTCAGGGTACGGTCAAAAGCTGGATCGGGTTGGGTTTTTCTATGGGCGGTACTTTATGTGCCTCTTTTGGGACGATGATGGCCATGCGTCACGGTAGGGCTAATATTTCAATAATTTCGTCTACATTATGGGCTATGACTTATGGTTCTTTGTTTTCAGCAATATTTGCACTAGCCAAAGGAACACCAGTTACCATGGACTGGTCGGTTCAGTATATAACTGCTTTAGTTTATCTTGCAATTTTTGCAACCATTTTAGCTTTTGGCATATATTTTTATTTAATTAAAAAAATTGGTGCCAATAAAACATCATATGCAACATTATTTTTTCCATTGGTTGCCTTGACGATTTCAACAATATTTGAAGATTATCATTGGCCTTGGTTGGCGGTGATAGGGGTAATTATGGTTTTGGTTGGGAATATTACAATACTTTATAAACCGAAACAACGTCACTAATTTTTAGCAAGATCTTCAAGGATTGGGCACGAAGGTTGATGTTCGCCACCGCAACAATCAACAAGCTTTTGAAGAACGGCTGCAATTGACTCAAGGTGTTGAATTTGTTGGCGAATGTCAGCTATATGTTGGCTGGCTATGTTGTGTACTTCACTATTTAAGCGGCTTGAGTTTTGCCATAAGGCTAATAACTTTTTGATAGTTTGTAGCGGGAAATTTAACTGGCGGGCGCGATGGATAAACTTCAAATTATGTATGTCGTGCTCGTGGTATAGCCGGTAATCCTTAGATGAACGCGCAATATTCCTAAGAAGACCAAGGCGCTCATAATTGCGAATCATTTTGCTAGATAAACCACTTAATTTGGCCGCTTCATGAATCTTAAACATATTTTCCCTCAAGGGTGTATATTTCCCAAGTTTGGCTGATTTTTTTATAATTTGCCGGGTTTCCAGCGATACAGGAATAACGCATTGGTAATAACGCTGACACTACTAAAAGCCATAGCCATTCCTGCAAAAGTTGGGCTTAGTAAACCAATTGCGGCCAATATAATACCGATAATATTATAGATAAAAGCCCAAAATAAATTCTGCCATATTTTTTTCTCAGTTAAAGCAGCTAGGTGCAGGACAGATACAACCAAGGTCGGGTTATTGTTCAGTAAGGTAATATCGGCAGTGTTAATGGCAACATCACTGGCGCCAGACATTGCAATACTTAAATCTGCTTTGGCAAGGGCTGGGGCATCATTTACCCCATCACCAATCATGGCTATTGCACCCCATTGCTGACGTAGTTGGGTCAAAATTTCGGCTTTATTCTGTGGTAAAACGCGCCCCCTTGCATGTTCAATCCCTAATTTCTGGGCTGTTGCCTGAACAATCGATATATTATCACCACTAAGCAGACTTATCTTAAAACCTTTGGATTTTAACCTTTGCACGGTTTCCAAGGCATTTGGACGTAATTGGTCAATAAAAGCTATGAGGCCATAAAGCTTTGATATTGGTGCTATCTGTGCAAACCAGGACACCGTATGGCCGTCTTGTTCAAGTTTTAAGGCTTTTTGACCCAGCGAATCAAGCTTTACACCATATTCCTTCATTAATTGGTCTGTCCCAAGGATAAAGCGGGATGATCCAAAATCTCCAACCAAGCCAAGACCAATTTTGACTTGAACATTTGGTGTTTCAATTTTGTCAGTATCTGTTAAATGTTGCTGTCCCCAATCAATAACGGCCTGAGCCAGAGGATGCGTGCTATGGCGTTGCACAGCATATATTTTGCGCATCATGTCCTGTTCAGGTTGATTGGTAATGATGTGGGTTAATGTTGGTTTACCAAGTGTTAACGTACCAGTTTTATCAAAAATGATCCCTTTAATTTTTTTTGCTTGTTCCAAGCTGGCAGCATTTTTAATTAAGATGCCATTTCTTGCCGCAATTCCCAAACCCGCTGTTAATGCTGTTGGTGTTGCAAGACCAAGGGCACAAGGACACGCAATAACCAATACCGCAATCGCATGCAAAGATGCCTCTGCAAATTGATGCCCAGTTAAATACCAGATTGCAAAAGTTAGGGTTGCAATCCCTAAAACAAGTGGCACGAATATAGCACTAATTTTATCAACCAAACGTTGAATTGGTGGTTTTTCCATTTGCGCTTGCTCTACATACGCAATCATGCGTGCCAGAAAACCATGGTTTTTACTGTGTGTAACTTGTATTTCAATCATATCACCCATATTGGTTGATCCACCAACAACTTGCTGTCCCGACTTTCTGATAACAGGAGTGCTTTCGCCGGTAATTGATGATTCATCAATACTTGCTTCTAAGCTTTTTAATAAGCCGTCTGCTGGGATTCGTTCAAATGGACGTACACGAACCAGGTCACCGGGTTGAAGTTTATCTGGGGAAGTAGCAATTAACTGTCCGTCCTGAACAAGATAGGCTTGCTGTGGCCATAAATTCATCAAGCTCTTGACAGCCTGGTTTGTTTTGCGCAAGGCTTTTTGTTCAAGTCTTTTGCCAAGTAGAACCAAGGCAATTACAACGGCCGATGTTTCAAAATATAAATGTATATTTGCGGATGGGGACTTTAGGAAAAGAACCATGCTTAATAAATAAGCAGCACTTGTGCCCAGTGTAACTAGTGTGTCCATCGTGCTATGTCCATGCCGAAGGGCGCGCCAGCTGTCGCGGTAGAAAGTGTAGCCACCAAACACCTGAACAAAACTTGCCAATGATAACTGAACAAACCCATTAATTTCTACATGGGTGCCGATGATCATGCCGAGCATGGGGATGCTTAAGATTACCGCACATACAAGTGACAAAATAAGACGCCATTGACCCAGTAATAAAACCAACCGTGATTGTGGATCTTGGTGATTTACCAATTCCCCAAGGTGTTTATGCTGTCCAGAATTTATATTATTGTGATGATGACGTTGTTGAAGCGAATGGCTAGGAGAATCTGGAATGACAGTAAAGGTAAGTCCTATTTCTCGAACAAGTTGTTCGATCGATGTCATAGCCAAAGAATTTTTCAGATGTGTTAGTCTAATTTGTCGTTCGGGTTTTTGCATTTCTACATGAACAATATTTTTCATTTCAGATAGCTTATGCAGTAATTTCTCTAATTGGGCGTCCGTTGCGGTGTTTGAAAATTGCATATTTGTTTGCGTTTGTGGTACTTGATACCCCGCGCTTGCAACAGCATCAACGAGTGGTTTAGAGGTTAGTTGCTCAGAACCTTTTACCAGGGCACTACCATTACTTAGGTGCACTGCGACTGCATCAACAAATGGTACTTGTTTTAATGCTTGTTCAATCCGATTGACACAAGAATTACACGTCATACCTTCGATCGGAATAATAAGTTTATGCACCTGGTTGTTCATTCTTTATCCCCATTCTCATCAAAACATAATCTTCAATATTGATAAGCTTTCCCCATAGGGTAATGTCAAGACAAAACTGTTGGGCAGTTTCTTATTAATTTTTACATGGTAAGTTTGTGATGTTATGGTGGACAATATTGCTTGACCTTACCCTATGGGCATAGCCTAGACTAAGTGTGTGTTAAGTGCAAAACCAAATATAATATAGGGAAAAGTCGATGTTCATTCTTAAAATTCCAACTATTCATTGCCAATCCTGTGCAGGGCACATACGGCAGATTATTCAAAAACATCAACCGGACGCCTCAATTACTATTGATGTTTCAAAAAAAACGGTAACCATTCGTTCTTTAGAGAAACTGTTGCCTCCAAAACTGTTGAATGAATTGAAAAATGCGGGTTATGAAGCAACATTTTAATGCCCCAGGATTGGGAATATGAAGCGAACAACACGGCGTCAATTTCTAAGTGGCGGCGTAGCAATAGCTGCGGTCGGGCTAATGCCAAAAATATTATTATCGGCGCCCAACTTGAAACCAATTTTGTTAAAAGCCGAAAATAAAATAATTGAAATTAATAAAAAGCCGGCAAAAATTATGGCTTTAACAAGCCCAGGTAATAAGGATTTAACTTTTGAAGCGCCAGGACGTTTTTATGTGCAGTTAGAAAATGCTTTGACGGAACATACTTTAATTCATTGGCATGGGTTACTTCCTCCGTCAGATCAAGATGGGGTACCCGAATTGTCGCAAGCAGCTTTAGCACCGGGTAGTTCGTTTATTTATGATTTCATGATAGATGAACCTGGCACACATTGGATGCATTCGCATTTTGGTCTGCAGGAACAAAAACTTTTGGCTGCCCCCCTAATCATACACCCAGCTAATAATACACCTGCTTACCGCGAGATTATATTGTTTTTGCAAGATTTCGTTTTTGCTGATCCGGTAGAGATTTTTGAAAAATTACGCGGGGGTAAACATGATGAACATGCCCACCATGCTGGTATGTCGATGGGCGTGTCAACAAGCCATCTCCATGATTTTGAGCCTGATGCGTTTCTAACAAACCAAAAAACCCTTGATGATCCAGATATTATTTATGTTGAATCGGGTGAAACGATCCTTTTGCGCATTATTAATGCCGCTGCTACAACCAACTTTGTGATGGATTTTTCAGGGCTACAGGCAAAATTGATTGCCGTTGATGGTGTGCCCGTAAAAAATGTGTCTGTTATTGCTCCAGATATTGCAATTGCCCAGCGGCTAGATGTACTTGTTTCAATACCAAAACATGGGGGTGTTTTTCCTGTATTGGCTAAAAGAGAGGGCGAGCATCAGCAAGCGGGCCTTATTTTAGCAACATCAGGCCAAAAGATTAATAAAATCTCTATGCTGGCCAATCAGCGTACCCGACAACTGAACAATAATTTAGAGCGTCAGTTGCAAGCAATGACACCATTACCCAATCGGTCTATTGACCGCGACATAGAGGTTGTATTAGGTGAAGGGACAGGATATCAATGGGGAATGTATGAACAGGGCAAGGCAGGACTGCCTATTTATGTTAAATTAGGTCAGCGGGTACGATTACGTTTAGAAAATCATACCAGCATGTCACACCCGATTCATGTGCATGGCCACCGTTTTCAAGTAGTGTCCCTTGATAATCAAAAGATCAGCGGCGCTGTTCGGGATACGATTTGGTTGCCGGTTCATGGGAAAGCTGAAATCGTTTTTGATGCGCTTAACCCAGGCAAGTGGGCTTTCCATTGTCACCATTTATATCATATGATGGCTGGTATGATGACAAGCCTTGTCTACCTAGATACATAAAACACTGAAAGACTAGCAATGCCCATTATAGCAAAAAAACTAGGGGGCGTTAACCCCCTAGTTGTCTCTATAGTGAAATATAACTTACTTATTCTTTAGGCCAAGCAGTTCTTGGAACACGATCTCCAACGCCATCAACATAAAACTCTTGCTTAAGGGTCATATCCGAATTGAAAACATACCCTTGTAATTTCCAAATTTTAATTGCACCAGAGTAGGTTGTCCAAGGAAAAATCCAGTATTTAGCTTTGGCGAAATCTTCAGGTGTTTCAAGCATTTTGCCATTTCCATCATAAAAAACGACAGAATCATCTATCACTTCTGTTTGGTATATTTTTAACTTATCACCTTTTAACAAAGCTAAGAAATCTTTGTGTGGATCATTACCACTTTGACGGCTTGCTAATTCATTTTTCGCAAGTTTCTGAAAATTTTCAGCCCATGCCTTAACTTGGGTTATATTCATGGCATCAATCCCAAAAAACTTAAAGACATAGTCAGACTTAACCTGACGGCCATATTTTTCAATGTCAGCTAATAACAAACTACTGCGTTCTAAAACAAAGTTTAAATCATTATCGCTCATTGATTTTAATTTTTCTGGACTCATAAAATCATTGTGCCATGCTCTTAGAATTTCGCCATTGCTAGTAATGCGGCTTTCAGGTGTCTGCGCAAACGCAAGCGAGCTAGTTGTAAACAACACAAAAAATGCATAAAAAAATTTCTTCATAATCAGTTCCTTTTTAAGAAGATAAAATTTTTTACACATAATACTTTTTTTTGGAAAATTGTCAAATAAATGGCCAAAATTTAGCAGATATATTCAGCTTGGAACAAGAATGTAATTAATAAAGTTAAGTTAATGTGACACAGTTAATACATACCTTATGGTATTATAGCTGGCCATAAAAGCGGTCATAATAACCTAATTGTTGTTAATTATATCCAGGAGATTAGTCTGGCCATAACTAGGTTCTAAGCTTAATTTAACTACCAGGGAGGAGGTATAGTATGAAATTCTAAGTTTTTTATACAACTTTTCTAAAAAAACGTCTTTGATCTAGAAAATTTTAAAATAAGATGTCAATTATTTGATGTCTAGGTTCTGACCCACATACCAATCAGTCATCATATCCAGAATGTCTCCTAATATAGCTATTTCTTTCTCGTTATCTTGTTCAGATAAGCTATTCATATACTGGTAAAAATTGGATGACTTCTTCTTTGGGGATTCCTTTAACGTTTAATGCTTTGACGATCATCCTAAGACGTAAGGTAGGGTTCTTACTTTTAACAGCTTTAAATATTCGATCTTTCATAAATCAAGATTTGCTTTGCAAAGATTCAAACAGTATTTGATATTTTTTGGAAACTGCGTTTGAAAAGAGAGAGTGCATTACTTAAAGTTTTTGCTTTTAAAGAACGTGGCGGACGGGGGGAGATTTGAACTCCCGATACCCTAACGAGTATGCCGCATTTCGAGTGCGGTGCATTCAGCCGCTCTGCCACCCGTCCATGCACGCATCTTGCCACCCGTATGCCCGAAAATAAAGAGAAAAATTTGCAAATCTTACCATGAAGTATCGGCAGCATAAAAATCAACAAATATTGAATCCAAATCTGAGGATTAATTGGAACAAGTTGTTAGCAAGTCTGGATAGTAATTAGCCATACTTAAACCAAGGCTTTTACGACATAATATAAATCATGCTAATTAGCAAAATAATAAATTATAGTAAGCTAGTTCATAGTATAAAGCATGTATTCATGTGATTACTTGGAAAGTTAAACTTTTAACCCTTTCCAGGAGAATGTATATGAAACGGTCAAATGTGCTAACAGCACTAGCGCTAATTATTTTAACCCAATATGGATTAACACAAGTATCACAT
>JAEUKQ010000119.1 GCA_016794225.1 Alphaproteobacteria bacterium | reverse complement strand
TGCGCGAATTCGCAGGCGCCGAGCGCCAGGGCTGCGGCCAACGCCGCGAAAAGGCTGAGTTTTTTCATTTTAGCCTGGACCCCAATGATTGACCGCCCATCCCGCAGCCGGTCCTTAATTCCCTGCCAAGTTTCTTGACAGCTTTTAGGCCAAGAATCAACCGGGATAGCCCCTTCGGAGAGGGGGTTAGCGGCCCGGAAAGCACAAGTGTGGCCCCCGGCGTTGCCGGGAAACCGCAGGTCCCGGCAGGTCTTTCCGGGTGCCTCCCGGGCGCTCCCTGGCCGGGCCGCGGGGGAATCCCGTCCCGGAGACTGGACAGCGGCGCCCGCCGCCCCCACTTGCAAGTCGCGGAAGGCTTCTATAGGTTCCGCCCCCGCGAGGCGGCCGGTCGGCCGGCCCCGCCCGGCCGTTCAGGCCATGCGCGCCCGTAGCTCAATTGGATAGAGCATCTGACTACGGATCAGAAGGTTAGGAGTTCGACTCTCTTCGGGCGCACCAACGAAATCAATAAGTTAGAGAAGGCTTTGGAGCCCTCACAAAACTCTAAAAATATTAGGGGAGCATATGGGGAGCAAAATTAAAAAACTCGAACATGCTTAACTCTCATCCTAAAATTCTTTAAAAAATTGGGTTATTCCCATAAAAGGGGGCACGGTTTACTTGAATAGGACTCTAACACGGGTCCTGTAGTTTTCAAAATTTTTAAAGCCATAAGCTCTTCTT
>JAEUKQ010000118.1 GCA_016794225.1 Alphaproteobacteria bacterium | reverse complement strand
TAACCATCATATCGGCATTGCCATGGTCGGCTATTATGATTATCGCGTATCCATTCTTGCGGGCAACTTCCGTTACGGCCTCATTACATTGATCGACTGTTTCGCAAGCTTTAACCGCAGCTTCAAATACCCCTGTATGCCCCACCATATCCGGGTTGGCAAAATTCAGGCATATAAAGTCTGCGCTCTTACTTTCCAATTCCGGAATTATTTTATCGCGAATATCCTGGGCACTCATCTCTGGCTTCAAATCATAGGTGGCCACCTTGGGGGAAGGACACATTAACCGCGATTCCCCAGGAAAAACTTCTTCCCTTCCTCCCGAGAAAAAGAAAGTAACATGGGGATATTTTTCCGTCTCCGCTATTCGGATTTGTTTCCTCTTTGCTTTTGATACGATTTCCCCCAATGTATTTTCAAGATTATCTTTATCAAAAATCACATTCACACCCTTAAACGTGTCATCGTAGTTGGTGAGTGTTACGTAATGCAGATTCAGTTTGCTCATGTTTTGCTCATGAAAATCCTGCTGGGTTAACGCGATTGTAATTTCACGACCCCGATCGGTACGGAAGTTGAAACACAGTACCACATCGCCATCCTGAATAGTTGTTAGTGGGTTGTCATTTTCATCAACCGCGATTATCGGCTTTATAAACTCATCCGTTACCCCGCTATCATACGATTTAACAACGGCACTTAAAATATCCTTCGATTTTTCTCCTACTCCATGCACCATG
>JAEUKQ010000117.1 GCA_016794225.1 Alphaproteobacteria bacterium | reverse complement strand
CTATGTAAGGAGTCTGAAAGATCAATAGAATTTACTTTTGTAAGCTCCCATGGTCTAGCAGTAAAAGCATATGGTTTTGATGTTAGCGCACCTACAGGACACAAGTCAATAACATTACCTGAAACCTCAGATTTCACCAATTTTGAAACAAAATTCGAAATTTCACTTTTACTACCACGACCAACCATAAGAACCTCAGATTGACCACTTAATTCAGTCGAAAATCTCTGGCATCGTGTACAATGAATGCAACGAGTCATCACCGTTTTCACAAGATGTCCCCAATTTTTATCAACAACAGCTCGTTTTGTTTCATAAAAACGACCCCTATCATTACCAAAAACAAGAGCTTGATCTTGCAAATCACACTCACCACCTTGATCACAAATTGGGCAATCCAAAGGATGATTAGCCAGCAAGAACTCCATAACACCCTCACGTGCTTTTTTTACTAGTGAAGTGTTCGTAAAAATTTTCATACCAGGTGCAATCTCTAAAGCACAAGACGCAACAGGTTTTACAGCTTTATCAAGCTGAACTAAACACATACGACAGTTACCCGCAATAGTTAGTCTATCATGATAGCAAAAACGAGGAATCATTAATCCCGATTGTTCACACGCCTTCAGTATAGTAGAACCCCTGGAGACATGATACACTCGATCATTTATAGTGCACATCACACTAGTAGGTCTAGTATTATTCTCCACTGAAACTAATAAACTCTCTTTTTAGTGGCCT
>JAEUKQ010000116.1 GCA_016794225.1 Alphaproteobacteria bacterium | reverse complement strand
GAGGAAGAGAACCATTCACTCTTCCACATGGAAGTAAGTTGACTTTCGAAAACTAGTTCGATCAGACGTTCATATATTACTTCAATAGAACCTGATCATGCTCAATTAAAGGAAGCAAAAGAATGTCAACGAATTGAATATCCTAAACCAGATAATGTTCTGACATTCGATCTTTTATCAAGTGTTTCATTAACAAATACCAATCATGATAGTGATGAACCTGCTCATTTAACACTTCGAGATGATAGTATTCCAACAGCTGTTAATCTACCAATTTATGATGGACCAGAACAACGTTATTGTCCAGCAGGTTCGTTTTCTTAGACAAATTTATCAATCATAGTCATGATTTTCTACGTCTATATAGGTGTTTATGAATACGTTGAAAACGAAGCTGGCGAACGTCAATTGCAAATCAATGCGCAAAATTGTATTCATTGTAAAACATGTGATATTAAAGATCCGAGACAGAATATCAATTGGGTTACACCACAAGGTGGAGAAGGTCCAGCCTATAATGGAATGTGAACAAGTGTAGTTTTTATTCGATTTTATTCGTTTTGCTTATCAAGAATAAACATGCGAAACAAATCTCGTCTTTCTCTTTCTCTCTGGAAATATATACTATTACAGAATACGAAACGAACCCTTCGCGAAACTTTTATTTTTTCACATATGTCCATCATGCACCCTCTTCTCTTATCTGGATGCTTGCCTAGGAATTCGTCATATCTCCATACATAGT
>JAEUKQ010000115.1 GCA_016794225.1 Alphaproteobacteria bacterium | reverse complement strand
ATGACATCTTCAATGTTTTGGATGACGCGATCGGGATCCGCCGCCGGCAAATCGATCTTATTTAATACTGGAATAACTTCGACACCTTGCTCAATTGCGGTATAGCAATTGGCGACTGTCTGCGCTTCCACGCCTTGCGACGCGTCAACTACCAGCAATGCACCTTCGCAAGCCGCCAGCGAACGTGAAACTTCATAAGAGAAATCGACATGTCCGGGTGTATCGATCAGATTTAGCAAATAAACTTGACCATTTCTTGCTTTATATTGCAATGCTACGGTCTGGGCCTTGATGGTAATGCCTCTTTCACGCTCCAAGTCCATGGAATCCAGCACTTGCTCTTCCATCTCGCGATCTGAAAGACCACCGCATAAATGAATAATACGGTCCGCCAAAGTAGATTTGCCATGATCAATATGGGCAATGATGGAAAAATTGCGAATATGCTGCATCGGAATATGAAATTATTTAAATTAACTTCCAGAGCAAACGAAAAAATCAATCCGGAAATTAAAATATTGTATCAATAGATAAAAGAGGCAGCATTCTAACGAAATTTAGCAAGATAATCATCTAATGCTGCTAAATTCAGAAAGTGGTGACAGATTTCCTGGTCGGTAGCCGGCGACATCAGCACGGGGACTTTCTCCCCATACAAAGCGACCAGCCTTGGATCGCTATCAATATCAATGACTTGAAAATCAAATGATACTTGCGTTTGCAACTCTCGTAATGCAAGTATCATATTCTGAC
>JAEUKQ010000114.1 GCA_016794225.1 Alphaproteobacteria bacterium | reverse complement strand
GCTGATCGCCGACGGCGAGATGACCGCGCTCTGCCGCGAGCGGCTCGCCTTCGCGGCGAAGCTCGCAGCGGAGTTCGAGAAGACCGAGGCGCTGTGCGACGCGTTGCCGGCGCTCGACCTGCTGATGCCGATGCGCAACGTGGCGCCGCCGCGCCTGGCGGTGCGCAGCATCGTCCGCGATCTGCGCGTGATCGACCCGGAGCGGCTGCGCGCCCTGCCGGAGCCCCTGCGCGCGCAGTGGCAGGACAACGGTTGGCTGGCCGCGCTCGAAGCCCACATCGCCTCGGCCCGCAACTGGCGTACCCTGTTGGCGCAGGAAGACGCCGCGCCGGCGCAGGCCTGAGAAACCGTCGGTCTGGGAAGCGTGGCGTCCCCAACGGGATTCGAACCCGTGTCTTCACCGTGAAAGGGTGATGTCCTGGGCCTCTAGACGATGGGGACGTGAAGAGGCGGCCTACGCGGCCGCGGGTTGTTTAGCCGTTTCGAAGTCCGGGATCAACCGCCGGGGCCGGCGCCGGCGGACGTGCGGCGAGCCGTCCATAACCGGCTGAAATAGCTTGAAATTTCCCGCAGCGCTCAGGCGCCGGCAAAGGCGGCGTCCTCGATCTGCAGCTGCACCTCGTCGCGGCCCTGCCAGGTGTCGCGCTTGAAGCGGCCGGCGAGGTGCAGCGCGCCCCCGCGCGCCGAGCAGCGCCTTGCCCAGATCCTCCCCGGCCGCGCGGAAGGCGATGGCCTTGATCCGCCCGCCATCCGGCCCAGTG
>JAEUKQ010000113.1:555-785 GCA_016794225.1 Alphaproteobacteria bacterium | reverse complement strand
AGCAGCGCGCTCAACATGATGAGGCGCTGAGAGGGAATTAAAGGCGCGTTGGTTCCCATTGCAGGGGAATTATCACTCACGCACTCCAATCACGATGCATTCACGCCGGAAGCCCGCGCACTCGGACAACAAAAAAGCCGCATTTCTGCGGCTTAGCTGTCGTGGCGTCCCCAAGGGGATTCGAACCCCTGTTACCGCCGTGAAAGGGCAGTGTCCTCGGCCTCTAGACG
>JAEUKQ010000113.1:0-545 GCA_016794225.1 Alphaproteobacteria bacterium | reverse complement strand
GTTTTTATCATATAACAAGAAGTTGTGGTCTAAGTTTCAGATTTGTTGATTGTATGGCGTTTGGTTAAAATGTTTGAATTAAAAAATTGGTGGAGGTAAGCGGGATCGAACCGCTGACCTCTACAATGCCATTGTAGCGCTCTCCCAGCTGAGCTATACCCCCAAGCAAGACTTAAATTATAGTCACAAACCTAGTTGCTTTGCAAGCGCAGTTCGCCAGATTGCGAAATTCTTTTGCTCCGGGTGATTGTCGCGCTGCATCCGCAATTCGGTAGCCAATTCGCGCCACGACTCTGCGGTCGTTTCGTCTCGAAACAACAGACTGTATCGTTGCAGGCCGAACATAGATCGTTCGTTCGAACGCAGCGGCAGCGCAATTAGGAGTGGCGCTGTCAACCCGGCAATGCTGGACGTCATGGAGTCGCCGTCGGTTGCGCTAACCGCTTCAGCGCGATTCACGTCACGGTTGCGTTGCAGCAACGCAACCATGGCGCCCAGCGAGTCACCGCAGCGCGCCCCGAAAGGACGTCGAGCCACGACAATGG
>JAEUKQ010000112.1:305-794 GCA_016794225.1 Alphaproteobacteria bacterium | reverse complement strand
GGTCTGCTCATAGACCGAGGCCGAGACCGGGTCTTCCGCCACCTGGCCGGCCAGATAGACGATGTTGTTGTGGATGACGGCGTCGGAAATGACGGTCGGGTCGCCCAAGCGCTTCAAGGACATGATAACCTCTAATCAATTGATAAACAGTGGAATTTTCCGCGACCTCAGCCGCGCGGCCGCGATCCCGCGGGATTGGCCGGCGCGGCATTATGCAGATGCGGCGCCGGTAGGCAAAGGGGGCGGTCGCCGCGCCGGCGGCGAATCTCGGCCAGGGTGGATTGCGCCAGTTGATTTCTCCCCGCCCAGAAGCTAAAAGGCCCCGCGACCACCGCCTCCATGCGTCCCCATCGTCTAGAGGCCTAGGACACCACCCTTTCACGGTGAAGACACGGGTTCGACTCCCGTTGGGGACGCCACTATCTCTTAACAGAATACTGCCGAAACTGGTCCGGCTGTCCGGTTCATACGGGAAATTTACGGAATAGC
>JAEUKQ010000112.1:0-295 GCA_016794225.1 Alphaproteobacteria bacterium | reverse complement strand
TGGTGGCCGTGTGCCGAGTCACGTTATGGCGATGTTGCACATCCGGCCTGACGAGGCGGTAACGTTCGCATGGATCACCAAAACGACGTGGTTTTGATGCGCATCCGGCTCCAACAGCCGATCAGTCTCGACGGATAAGCGCGTGATTAGCTTATCGTCTTCTAGCAGGCAGAACATCCTGTCCCGGGCATCCCCACGGGGATGATCGCTGGTCGGCACTGTTAGCGCATCGAGAAGGGTCTTGATACGGTTGTCGATGTCGCCGCCATGGCGGACGACGGCCCCAGGATCGCCC
>JAEUKQ010000111.1 GCA_016794225.1 Alphaproteobacteria bacterium | reverse complement strand
ATCCACCTTAAAAATTTTATAATAAATCATATTACAATCCTCAATATGAATACAGTGTTGAAGGATAATAAGTCTTAAGATTGTACTCTGAAAAAGATAACTCAAAGCACGTTACTTTTACTGATGTTCTAGATAATGTTTATGTTAATGTAAGATATTTTTTATTTTTAAGTGGATAAGTCCTGAATATTTTTATCCCCTATTTTATTGCGCTTTTTTATATTCGTTTGAACCAGAGTGGACAATTCATTACCCATATTAAAAAGGCCCTCTTTCTCCAAGATTTAGAGGAGAACATGCTTTGAGAAGATATGCTACAGGATAATAAAGGTATAAAAATTTTAATTAAGATGTATTGCTTGTAAATTATGCGCTGCTGCTTGTCCTGCAGAAGCAATTACAATTGAAAGTTAACCAAGAGCAGATGGTTCAAGGAGAACTACTAGATATGATATTGATATGACAAAATGTATTTATTGCGGATTTTGCCAAGCAGCATGTCCAGTTGACGCAATTGTAGAAGGGCCAAACTATGAAAATGCTACTATAACTCATTAATAATTATTTTATGACAAGAAAAAGCTCTTAGCGAATGGAGACAGATGGTAACCTCAATTAGCAAGAAATATTGAAGCAATAATCAGAGGTCCAAAATGAATATTAGCTGATAAGAATAAATTTAAATATAGCATTTATTCATTTGATTTAGAAGTAAATCGCAATATTATTCAAAAAAACAAGGTATTACTTGTATAAAAATGTTGTATTATTTATAGAAATAATGAATGAGAATTTGC
>JAEUKQ010000110.1 GCA_016794225.1 Alphaproteobacteria bacterium | reverse complement strand
ACAGAAATGATGGCCACCGTTACATTAAGATGTGCCTGTAGTGGTTGACTGTCAGATGAGACAAAGTTTCCAAAGGGAATGAATCCGGTAAATATGGATCCAATCGCTAGCACGATCATTGGTATGAGCATAAGTACCGGTGATTCGTGTGGCGAGTGTTCATAGGTTCGTTCATTGCCCCAGAACACCAGAAAGTATAAACGGAACATGTAAAATGCCGTGAGTCCTGCGGCCAATGCAGCAATGCCAAAATAAATGGGATTTGAAGCGAAGGCTGCCGAAAGGATTTCATCCTTGCTGAAAAATCCGGCAAATGGAGGAATACCTGCAATGGCCAAACAGGCAATTAAAAATACGATGTGGGTAATGGGTTGGTGCTTTCGCAGATTGCCCATTTCACGGATATCATTTTTGTGAAGTGCATGAATGATGCTGCCGGCTCCGAGAAATAATAGGGCTTTAAAGAATGCATGGGTAAATAAATGAAACATGGAGGCGGTAAAACCAAGTCCTTCACTTCCGTAACCAGATACACCAAGCGCCAGCATCATGTACCCAATTTGTGACATGGTGGAGAAGGCAAGTATCCGTTTGATATCGGTTTGGGTGCAGGCGATAATGGCCGCGAACAAAAGCGTGAAAGCACCAATGAAGGCTACAGCATCCAGCGCTTCAGGAGCATGAAAGCTAAACACCGGAAACATGCGTGCCACCAGAAACACACCGGCAACAACCATCGTGGCAGCGTGTATTAACGCAGAAACAGGAGTAGGACCTTCCATCGCATCCGGCAACCA
>JAEUKQ010000010.1 GCA_016794225.1 Alphaproteobacteria bacterium | reverse complement strand
CATATGCTTTTTTCGGATTATTAATATTAATAATTTCTATTCCCCTTACTTTAAGCTGGAAACATTCTTATGTCAGATAAACCTTTAATTGTTCTTGTTGGTGCTAAGGAAACGATTGTTCGGATTGTAAAAAGTGTAGGGGTCGAAGTACTGCTAATTGATCTACCCACCGAGATTGATCCGGCAGCTATTCGTTTAGCGGATAAAGCATTGGCAATTGATATAGTCTCCATCAAGTTTGATGATTTATTTAAGATGATTGCTAGCGTAAGTCCTCGAAAGCCGGCAGGTTTTATTGCTGTTTCAGATCCTTGGTTACTTATTGTTTCACATTTAAATAAGGCTTTTGGTTGCCTTGGGGCTAGCCCTGAAACCACTCTCGCTATGCTTAACAAAGATCTTATGCGTAAGATTTTAGATGAGATAGGCATACCTTCTGTGCCCTGGCAACATGTACAAAAAGAAAGTGATTTAGTTGGTTTTATGACTAAATATCCTGGCCCTATTATAATAAAACCTGTAGATGGGAGGGGAAGTCGCAATATTTATAAGGTCAATTCTAATATAGAAGCAGCAAAAGAATTGTGGGCAAAATTAGTCAAACTCGAAGAAACAGGGTGGTTGGCAGAAGTTTTTTTAGAGGGGCCAGAGTTTAGTGTGGAGACCGTTACAGAAAACGGTCGGCATTATGTGATTACAGTAACTGATAAACATAAAAATAATAATTTTGTTGAAATTGGGCATAGAATACCTTCACAACTCGCAGAAGATTTGAAAAAGCAAATTGCTGAATCAGCTTGTGCAGTACTAACCAGCCTTAAACTTAATTTTGGTCCGGCTCATACTGAAGTAATTCTAACAAAACAGGGACCCAGAGTAGTAGAAACTCATAATCGTGTAGGGGGCGATAGAATTGGCAGGTTATGTGAAATGGTTTATGGGTGCCATCCTATTGCTTGGATGGCTGCAAAATTGGCAAATATTAGCCCACCTAAAATTTATGAGAAACCAGACGGAGGGGCCACTATTGCTTTTTTCACCCCCACTCCTGGTAAGGTTAAGTTAATTTCTGGCCTGGAAGAAACTAAAAATATTGAGGGAGTCGAAGAAATTATTCTATCAGTTAAAAAAGGTTCTGTCGTAAAAGAGGTTTTGAGTTCAAATGATCGTTCTGGTCATGTTATAGCAAAAGGCAATAACACTCAAGTATCTGATGCTATTTGCTCTAAAGCTATTAAAAACATACAGATTATTACTGAATAAAAACATTAAATAGCACTACGTATTTTGTATAGTTTATTAGCTGAAAATTAACTTATTCCTATTTTTTCAGTTTGTATGAGATTATACCAAAAAGTAATTTCCATTTTTTAATTATTATGATTTAAGGGTATAAATACGGGTACATAATAAATGGCTGTATTTTATTATCAATTTATATCAATACCTTAATTAAATAATGTGGACGTCACCCCACCGCCAGTTTATTAATTTTGTACACCTATTTCGGTCAATTCAGAAGCGGGCTATATTTTGGTAATAATTATGCTTGATTATTAAAACTTTAGTTACCGAATTATATGCTGTGGTTTGTTGAAAAACCTTATAATGCCAGCATAATATACCGCTTACGCCGGTTATTGACACATAACTGTTTTAGGGATTTTTGAAGATACCATTATCAATAATATCACAACAAAACAATTTTTATGCATAATACACTACGGAAACCCAATTTTGGTTATGGTTTTGCTATTGCATCGGCCGTGTTATTTGGCGCAAGTACTCCTGCCACAAAATATTTACTTGGCACTATCGATTCATGGTTGCTCGCAGGCATTTTATATCTGGGATCGGGGTTAGGGTTGGGTCTTGTTTTAACGATAGGCCATTTTATTCCAAAAAAGATACCGCAAGTTACACCTTTTACCCAGATAGATTATATTTGGCTGGCTCTTGCAACATTATTTGGCGGTGTTATCGCCCCTGTTTTGTTGATGTTTGGCTTAGCTGTTATGACAGCTGCAAGCGTTTCGTTATTATTAAACTTCGAGACTGTATTAACTGCCTTAATTGCCTGGCTTTTATTAAAAGAATATACAAATGGTCGTCTGATTTTGGGTATGGTGCTGATTGTGGCTGGTGGCGTAATTCTTGCATGGTCTGAGCAAAGCAAAATAGAAAGCATATTAGGGGCCGCTATGGTTATCACCGCTTGCCTTGCCTGGGCTGTTGATAATAATATCACCCGTAAAATTTCTACAGCAAACCCGCTTAAAATTGTTGCAATAAAAAGTTTGGTTGCTGGAAGTACGAATGTCGGGTTGGCCTTTTTACTGGGTGCCCAGTTATTCAACAGCTGGGCACCTGTGCTTATAGGGACAATTATTGGGTTTGTTGGCTATGGTCTTAGTATTTTATGTTTTATTTTAGGGCTACGACACATTGGCACCGGGCGCACCAGTGCGGCTTTTGCATTAGCACCTTTTATTGGGGTAATTTTTTCTATATTTTTCCTGGGTGACACTTTATCAAGTCCATTAATATTGGCAGGCGTTTTAATGTTTTTAGGCCTCCTGCTTCATCTAACCGAACATCATGCCCATGAACATCGGCATGAATCACTGCTGCACCAACACCAACACGTCCATGATCAACATCACCAACATCCACATCAACCTGAACATGCACATGGGGCATCACATTCCCACTTGCACCAGCATACACCCTTATTACACAGCCACCCCCACTACCCAGACATCCACCACCGCCATAATCATTAAATCTTAAGATTAAATCCAAGCGTGTTGTATATTTCTGTTATAACTTTTCAAAACCTAATATCCGTAAAAATAAAATGTCTGGCCTATATTGGTTTTCTAACCAACTAAAAGTCGAATGTGCCAACAACCAATAAAAGATATCCGGGTCTCGGAACAACCCTAAGATGCTGTTAAATTATTTTACGAACTCCGGTAACTGATCATTGCCACACCTGCAATCGACTCGTAAAAACTGTTAAATTTGTGCTTTTAAAAGAATTATGTTTGTATCTAGCCTCATATAAGATTATATCTTAATAAAAATTCTCGTTACTTTTAGGAGTTCTTTTAGCTGAAATTTCTAATACTGCATAAATTTACGCATAAGCCTGAAGGCTACATAAAGAATTAAAACCCCCGTGCCAACACGAATGATGTTAGGGTGTATTTTAGTTGATCCCAGCCAGGAGCCAATTTGTCCCCCAACAAGTACAGCTGGTAATAAAATCCAATATGGTAATAAAACTAGCCTTATTTCTTGTACGTCCAATTTCAGGAATTGTCCAATTAGTCCCGCAACGGAATTAACCAAAATAAAAAACGCGCACCCTCCGGCAATCTGTTTTTCTGAACCCCACCGACTGAAATGAAGAATGGGTGCCAGAAATATCCCACCCCCTATACCCGTGATACCGGCAAGTAGCCCTAAAATACCGCCCAAAGATGCCGCATTAAAAAAAGAATATGGTTTAAAAGAACGAATCTGCTGTCTAAATCTTTTGAGAAAGACCGATACAATCAAATACAATCCCGCCAAAAACAATATAATCCCTAAAAGACCCGTAAAAATTCTCTCGGGCATGGGAATTAACCCCCCAATAAAAGATGCGGGGATCGATGTTACAAGCCAGGGTACCAGAAGTTTTATGTTCAGGTATTTTGCCCTATAAAAATGCCATGCCCCCCCTGAAACAACAATAATATTACAAATTAGGGATAGGGTGGGAATAATGCGGTAATCAGTGCCACCAAGAACCAGCAATGCGTTATAGGTTGACCCTCCGCCAAATCCAACACAGGCGTAAAGCAAGGCTGTCAGAAAGAATGATGCGCCAAGACCTAACATATCTAGGAAGCCCCTTAAAATTGTTGATGGATTGATGGCCGCGAACGCACATCAACCTGCAAAGTTAATTCCAAATCATCTTGCTGGACTATTATCCCTGCACGGTTTCGACCAAGGTTGGCCAGGTCGCTAATTGTAGCGGGTGGTGCATAAAGGGTTAAACGGGCACCAGGATGATCAAAAACCAACTTTAAAGGTAACTGCCTGAAGCGATCATCGGCTTGACCGCCAGAATCCTGGTTAATGGTAATTTCCATAAAATTTTGGCCTATCTTAACCTTTTGCTTTAGGTTATGCCCAAGTTGAAGGCTGTGTAATTCGTGTTCTGTAATTTTAAAGGTTACAGCATGTTCGGCAATTTTAACATTCATGTGATGTGGTAAATTCCTTCCATTCGTTGGGGGTATTGATGTTTTTCATCAAAAGTTCATTACCCTCATCACATGCAACGGCACTTGCACCTAATTCATCAAGCAGATCATGCATCGATATTAAATGAGCCGAAATTGGTTCTTGGGGAATATAGGCCGGTAATGGACAATCCTTGTAATAAGCACCTTTGGGGTATGTGGTTAAACGGTAAAGAATTGAAGGTGTTAACAACGGCATATCAATTGGAACAACCAAAAACCCTGAATAAGCAAGTTTCTTATGCATGAATGAACTCATTGCATGTGCCGGGCCGGCAAAGATTTTATCATCGGCTACACAGTTATATCCTGGCACAGACCCCAAAATAAAAACAGGTGTGCAGCCCGTTTTTAAAAGAATATCCATCATATGATCAATCAAAAACCGCCCTTGATACTTTAAAAAAGCCTTATTGCTGCCCATACGACTAGAACGCCCGCCTGCCAAAACCACACCAGCATAATTTTTAGCTTTATCCATTACCTAACCCCTGATGTAAACTATGCCCAGGTAGCCAAGTGCTTGACCCATCAGGATAATGTTCGCGCTTCCAAACAGGTGCCCTTTTCTTTATTTCTTCAATAACATAGCGACAGGCATCAAAACTATCTGCCCTGTGGGGGGCACTTACCGCGATTAATACACTTATACCCCCTACCGGCAAATACCCATGATAGTGAGCTACATAATAATTTGTTCCCTGCCATTTTTTTTCTGCTTCCTGACATATGGTCGCAAGAACACCCTTGGCTAGCAAGATATGAACATCATAGGTAATACCCGTGACAATTTGCCCTTGATGATGATTGCGCACAACACCAACAAATATATCAATAGCCCCATGGTGATCACTTTTAATCATCGGTAATGCTTGCTCAACCAAGATATTTTGTTCTCTAATCAAAACATGATATGCCACAATCACCCCCCACAAACAGGTGGTAAAATAGCCAACTTCTGCCCATCTTGATACAACACATCGTCTGCCAATATCTCAGTTGACGAGGCCAAAACCGAAACCCGAACCAGTTCCTGTTCAGCTGACCCAAGCCTAAGTAAAAGTTTTTGTTTGATCATCCCAATCGTTACCCCTGACGGAATATCCAGTTCGATCATCGTACCAAATTTACGAAACGCTCCATAAGTTTGTATGGTGATGATCATGGCTTTTCAAAACCTTGTTTTCTAATTTTGGCAATGGCATCACCCAAAAAAGGGCTTACAATATCCCAACATTCCTGTACTGCTTTAGGGGAGCCTGGAAAGGCAACAATAAGCGTTGAACCATACATGCCAGCCGTCATACGTGATAGCCAGGCAGTACCCGTATGATACATGCTTTCCGCACGCAATACTTCCCCAAGACCATCCAACATACGGTCACATATTTTGCGCAGCACATCTGGTGTAATATCTCTTGGGCCTGGCCCTGTCCCGCCGGATGCAATTAAGATATCAGGACGGTTTTTTGAACAAAGATCAGCAACAGCCTGAATAATATCGGCTTCTTGATCCGGAATAACTTTAGGGCCAACAACCTGCGCTCCAGCTTGGTGCAGCAATGTGCGCAACAATGGGCCAGAATCATCCGTATATATGCCTTTGGATGCGCGGTCGCTCATCACCAAAATAGCAGCAACTTTGTGTCTTAAAAACTGTGTTTCAGGCAATTCAGCCGCAAGCCAATCAGGAATTCCTTCCTGATGAATCCAAACGCCGCTTTTGCCGCCCGTTTTAACCAGTAGGCGCACATCTTCTATTAATAGGTGTGGGTCTGTTCCCTTGGTTAAGTCCCATATTGTTAGCAAGGCAGCATTAACAGCGGCTAAAGCCTCCATCTCCACACCTGTTTTGGCAAAAGCAACAGCTTGGGCATAAACAGTAATTTTATGTGTTTTTTGATCCAACATGCAATGAAGTGTAACCTGATCAAGTGGTAATGTATGACACATTGGGATAATAGACGGGGTGTTTTTAGCGGCCATAATCCCTGCTATCTCGGCCAGTGCCAATACATCCCCTTTGGGCAGTTTTTTATCCCATACCGCTTGAAAAGCTTTGCTGTTCATTTTGATTGAACCACAAGCAACAGCCCGCCGATGCGTAGGTCTTTTACGCCCAACATCAATCATCCGAAAATTTGTTTGTTCTTTAGAGAACTGAATATGTTCCATAGGCTTGTTCATCAACCAATCTCCCTAACCGCCAATTGACGCTAAATGAGGTGTAATACCGGTAATACCCTGATGTAGAAAATGGCTGGATTTTTTATACTGCAACAAATCAAGTATTTGTTGTTGTAGCTTTTCTAATTGATCATCAGCTTGCAAAAGATGGCGCAACGAATAGCCACCCTCGCCAAAAAGACATAAATGGAGCGCCCCTTTTGCAGATATACGCAATCGGTTGCAAGTCTGGCAAAAATCTTTGCTGTATGGCGCAATTAATCCAATTGTCCCAAGGCTTTGCGGGTGTCCAAACTCTTGGGCTGGTCCGGCACCACCCGACCGCTCTTGCAAGCACCAACCGCCTGCCAACAGACGTTCAACAATGTAATGTCCGGGCAGATGGTGTTGGTCAAAATAGGTTTTATTCTCACCCGTACGCATCAGCTCGATAAACCGCAATGAAATTGGCTTATCAGCTACAAATTGAATAAATGTGTCAAGTTCAGCATCATTAAGGTTCTTCAATAAAACCGTATTAATCTTGACTGGGTGAAACCCAATCTTCAAGCATAAATCTATCCCTTCAAGAATTTCCGGCAACCGTTCATGACCAGTTATGCGGGCAAATTGGTGTGGATCGAGTGAATCGATGCTGACGTTAACCGCCCGCAACCCGGCGTTATAATAGGAATTTGCCCGATCGCGCAGTTTATATCCGTTGGTTGTAAAAGCAAGTTTTCTAACCCCTGGCACCTCAGCCACCGCAGACACTATATCAAGAAAATCTGGCCTAATTGTTGGCTCACCACCGGTAAGGCGAAATTTCCAAACGCCAAGCCCGGTAAAAGCCCTTACCAAACGCTGTATTTCATGAATAGTTAAAAAATCTTCCCGACCGGTTTGGTGGTAGCCATTGGGCAAGCAATAAGAACAGCGAAAATTACAAACATCGGTAATTGATAAACGCAGGTAGGGGAAGTGACGCCCAAAACCATCCGTCAACAACGGTTCATGCATTATCCTAATCTCCTTTCCAAGGTTAGGGATAGGACTATTCCAATCCCTAAGGGAGGCCGTGATGTTTCCACCATCGACCCCGGCTAATTGCCCATATTCTTAAAGCAGGACTTACCAAAAGAACTTAGGAACAACTAGCTCGGAGAACTGTGCTTGTATCGACACAGTCAAATTCAAATTTTCCTGTCAAACTATAACAGAAAGTTATCCTAATACCTTGATTAAAATCAAGTCAAGGAAAAGAACAAAGCAACACTGAAATCAGCTGGCGCGGTTGTAAAGATGTTTTTTGGTTAATTAGGGTGCTTAAAAAATAAAAGTAGCAAAAAACTCTTATAAAAAATATTTTAAGCACGTTTTCTTTACCATATAATTTCATCCTTATTGCTTTATCCATTAATTAGTGATCTATTTTATCCCGTTTGATGTGTCATAATAGGGGATGTATATGGATCTCGCCAAAATCGTCAAAAAAGTTCCGCTTTTTCAGGGTATAGATGACGCTACCGTTGAAAAATTGGCTACACAGTGCCATCAAAAATTTTGTACGAAAGGTTGCGATCTTTTTGCGATGGGAGATCTGGCAAATGTTTTTTTTATTATCATACATGGTTGGATTAAGTTATATCGTTCTTCCAAAGATGGAGAGGAAGTAATTGTGCATATTTTTGGCCCTGGTGAATCCTTCGCTGAAGCCGCCGTTTTTGGTACTCATAAAAGTTACCCTGTTAATGCACAAGCACTTGAAGACTCAGTTGTTATAGAAGTACCTCGTAACTTTTTTGTGCATAAAATCGAACAGGACAGTCGTTTTGCTCTGCGTATGCTTGGGTCCATAGCAGCGCGCCAGCACTACTTAGTACAACAACTCGAACAAGTTACCACCCGTAGTGCTTCGCAACGGATTGGTGCTTTTTTAATTCGTTTCTGCCAAAAATACCAACTCGCAAAGGAAGAATGGATGGTTGATCTACCCTACGACAAATCAATCATTTCCACGCGTTTGAATATAAAACCAGAAACTTTCTCCCGCGCTTTGGCTAAGTTAAAGCCATTCGGTGTGTCCATTAAAAACCGGGTTATCTTTATTAGTGATATGAAGGCGTTGGTTGATTTTTGTGATTTATCGTTATCAGAAGTTTTCTACTAGAGTTCTCATTGATCGAAGGACTTTGCAAATAGGATCGGCCCAAAACATACAAGAAAAAGCGAAAAGCATACACCCCACAAACAAGCGGTTAAACCAATCCAAACCACCGTGTGTTGAGGTATTAATATGGGTCCCAAAATCCGTATGAAAACAGCTATTTGCATCAAGATAAAAGAAAAAATGGTCGCGCCTGAGATCTTCAAATTGCGTCCCGTGTGCCCAAGCGTAACGCGGCACATCATACCCAAAATCATCGATCCGATACATCCAACAGTAAGCACATGAATTGCGATTGTTGTGTTAATATAACGAAATCCTGCCAAAGATAAAGATCCCAAGCCTAATACAAGCCAACTATACCCTATATGCAAAATCCACGACAATGGATCACTCCAAACTCTTAGGGTACGATAGTACCGCATCCGTAATGCGTGAATCAAACACGAACCCCCTGCCGTAACTCCCAGTAACACCCCTTTTTCCGAAAGAGTCACAGCCACCGCAACAACAAGAAGGGATAGCCAAGCCATAACGTCCAGCCTATTTTGATTTGTTTGATAAACAACAATACCGCGACGACGAAGCGCAGCCACTGTAAAGGCCGGGATTACGCGCCCTCCAATCAACGACACCATGGCCAGAATCATAAATAAGGCCATGTGCATGGCGCGCATATCTGTTGAAATCAGAAACCATATATCACATCCAAATAAGATACAAAGTAGAATTAAAAAAATGAAATTCCTTTTACTCCAACTTCGCATAAGGGGTATCATTAAAGAAATTGTGAGACACGGAACGAATAATGTGACACCCAATATTTGAATTGCTTTGGGCAACCCCACATCGAAGCTGACAAATATCCGCCCCAAACTCCAAATCAAAACAAGAACAATCAGATGAATTTCTCGGACTGGCGCACCTCCAGTCCAATTGGCTACCGCCGTCAATAAAAACCCAGCTACAATTGCTACCACAAATCCATAAATCATTTCATGCACATGCCACAAAACAGGATCCATCCAATAACCGGATGGCAAAATATATCCTGCGTAAACCCCACCCCACAAAAGAATACTTACAATACTTTGGATTGCCCCCAGAAAAAAGAAAGGTCTAAATCCCCGACTCCAGAAAGGAGAATTAAACAGCCCTGGCATGACGATTTCCTTCCGACTGTTCATAATATGGATCAAACACGGCAGCCACTGTGCGTACAAAGGGCATACCCAGCTCAGTGAGCGCCAGAATATTGCCCTTTAACTCTACCAACCCTTCCTTCTGCAAATCTTCCAAAAGATTCATAATTCGCATTCTATAGGGGTACCTTGATATATCAGCTTCAAACAGACACATCAGAGCCATTATAATATCGCGTATTAAACTATCCTCTCGAGAAACTTTAATACCCCTGCTTGTAGGTAGTTGTCCCTGATTAATTGATCGCGAATAAACATCAAATTCTACTGTATTCTGGGCATACACAAAAGAAAATTGACTAATTGCTGAAAGGCCAAATCCAATAATTGTATCCGCTTGATCATCACTATACCCTTGAAAATTACGCTTTATCCCAAATCCTTCTGACGCAACAGACAATTTATCATTTGGTAATCCATAATGATCTATTCCAATCTGTTTATATCCGTTCTTTTTAAGACATTCCCTAATTTGCATGGACAAACTAAATCGAACAGATGGTGGTGGCAGTGTATATCTTCCAAGAATTTTCTGATGTTTTTTAATCCATGGAACATGTGCGTAAGAGAAAACAGCGATCCGGTCGGGTCTCAACTCTATGACTTTGTCAATTGTATCCTGTATTGTTTCTGACGTCTGTTCTGGCAACCCTGTAATCAAATCGAAGTTAATGCTCTTAATTCCTTCACGGCGAAGTACTTGCGTATGCTGTGCGATCAGCTCAAACGATTGAATACGGTTAATGGCTTTTTGTACTTTTATATCAAAATCCTGAACACCCAAACTAACCCTCCCCACCCCAAGCATGCAAAGTTCTTTGATATTTTGCTCACAAAGAAGCCGTGGATCGCACTCCATATCAATTTCAGTTTCGGTGTGGATATTAAAATGTTCTTTAAGATAATCTAAAATCTTGCTGATATCTCTAATCGATGCATAATTTGGCGATCCCCCCCCAAAGTGAATACGACTTATATCAAGCCTATATGGGATTCTGCCAGCAACAATTTTGATTTCCTCTACCAGAAGATTTATGTAATTTGATATTATCTGGTTTTTATGCGTAATTTTTGTATGACACCCGCAATAATAACAAAGCTGATGGCAAAATGGGATATGCACATATATCGATACTGGTTTGATAGGACCAAGCTCCCCTAAAGACCGGATATAATCCCCTGATCCAAATCCCGGATGAAAATTTACAGCTGTCGGAAAGCTCGTATAACGAGGAACAGGTTTATCATATTTGCTTATGAGCTTAGAAAGCTGGTTGATAGTTAACATCAGGTTCTCTTATTAAAGGGTATTTTAAAAACAACTCTATTTAAGAAAACTACTACATTAAAAACTGCATAGTTTCTTCAAAAGTAAAACCGCTCATCTGACTGCGCCCGGCAAGAAGTGTGATATATTGCTGGAATGCCCTGTTCCAGCTGCGAGCATGCAAACTTTCTGCAATCCATGCTTTAACTGTCTCAAAGGGCAATTGCTTGCCGTTTGCTTTATCATGTACCTTGATAATATGATACCCTACCTCAGTGGCTACAGGTTGGGTTGTAAGATCCCCTGCTTCCATCTGCAACAATGCTTCTTCAAAGGCTGGTGTTGTCTGCCCTCGTATAATTTGACCTAAACGTCCCCCTTGCGCGGCCGATGAACATGCTGAATCGCTTCGAGCAATCTGTTCAAACAATGTTGGGGCAGATCGAAGGCGTAATAATGATTCCTCAGCCCTATTCTTAGCCCATTGACGTTGATCAGGTCTGTTAAGTGCCGCAATATATAGGATATGCGAAACATCAAAAATAGGTGAGGTTACAAACTTGGGACGGTTATGATTATAATAACGCAAACAAGTTTCTTGATCAGCGAGTGGTGTTTTGATTTCCTGTGCCAACAAATCGTCAATAATGGCATCGGAATTCTGAATGGCTTCTGCACGCTGGCTTAATCCAAGTTCAACGGCACGCTGAATTAATAATTCGCGGATGACCAGCGCGCGGGCTGCTGTATACGCAGCAGCCCCAGGATCGCCTGCCTGTTGATGTTGAACCTCGGCATTAATTTCTGCCGACGATATCTGGACACCATTAACAATAATGCCTAACGCACGACCTTTCATATTAACAACTACCTATTTCGCCCGCTTACGAACAATTTGGTACGGCCGTATAACATAACCTATTGGCGCACTTAAAGCATGAACCAACCGTGTGAACGGAAAAACCACCAAGATCAAAAGACCAAATACGATATGCAGTTTAAAAACAAGGGCAACATCTGCTATAAATAGATGTGCGTTGCCACCAAATGTAACAATATGCTGTGCCCAGTTCATAAATTTTACCATTTCATGTCCATCCAAATGCGCCATAGAAAAAGGAATAGTTATCAATCCTAAAACAAGCTGAATCAGCAGCAATAAAAGAACCATAATATCAGCCCACGAACTGTTTTTACGAATTCGCGCATCAAAAAGACGCCGGTGTAGTAAAAGACACAACCCAACCAAGCAAAACACACCTGCGATTCCACCAAGTATAATCGCCAATATTTGCTTTGCACGGTGGGAAATCCCCAAGGCATCAAAAACTTCGATAGGTGTTAAAAGCCCAACCAGATGGCCTGCTAGAACGACTAAAATACCTAGATGAAACAGAATGCTACCAACAACCAATTGTTTACGGCGTAGAAGCTGGCTTGATTTTGTCCGCCATGAATAGGGATCACGATCAAAGCGTAAAATCGTACCCATAATAAACGTAACAATTGCGATGTAGGGAAGTATTTGAAACAGGAAAAAATCAAGAAAATGTGGCATGATCAAACTTGTTCCTTTGACTGAATATTTTTTATTCGTTCAAGCATTTCTTCAGAGATAGGACATGACCCAGCTTGGTTGATAGTTCGCCCTGATTGCTCAAAAGCAAACTGCTCTTCCCAAGTTTTGTCAATTTCTTGTGTTGTCAACATAGCGCCTGAAGATTTTTCTAAATACGAATCGATGACCTTTCTACTGGGTTTTTGTGAGGCAACAGTAACCAGCCCTTCTAGAATTTTGGCGTAAAGGGAATCACGATTTTTAAGCCTTAATGCCAAAGAACTTAAAATATCAACAACACTTCCTAAGGTTTCTGATGCTTCCTGGGGGGTTAATGTCGATGTATATTCTAAAAACAGTGGCAAGTAATCTGGTGTTTCCTCTATATTGATGGAAAGCCCAGCATCTTTATAAACCTGTAACAAATCGGCAAGGGCCTGACCACGATCGCGCGAATCTCCATGAACATGTTCGAAAAGATGCAACGATAGCGACGGTGTACGGTCAAAAAGCGCAACATAATCTTCCTGTGTATCAAGCAGATTGCGGCTGTTAAACATAGCAAAGAATGCACCAATATCTTTGATAGTTCTTGCATCCAACCATTTCTCCAGAGCCAGTAATTCATAGGATTCAACAGCCATCTCCTGATGTCTGTGGTCAGGGTAACTTAAGAAAAAACCAAGTATTTTTAATGTTCTCATAGTAACGCTTCTTTTGTAGTAAATCAAAGATCAATATCTATTCTGCAATTAGGATAAGCACCTTACTATCAATGTCTTTTTGCAAAATATTCATGTTTTTATCCACCCTTAGCCACACCCGCCAGTATTACCGCCGCAGCTACCACACCCACTTTTACAGCTACTTTTTGTGGCTGCATTACCTTCGTAATAATCCCTCTCGAATATCGTGTTGACGCGGTTGCTTTTTATACTACCAGACTGGCCGCGTGAATGTCTTGGGGCTTCAAAGATATCGGTCTGGCTATTGCTGTGCGCAGCACACCCATTGCCGAAAGAAAAACCGCAAGCACCGCTTTCAGCAAAAGCATCTATTGTTTCTTCGCGGTGTCCAGTTGGGATAACGTAGCGATCCTCGTAATTTGCAATCGCCATAATTTTATACATATCTTCAACTAATGCAGTAGTAAGACCAACTTCTGTTAAGTATCTTTCGACAGGCTTGCCTTCAATAAGTTTACTACGCATATAATATCGCATGGCAATCATTCGCTCGAGCCCAAGGCGAATCGGCGCTTCATTGCCACCGGTTAACATGTTCGCCAAGTATTTAACTGGGATTCGCATATTATCGATTTTTGGCACAACCCCGTCATCATTTATCGGCAACTTGCCTTGCGTAATGGCCGACTGAACAGGTGACAACGGAGGTATATACCAAACCATTGGTAGTGTCCGATATTCTGGATGAAGCGGGAAAGCAACTTTCCACTCAATAGCCATCTTATAGACTGGCGAACTCTGTGCCCCTTCAATCCAGTTATCAGGGATACCATCTTTACGCGCTTGCGCAATAACCGCTGGGTCATGCGGATTAAGAAATATATCGCACATAGCCTGGTATAAATCTTCTTCTTTAGCAACACTAGCGGCATTTTGGATGCGATCAGCATCGTATAAAATAACCCCTAAATACCGAATACGCCCAACACAAGTCTCAGAGCAAACCGTTGGTTCACCACTTTCTATGCGTGGATAGCAGAAAGTACATTTTTCAGCTTTGCCAGTTTTCCAGTTGTAATAGATTTTTTTATACGGACAGCCAGAAATACACATGCGCCAACCACGGCATTTATCCTGGTCAACCAGAACTATACCATCTTCCTCGCGCTTATATATAGACCCAGATGGGCACGATGCCACGCAAGTTGGATTCAAACAGTGTTCGCATAAACGGGGAAGATACATCATAAATGTATTTTCGTATTCCCCATATATTTCTTTTTCAATATCCCTGAAATTATAATCTCTTTTGCGGCTTTCAAACTCAGTTCCCAGAATTTCTTCCCAGTTAGGGCCCCAGTTTACTTTTTCCATCCGATCGCCCGTAATAAGCGAACGTGGGCGCGCTGTTGGCATTGTTTTCATTTCTGGCGCTTTTTGAAGATGATCATAATCAAATGTAAATGGTTCGTAGTAATCATCAATTTCTGGTAGGTTGGGATTGCCAAAAATATTCGCTAAAATACGCCAACGACCTCCCTGGCGGGGTTCTATTTGACCATTTGATTTACGATTCCAACCACCCTTCCATTTTTTTTGATTTTCCCATTCTTTCGGATATCCTATACCCGGTTTCGTTTCAACATTGTTAAACCAGGCATACTCTACACCTTCGCGCGACGTCCAAACGTTCTTGCACGTGACGCTGCAGGTGTGACAGCCTATGCATTTATCCAAATTCAAAACCATCCCAATCTGTGCACGAACTTTCATGATTTATTACCCCCTACTTGCGCTGGTTCGTCCATCCAATCAACCTGTCCCAGTTTTCGGACAACAACAAACTCGTCCCGGTTCGAACCAACAGTGCCATAATAATTAAACCCATAGGATAACTGCGCATAACCACCAATCATGTGTGTGGGCTTTACCGTAGCACGCGTAACCGAGTTGTGAATACCCCCCCGCGCATTGGTAATTTTACTACCGGGGGTATGTACCAATTTTTCTTGCGCGTGGTACATCATCATCATGCCTTCATTTACCCGCTGCGAAACAACCGCACGTGCAACAATCGCCCCGTTAATATTAAACACTTCAAGCCATTCGTTATCTTGAACACCAATTTTTTTGGCATCCACCTCGCTGATCCAAACAATTGGCCCGCCACGTGAAAGGGTAAGCATGTGCAAATTGTCAGTATAGGTTGAGTGTATGCCCCATTTTTGATGCGGAGTAATAAAATTTAGGACAATCGTTGGTGACTCAGCCCCATGCTTATTAAGCATATGTTGTACAGTGCGCGTATTAATTGGTGGTCGATATGAAACCAAGGCTTCACCAAAATCAACCATCCATGGGTGATCTTGATATAATTGCTGACGCCCCGTCAAAGTACGCCATGGAATATATTCGTGGACATTTGTATAACCTGCGTTATAACAAACATGTTCCGACTCAAGGCCACTCCAGGTAGGCGAACTAATAATCTTGCGTGGTTGTGCCTGAATGTCACGAAAGCGAATTTTTTCTTCTTCTTTCGGTAAAGCCAGATGGGTATGATCCCGTCCAGTAATTTTGCTTAAAGCTTCCCAACCTTTGACTGCAACTTCACCATTGGTTTCAGGTGCAAGGGACAGAATAACTTCGCAAGCATCAATATCACTGTCTATCTTAACGCGTCCCTGTTTCTCGCCATTTAATTTCTTTAAAAATTCAACCTCATGATTGGTATCCCAGTTAATTCCCTTGCCACCATTACCCAATTTCTCAAGAAGCGGCCCCAAGCTGGTAAAGCGATTAAAGGTCGCTGGATAGTCCCGCTCGATAACTTTCATCGATGGTCCGGTTTTTCCAGGGATTAATTTGTTCTCACCCTTACGCCAGTCTTTGACATCGGGTTGCGCCAACTCGCCAGCCGTATCATGCTGAATAGGGCTTAGGACGATTTCCTTTTCAACCCCTAAATGACCAACACACAACGCCGAAAAAGTTTGGGCGATGCCTTTATAAATTTCCCAATCCGATCTACTTTGCCAAACAGGATCAATAGCCTTGGACAAAGGATGGATAAAGGGATGCATATCGGATGTGTTCAAATCATTCTTTTCATACCAACTCGCCGTTGGCAAAACAATATCCGAATAGACACAGGTTGTAGACATTCTAAAATCAAGGGTTACAAGCAGATCTAGCTTACCTTCAGGAGCTTGGTCGTGCCATACAACCTCCGTCGAACGACGTTTACCTTCAACCCCCAAATCCTTTCCCTGAACACCATGCTGTGTACCTAAAAAGTACTTTAGAAAATATTCATGCCCCTTACCACTAGACCCCAGTAAATTCGAACGCCAAACAAATAAATTCCTAGGCCAGTTCTTAGGATTGTCAGGGTCTTCAACCGACATGCGCAAATTGCCCTGGCTTAGTCTATTTACAACATAATCAACTGGGTCTTGCCCATTTTTTTCTGCCATTTTGACAAGTTCTATCGAATTTTCTTCAAGCTGGGGAAAAAATGGTAGCCATCCCATACGGACAGACCGAACATTACAATCCATAAGCGATCCAGTCCATTTGCTACGGTCCGCAGTAGGAGATAGTATTTCACTGAGTTCCAAGGTTTCGTAGCGCCACTGGTCTGTATGTGCATAGAAAAAAGATGTCGAGTTTTGTTGCCGCGGTGGGCGATTCCAATCCGAAGCAAAAGCAAGTGGCACCCAACCGGTTTGTGGCCGCAACTTTTCTTGCCCAACATAATGAGACCAACCACCACCCGATTGTCCAACACACCCACAAAAAACCAGCATGTTAATGCAGGCGCGATAATTCATGTCCATATGATACCAATGATTCATGGCAGCACCAATGATGATCATTGATTTTCCCTTGGTCATATCAGCGTTTTTGGCAAAGGCCTTGGCAACCTGTATAACCTTTTCTGCAGAAACACCTGTAATGCCCTCTTGCCATTTTGGTGTATACGGAACATTTTCATCATAGTTGCGCGCAACATGATCACCATCTAATCCATCTCGGTGCAATCCATATTGGGCACATAGCAAATCAAAAACACAGGCAACCGGAACTTTTTTGCCATTCAATTCGAGATATCGAACAGGAATATTACGCTCAAGAACATCTTTGCGGGCATTGGATTTAAAGTAATCATGTTCGTGCGTTTGGCCACCAAAATATGGGAAAGCCACTTTTACTATAGCATCCTGAACTCCAAGCAGTGTCTTGCGTGGACGTATGGGTTTACCAGTCTTGGCATCATTAGGAACTATATTCCATTTCCCTTGCTCGCCCCATCGAAAGCCTATCGATCCTGTTGGCACAGTAATCGTATCGGTATCTTGGTCAAAACAAACCGTTTTCCACTCGGGATTATTTGTTTCATCAAGATTATTCTTAAAATCAGAAGCACGCACCATTCGCCCTGGAACATAGGTGTTATTCTGCATCTCAAGCTTCACCAGGAAGGGCATGTCGGTATAAGTACGGCAATAATCATCAAAATAACTTGAAGCCTGATCAAGGTGAAATTCCCGTAAAATCACATGCCCCATTGCCATTCCAAGGGCTGCATCAGTACCTTGACGTGGATTTAACCAAATATCACCAAATTTTGATGCCTCGGAATAATCGGGGGTAATTGTAACAACCTGGGTACCCTTATAGCGTGCTTCGGTCATAAAGTGGGCATCAGGTGTACGGGTTTGCGGTACATTAGATCCCCACATAATAATAAAGCCCGCATTGTACCAATCTGCACTTTCCGGCACATCTGTCTGCTCACCCCATGTTTGAGGGCTGGAAGGAGGTAAATCGCAATACCAGTCGTAAAAACTCATACATACACCACCCAAAAGTGAAAGATACCGCGACCCGGCAGCATAAGAAACCATTGACATTGCAGGAATAGGTGAAAACCCAATAACACGATCCGGCCCGTATTCCTTAATTGTATAAATATTAGCCGCAGCAATTATTTCGTTTACCTCTTCCCAAGCAGCGCGAACAAATCCACCACGCCCCCGCACCTGTTGATAAGACTGGCGAGCCGCCGGATCGGATTGAATCGACTTCCAAGCAACAACCGGGTCACCACCAACCCGTTGTTTTGTGGCACGCCATAAATCAAGCAATCGCTTGCGCACCATCGGATATTTAAGGCGATTGGCCGCATATATATACCAACTGTAACTGGCTCCTCGAGAACAACCCCGCGGTTCGTGGTTTGGTAAATCCGGACGGGTACGCGGATAATCTGTTTGCTGGGTTTCCCAGGTAACTAGACCGTTCTTAACATAAATTTTCCACGAACAAGAACCAGTACAATTAACGCCATGTGTTGACCGCACAATCTTGTCATGGGCCCATCGATCCCTGTAAGCTTTTTCCCATGCCCTATTTTCATTGGTGGTTATGCCATGTCCATTGGCAAAAGACTCACGCGTGCGGGTAAAATAGCTAATCCGATCAATAAAATAGCTCATGTGCAATAACTCCTTACATATTCTTACTCTGACACGTTACATTTTTATTGCCTTGATTAAGATCAAGACTATTTTCTGCTAGGGGTTTTTATATTTAGCGCCTGGACGTAGATAAGCTGCCCAATTTAGTAAAAGACAAATCCCATAGAAAACGGCAAAACCATAAAGGGCATATTCAGGAAATCCTTTTTCGATTTGATCACCAAAAACAATTGGAATGATAAAAGCACCGTAGGCCGCTATAGCTGATGTCCAGCCCAGAACTGGTCCCGCTTGCTGGCGATCGAATACAACCGCGATTGTGCGGAAAGTTGAACCATTGCCGATGCCTGCTGCAAGAAATAACCCCATAAAGGTCAGAAAGAACGGCATAAAATACACTTCTGGTGTGGGCGAAGCATAGGCCGCTTGCATGTAATAAGCAGCACCTACCGCTCCCCCTATCATGATAGCTGAACAAACCTGGGTTACCAGTGCACCACCAAATTTATCCGATAGCCACCCGCCAAATGGTCTAATCACAGCGCCTATAAATGGCCCAATCCACGCATATGTTAATGCACTGGGTGCATTAGGGTTGGCCATCGTATGCGTTACAACACCATCTGGTCCAACTAGATGCTTGAATCCAAAAATAACCTTGATTGATAGGGGTAAAGCGGCTGAATATCCGATAAACGAACCAAAAGTCATCGTATAGATGATCGTCATTATCCAGGTATGAGGGTGAGCAAAAATTTTATACTGGCTACGCACCCGTGCACTTAACCCCGGCAATAATGCCAAAACAGCAATTGTCGCCATAATAACCAGTGGCATCACAAGCCATTTACTAATATTTAAACCAGACCCATGTGCTTTTTCTGGAAGCATTAACCAAAGGCCAACCACCGAAGTTACCAACCCCACCACTAACATTATAATAATTTTTGCAAAAGAAGACATTGGGTTCCCGATTTGAGGTGACACATGTTCCGTACGTATATTGCGAAAAACAAACCAGGCCAGAAGAACCAGCGGTATAAGAATGACAACCCAAACATATCCAGCATTGAAAATCCAGGTTTCAGCCCCAGCCGGTATCTTCCCAATCAGCGTTCCAGAGGCGCTTTTGAGCTTCATAGGATCGCCACCAAATACTCCAAACGTCATAACCAGTGGAATAACAATTTGTGCTGTTGTAACCCCAAAATTGCCAAGCCCGGCATTAAGCCCTAATGACAACCCTTGCATTTTCTTAGGAAAGAAAAAACTGATGTTAGACATGGAAGAAGCAAAGTTACCTCCTCCAAATCCACAAAGTAATGCCAATATCTGGAATACCCAAAGGGGGGTATTAACATCTTGCAATGCAATTCCGGTTGCAAGTGCCGGAATAATCAGCAGTGCCGTTGTCAAAAACAGGGTATTACGACCACCCGCGATTCGGATAAAAAAGGAAGAAGGAATACGTAAAGTTGCCCCAGTAAACCCAGCAATTGAATTTAGCGTAAACAACTCTAGCTGGCTAAATGGAAATCCAAGATTAAGCATTTGTACGGTTATAACACTCCAATAAATCCAAACGGCAAAGCCACACAGCAAGCAAGGGATAGATAATGCTAATGTTCGCCAAGCTACTGCTTTGCCTTCTTTTCCCCAGAATTGTTCATTTTCGGGGTCCCATTTTAAAATATCTTTGCTCATATTCTGTCTCCTTATTTTGTTTTTATTGGTGCTTCGCCAAGTTCGGGTAGGTATTTTGATTTTTTCAAGTTGCGTTCTTTAAGGACAATCGTAACATGCATCCAGACAAGTGCCGTAGCGACAAGGATAAACATCAACATAAAACAGCTGGTCCACACACCAATCGTGTCATTCATAAGACCGAAGCCGATTGGTAAAAAGAACCCGCCAAGACCACCAATCAACCCCACAACACCTGCAACTGATCCAACGTCATTGGGATAGTAAACCGGAATGTGTTTATAAATAGCAGCTTTACCAAGGGACATAAAAAAGCCAAGAACGAAAACGATAATGGTAAATGGAATAAAACCCCAACCAAAGCTGAAGAACTTATTTTCTTTAATTCCGTGAATTACATATTCCGTTTCAGGATAAGCCAACAAAAAACAACACAAGGCACATACAATAAAGGTCCAGTACATTACCGCTCGCGCCCCATACTTATCAGACAAATAACCCCCAACAGCCCGGAACAAAGACCCTGCAACTGAAAAAGAGGCCGCAAGCATTCCAGCAATTTCGATATCCAATTTGTAAACCCCAATATAATAGCGGGGCAACCACAAGGCTAAAGCCACAAAGCCACCAAAAACAAAGAAATAATAAAAAGAAAACCGCCAAACTTGTAATTTTTTAAGCGGCTTTAAAGATTCGAGCATGGATTTTGGAGAGGCCTTAGCAGCCCGCTGCGCCTGAATTTGTGGCTCGTCCTTGGTAAAAAACCAAAACAAAACCGCCATAAAAACAAGGGAAATAGCCCATATTTTGGCAACGGCATGCCAGCCATAATGAACCATAATAATTGGGGCAACAAATTTGGTAACAGCCGCCCCAATATTTCCCATACCATAAATACCAAGCGCCGTACCCTGGTGCTGTTTGTCATACCATTTTGACAAATAGGAAATCCCAACCACGAAACTTCCGCCAGATAATCCAACCCCTAGAGCTGTCAAAAGCAACATATTATAGGTAGTGGCATACGTTAAACACCAGGTAAACAGCGCAGATGATAGCATAATAACCATAAAAATAGGCCGTCCGCCATATTGGTCGGCCCAGATACCAAGAAACAAACGCACCAACGATCCTGTTAGAATCGGTATCCCAATTAAAAGACTGAATTGTGTATCACTTAGCTGCAAATCTTGCTTAATCTGAACGCCGATGATGGCAAAAATTGTCCAAACAGCAAAACAAACCGTAAAAGCAATTGTTGACATAGTAAGAGCAAGGGATTGATTTGTTTTTGATAGCATGGTTAAATCCTTGGAATTGTTTTCTTGATACGGCCTGAGTAAGAAAATATTTTTTGATATTTTTTTATTATGACGATACACTGCCATAACCGACTTGATTTGAATCAAGTGACTTGATTCAAATCAGACAATTTGCGCTAAGAGAGAAAAATGCCTCGATTTCACCCGTTTATGGATGAAAATAAAAAGCCACAGCTTTTTGATCACATAAGCCCGGAGAACCTTGAAAAAATTCTGTCATGCTCGGTCATTCAAGAGCACGATGCTAATAAGATCTTATTAAACCAAGGAGATGCAGCCCCTGGTATATTTCTAATACTTGAGGGGTCGGTCAAGACCTTGCGCATGAACGCCGATGGCGAAGAAGCAACCATCCGCTTGTTAGGGGCCAACGATACCTGCCTTGAAGCAGTATTATTTATGGGTGGGCCATCCCCTATTACAGTACAAACGATTGGTAAAAGTCGTTTGTTACTTATTCCTGAAAAGGTGGTTAAAACACGCGTTCTTGAGGACAATGAATTCGCGGTTAACCTTTTAAGAATTGTTACGCGCCATTACAAAAACGCCATGCACCAGATTGATGCCATGCATATTAAATCACCCCTGCAACGGGTTGGATATTATTTTTTAACCAAACACCTTGAGGCCGGGCACGAAAATTTTGAATTAAAACTGCCTTTCAAGAAACAGATTATCGCCAATTACCTGGGGATGACACCGGAAACATTCTCGCGCGTTTTAAAACAGTTGAAAGAACTGGGCGTTGATACAGACGACAATACGATCCGTCTAAAGGATGCTTATGCTTTATGTCACTTTTGTGATGCCGATACCACCGCGCTTTGCCAACGCCATGACAAAAGTAGCTGCCAGGTTTGTATGTCCCATTAAATGCTCAGGGGATAAAATTCAACCACCTCGTCCTTATGTAAAGAACGTTTTTGTTCGTCAATAAAGACCCAGCAATTCATATTAACAAAAGGATGTACCATAAACGATTCTTGACCATCTAGGATATCAACCGTCATTGTCCCATCTTGAAGCTGGCGATATTGCCCTTTGAGAATAAGATGCAGCGGTTGCTTTTTTTCTATATGCCGCGTAAGGCGCGCGTAAAATTTAGGGGGGCGTTGCTGACCTGTTATAATCGTGAATGCCAATCCAACTAAAAAATGTAATCCAACCGCGGTTGATACAGGGTTTCCTGGCAACCCAAAATACAATCCACCCGATGGCAATACAGCAAATAAATTGGGTTTGCCGGGTTTTAGCTTGATTTTATGATATAAAATCGTAGCCCCTATTTTTTTAAGACCTTCCTGAACAAAATCATATGCACCTGCCGATACCGCACCAGACGAGAGAACAAGATCGTAACCAGCCTTATCAGAATCTTGCAGCATATTAACGTAGGAAGCCATTTTGTCCTCTCTTAATGGTTGGTGATGATAAATACATCCCCAATCTTCAAGCAAAACACGGGCATAATGATGATTAGAATTATAAATCTGACCAAGATTTAACGGACTGGCCATATCATCAACGATTTCAGCCCCGGTTGATATAAAAAGCACGTTCGGTTTTTTAAAAACCGTAACTTCAGCACACCCAAGTGTAGCCAATACCATGATATGAGCCTTGCTTATTTTTGTGCCTCTAGTTAGGAAACAGTTACCCTTGCTAAAATCTTGCCCCTTCAAGCGAATATGCGCCCCGATTGCCGGAAGAGATTTGTATATAATATGCTTTTCTGCATTCAGCACATCTTCAACAGGAATAACCGCTTCTGTTCCAATGGGTACAGGTGCACCGGTCATCACTTGAAGACATGTTCCGCGATTAAGGACAGGAAGTTTGTTATAATTCTTGGCAGCAACAATACCGGCCTTCGGCAGCGATATGGGAAATTCGCTTGTTGCAGCAGCAAGATCAGTGCAATACACTGCAAAACCATCCATAGCCGCATTGTCAAAAGTTGGCACATCAAAGGGTACAAAAATATCTTCGGCTAAAATACGAAAAACCGCATGTTCCAGCGAAACTTTTTCAGCGCCCAGCACCTTACTTGATGCAATTTCCTGTATCTTTTGTTGTGCTTGAGTAAAAGAAATCATGGCTATATAATTTTCGCCGGCATGTTATTAAAGAAAGTTTTAAGCAAGTTAAAGATAGAGCTGACTAATTGGCCTCAACCAATATTGATTAAACCTGAAATAGAAAGTTTTTCAAGCATGATTAACGATGTTGTAATTATCGGCAGCGGTCCGGCGGGACTCAGCCTGGCTAAGGCCTTAGTCAACCTTAATCTGAAAGTAATAGTGATTGATAAATTACCCCAAGAAAAAATCGAATTCCCTCAATATGACGGTCGTGAAATCGCTTTAACCATCGCCTCACAACAAATCATGTCTCAGCTTGGGCAATGGCAATTAATCCCTGATAAAAATATTCACCTTATTCAATCCGCACGGGTTTTAGACGGGAATTCACCCTATTTTCTAAAGTTTATACCTCAGAATGCTCATAACGACCGTCTTGGCTATATTATTTCCAACCACAACATCCGCAAAGCAGCTTTTACAGCCGTGCAAGATAATAATTCCATCGATTTTCTTTTTGGGCGCGAAGTCACGAACATCAATTTTAATAATGATTCGGCAACAGTTTACATCAATGATGGTAGTACACTATCTGCCCGACTTGTTGTTGCAGCTGACTCTCGTTTTTCAAAATTACGTCAATTATCTGGTATATCTTGTAATATGCTTGATTTTGGTAGAACGTGTATTGTCTGCAGGGTAGCAGTTACAAAACCACATGATCATATTGCTACTGAATGGTTTCAATACAACCAAACTCTAGCTCTTTTACCTCTAGGACCAAATGAACTTTCGGTTGTTATTACAATTAAAACCGATCAACGCCACAAAATTCTATCATTATCACCTGATTATTTTTCAGCCTATTTGGCACAGCAGGTTGAAGATCGTTTCGGCAATATTCAGCTGGTTTCAGAGCTATATTCCTATCCTCTCGTTGCCACCTATGCCAGCCAATTTTATACAAAACGTTTTGCACTGGTGGGAGATGCGGCTATAGGCATGCACCCTGTAACTGCCCAAGGCTTTAATTTAGGTCTACTCAGTATCAATGCTTTAGCTGAGGAAGTTAGTAAAGCTATCGCTTCTAACCAAGACATAGGGAGTACAAGAATATTAGAAGTCTATCATCGCCACCACCACCGCACCTCGTATCCCATTTATACTGCTACCAATCACTTGGTACGCCTTTATACCGACACACATTTCTACGCAAAAATCGTGCGAAAAGCCTTACTAAGGCTTGGCAACCATGTTAAGCCAGCTCGAAGACTTATTGTAAACCGACTAACACAATCGATAACAGCTACTCGCTTGACTTAAGTCAAATTCATTTTTCTACTTATGGTGTAATTCTGTTTTATCAGCCACTATTGATGGTGGTTCTATTCACTCACTCAATTCGAAGTGTCTTTGTGATTTTGTACTATTGACAGGAGGAAGCTGTGCCGGAATCTGCTGTTAACTTTTCTGAATCTTTTTTATCAATGGTCTGCGAATCAACAACGCTTCCAAGACGATCTGAGTACCATGACGGCCAGATTGTAACAATATACGGAGGCACCAAAATTGATTGTTCTGAAACCGTTAGTGAATATATTTCTGGTATGGACTGGCGCGTAAAAGCTAACGCTAATGCTGGATATTCCAATGCAGGCATGATCAATAATATTGCAGGCAAAGTAATTGCCAATTTTTGGCTGGATGAAGTTTACAGTGCTGAAGAAGCATTGGCCCATAGACGGGGTGATCTTCATATTCACGATTTGGATTGCTTAACAGGGTATTGTGCTGGTTGGTCTTTACGGTCGCTGCTAAACGATGGATTCAACGGCGTTGCTGGCCGTGTTTCTTCACACCCACCGCGGCATTTTCGCGAAGCTCTTGGGCAGATGAGCAATTTTTTAGGTATTTTGCAATCAGAGTGGGCAGGGGCACAGGCTTTTTCTAGCTTTGATACCTATCTAGCCCCCTACGTTTTCTACGATAATCTTTCTTTTAAAGAAGTGAAAAAAGCTATTCGCCAGTTTATTTATAACCTTAATGTTCCTGCACGTTGGGGTCAGTCGCCTTTTACCAATATAACGCTTGACATTGTAGTGCCAGAGGATCTAAAAGGCCAATTTCCCACTTATCGCAATTTACACTTGTTTAAAAATGTGAAAAACGAAGCCCTTTTACAAAAAGCACAACAACGTGATATTGCCGTTCGTTCATTGGAGGACTTAACTTTCGAACACTTTGCCTCAGAAATGGAGCTGATCGTCCTGGCTTATTACGAGGTGATGACAGAGGGAGATTCAAATGGTCAGCCATTTACTTTTCCCATCCCCACTATTAACATAACTCAGGATTTTGATTGGGAAAACAAGGTAGCCAATGCTATCTTTGAAAACACAGCCAAATTTGGCTCTTCTTACTTTCAGAATTTTATTGGTAGCCAGTTTATTATTGACCCAATAACCAAAGAACGTAAACACAACCCAGAAGCTTACTCTCCGGGTGCTGTTCGCTCAATGTGTTGCAGGCTGCAGTTGGATTTACGTGAGTTGCTAAAGCGTGGAAACGGTCTTTTTGGTTCAGCCGAAATGACTGGTTCTGTCGGTGTTGTTACCCTTAATATGGCGCGACTCGGGTACCGGTTTAAGGGTGATCGGGATGGTTTATTCGCAGAAATTGATCGTCTGATGGATATTTCTAAATCTACCCTCGAGAAAAAACGGTTATTTATCCAAAAAATGTATAATCAGGGTCTTTACCCATACACAGCTCGTTATCTGCCATTTTTCCGCAACCATTTTTCAACCATTGGCGTAAATGGCATGAATGAAATGGTAAGCAACTTCACGAACGACCAACATGATTTGACTGATACATACGGTATAGATCTGTGCCTTGCAATACTCGATCATATGCGTACACGTCTGATTCAATACCAGGAAACAACAGGTAATCTTTACAATCTCGAGGCCACCCCCGCAGAGGGCACAACATATCGCTTTGCTAAGGAAGATAAAAAACGGTTTGCCGGAATAATTCAGGCAGGTGTTGGTGAGAATATTTATTATACTAATTCTTCACAAATTCCAGTCGACTTCACCGAAGACCCCTTTGAGGCGCTAGAACTTCAAAATCGACTTCAGTGCAAATATACAGGCGGAACTGTTCTGCACTTATACATGAACGAAAAACTTTCTAGTGCAGAAGCCTGCAAACGGTTTGTAAAAAAAGTGATCAGTACTTACCAACTACCTTATATTACTGTAACGCCTGTTTTTTCTGTCTGCGACGTGCATGGTTATCTAAATGGCGAACAACCTGAGTGCCCACACTGTAAAGCCAAAACAAAAATCTGGACCCGCGTTATGGGATATTTTCGCCCAATTGACAGTTTCAATAAGGGAAAACAGGGTGAACATCGCCAGCGCAAGCATTTTATCGAAAGGAAGATTCAATCCCCAGACTTCTTTACGTAATTTGAATAAAAATTTTCCAATTCGTAATCTAATAACCCTTGGAGAGTTTTGTGATGGATCGTCACCGCTCTAGTGTCAATGTTTTGCCAGTTTATGACCTTACACCATTTACCCTGATTGATTATCCTGGTCGCCCAGCCTGCATTGTCTGGTTCAGCGGTTGTAACATGCGTTGCCGTTACTGCCATAACCCTCAAATCGTTAGGGGAAATGGGCGTTTTAATACGGCATACGTCCTGGATTTTTTAAAAAAACGCCAAGGTCTTTTGGAGGGGGTTGTTTTATCTGGTGGCGAGGCTTTAGTCTACGGAGAACTGATAGATTTTGTTGCCCAGATAAAAACGATGGAATACCCCATCAAATTGGATACTAACGGTTTATATCCAGAAAAAATAATGCTGTTACATAAGCAAGGATATCTTGATTTTATCGCGCTTGACTACAAGGCACCTCCACAAAAATTCCGCCATGTTACACAAACTGTAAAATATGATTCTTTTTCAAGAACGCTTGATTATTTATGTAAAATGATGCCAGGAGTTTTTGAAGTGCGAACGACTGTACATACAGACCTGCTGAATGAAGAGGATTTGAATGCCATCATAAATGACTTGGAACATAGGAGTTTTACTGGAATCTATACAATTCAAAATTTTACTGAAAGTGATGGTCGTGCGACATTGGACCACATGTTACCACAAACCAGGATAATTAATAAAAATCTTTTGAATACCCCAAGAAATTACCGTGTCATCTTTCGTAATTTTTAACACCCTTTTTGACCTAGATTCCCATGTTCCCCTGTCAGCTAGCAGCTTCATCATGTTCGCAAACAAGACGAACCTTATACTCCTCCTTTTATTATATCCCAACAAAAAACAAGCAACTTTGGTATATTTATCTGTTAAGCATTTGGGATATAGACTTAATAGCATATCTTCACTAACCAATGGACATGGCATTCTATTTCAAGATCATACCACATAATCAGTTAGTTACTAGCATTTGTGATATTAATCTATAGAATGGTGCGGTATAATCATGAGATATGAGAACCCCATGGGAAGAATGTTTTTGGTTTTGTCCGCCTGCTGTTTTCTAGGAAATGCCGCCCTTGGTCAGACATCAACCGAACCGGAACATGCTGATCAACTTCAGCAAGCTGTGCTCGATAAAGCAGAGGCGCAAATGCAGTTGTGCCTTGCTTATTTTAGTGGCGATCTAGGCGAGAGGAATCTTGAGAAAGCATATTTTTGGTGTCACCGTGCTATATACCGAATAACCCAACAAAAACAAGATTCAGCCACACCAATGGCCAAAGCGGTTTTAAACACCATTGAACAATTAGAACGCGATCTCACAATTCAGCAAAAACACCGTATTGCCAAACAATTACTGGAATGGCAACCAGGCCGCTTACCCCCTGTAAAATAATGCTTGTCGGTGGTATGGCAATTAGCTTAGCTGTTGTGGTTTGTGACCAGTAAGCGCACAGCGGGTGCCATTATATGTAAAAATTTCTTGGGAATCCAAGCAATTTCTGCGATCTCGGCTTTCGCTTGCATCTGTGGCGGCAAAGTAGCCGCAAAACATATAAGCTGCACCTTGTCGCGCAGGTTGTGGCTTGGCCCTACAATAGTTTTCAGATAAAAACAATCTTTTGGCTTGATTTCCACACCCAATTCTTCAAATAACTCGCGGCACAGGGCATAAACTGGCTGTTCACCTGGATTAATTTTACCACCTGGCAAATACCATACCCTTTTGCCGTGCGCACGCACCAACAAAATATGATCTTCCGTCGTGGATAATAAACAGGCGCAAATAATCATTATTTTCTTTTGGCAATTAACATCAAATATAAGAATAAGTCTATATAGAACGGCAGCATCTTCACAATTACTTTTTTCTTCTTATATTCTTTAAAAAGAATATGCTGCATGATGCCATATTAAGCAGACTTTTTTATCGATTTTATTATAAATTATATCATAGGAATAATCATGAACATTGCCATTATTTCGGGTAGCCATAGAACCCAAGGGGAATCACGCCGCATTAGCAACGTGTTAAACGACATATTGACCAAAGAATTAAACGCTAAAACAACCCTGCTGGATTTACAGGAATTGAAGCTTCCGATGTGGGATGATGGTGTTTGGGGCAAAGCCGAACGTTGGCAAAAAATTTGGTCGCCGGTTAGCCAACAATTGCAAAAAGCAGATGGGTTTGTTGTTGTATCACCGGAATGGAGTGGCATGGTGCCCCCAGGGCTTAAAAATTTCTTTGTCTTGTGTGATGCGCATGAATTAGCCCATAAACCGGGCTTGATTGTTGCGGTTTCTTCGGGTATGGGGGGCGCTTATCCGGTTGCTGAACTGCGGATGAGCAGCTATAAAAACACACGTATTTGTTGGATGCCGGATCATGTTATTATACGCACCGTTACAAACATATGGAAAAATCCTTCCACAAACCCACAACTTGACCAAGAAATTCGCAATCGTGCCGTCTATCATTTGAAGGTTTTAACTGCCTATGCCAACGCCTTAAAAACGGTACGCGCCAGTGGTATTATTGATTACAAACAATTTCCTTACGGGCAATAATGGCTTGCATTAGACATTCGGATACTTGTCAACATATTTTTATCTTTACAAGTAGAACGAGATAAAGTTTGTGGTCAATATTGGCTACTTTTAAAGCTTTATACATAAAGCACTAAAAACAAAGTAGCCATTGGTGATCCCACTAACCCAAAGAACAAATTCATGTTTACACACCAAAACACTTTTACTTCACTGTCCTACCTGATGGGTGATTGGGGAAAGAGCTTATTATTAAGAATGCTTCGGCAAAAGCTTTTTTGGCATAAGTACCCAATAAACTAGCCCTGATAAGAAAAATCCAACAAACCAAGCATAATGATAAAGGTCAATAACCCAGGTTGGCATACTGCTGGCCACCAATAGCCCAACAGCTGATAAAAATCCTGGCACGTTAGGTATGATACCAATAACCAAAGCTAGAATAGCCCGAATGTTAAATCCGCTGCTATAGCTATATTGACCTTGTAATTGATATAAGTCATTTACGGCCAATTGTTGTCGACGAATGAAAAAGTAATCGGCAATCATAATGCCGCCAATGGGTCCAAGCAAAGCGGAATATCCGACCAACCAAGTGAAAATATACCCGCTGGGATCAGCCAACAATTTCCAGGGGAAAATCAAAATTCCGATAATGCCGGTGATCAGACCACCCATTTTAAAACCGATATGCGCTGGTGCCAGGTTAGAAAAATCATTTGCTGGGCTAACAATATTGGCTGCAATGTTAGTGGCCAGAGTCGATAACACAATTACCACCATCGCCACACTAATTAAAATCTTATCGGTAAATTTACCAGCCAGTACAATCGGATCCCAGATAGCATGGCCGTAAATAATGATGGTGGCTGATGTCACCACCACCCCGATAAAAGCGAATAGAGTCATGGCTGGTGGTAACCCAATAGCCTGCCCCAGCATTTGTGCCTTTTGGCTTTTGGCATAGCGCGTGAAATCAGGAATATTTAGGGACAAAGTGGCCCAGAACCCTACCATGGCAGTTAAGCCGGGAAAGAAAAACTGGAAAAATTCACTGCTGGTGGCAAATTTGGATGGCTGACTTAAAATTGGCCCTAACCCGTTGCTAACGTCAATCGCCCAGAATAGCAGCGTCAAAGCAAATAACGGCAAGATGGCAGCCTTAAATACCAGTAATCGGCGAATGCTTTCAACTCCTAAAAGCACCACTAACATATTTAGCAACCAAAAAATCATAAAACAAATAGCAGGCCCGGTTTCTAAGCCGAACGAATTGGGAAATATAGGCTCCATAATACCCAGGGTCGGCCACCACAGGCGCAACATTTGATACAGGGCAAATCCACCAATCCAAGTTTGAACGCCAAACCATCCACACGCCACAATTGCACGTAAAATAGCTGGAATATTAGCGCCACGTACCCCAAAGCTGGCTCGGGCTAATACTGGAAAAGGAACACCATATTTTGCACCCGCCTTCCCATTCAAAATCATCGGAATAAGAACAATAAAATTACCTAAGAAAACCGTAAGAATAGCTTGCCACCAATTCATACCCCCACTAATAAGTGAACTTGCTAACATATAGGTTGGAATACACAAACTCATGCTAATCCAAAGTGCGGCATAATTCCAGGTGTTCCAGGTACGGTGGCTTTCGGGAACCGCCGCTAAATCGTCGTTATAAAGAGATGATGAGATAGATGGCATGTGAATATCCCTGGCTTCCATTATTATTTGAAATCAGGTGTATAAGAAAATTTAACTGGTGTCAAATAGCTGCTCTTCTTGTAATCTTACTAAATATCAGCAGCCCGCTGTGCCTCTGCTACCCATTGTTAAAAATATTATTGATTCTCAATAAAACAAGGAAATTTCATATTGGATTGGTATCAGATTAGGGGCATGAGCTGGATATAGCAGATAAAAACTTGCCCTTCCCCCTATTTTTCCTATCTTAGCATTCGTTATTATTTAAATTCTTTGGGAATTTGGTCGCCGAACAGCAGCCACATTGGGTGTTTTTACAACAACATTGATATAGATTGATCATCGCAATCATTATTTTATTTTTACTTCCCTTTTCACAAATAAAGTAAACAAAATTAATTATTCCTGTTTTATTGTACCCGTAGATTATCTAAATCTAATGCTTTTAAGATGCGTTTATGATAAATAATTTTGAACATTGATTATTATATTGTTATCAAAATAAATATAAGGATTATTCCTATGATTAATTATTTGAAAAACCTATGTTTTGCTTTAGGTGGATTAATTTGGGCAATAAGTCACTCCGTAATCGCCGCACCCCCAACATCGATTGACCTACAAAAATTTACCTGCCAGCAATTTATTAATCTTTTTTTGGAAGAGATACAGCAAGATGATGACGCAGATATAGCCGCAAGTGGTGATATGTCATTAGAAATTCTTGTGTGGGCTAGTGGGCAGGTTATCAAAGATGATTTTTATTCTGAAACCATAACATTTGATCTAATCGAGCAATCTTTAGAAAACTGTGACAAAAAAAATTCTTCCTTACTTTTGTCGACCATGAATTCGACTTATAAAAGTTTGGCCATAAAGGAATATAGGGATAGACAAGACATAACCAAATTGACATGCCAGAATTTGGAAAAACAAAATGGTGAATGGACAAGCGACTCAAGGGCTTTGCTTATATGGATGGAGGGGCATCTTTCCAAGAAACCTTTTATTAACCTAGCAAAACAATCAGAAATGATCAACATGGTTTTCAAGAAATGCCAACAGCAGCCAACAAGCATTCTGCTGCCCATGATGCAAGAGATTGTTAAAACCCGCTAAGAATTGGAAAAGGTTGGCAAAAGAACAGCAAAACTTTGTCAACCTTTATTCTACATAAATCGTTTACCTTTTTCTATTTTGCAATATAGAAAACAACCTTTAATTGCTGAAAGGCAATTGGACACGGTAGATTTTGGGCAATAAGTATTTATTGGGTAGCAATCGAGGCGCCCTTTCTTCCGAAGCAAATTCTGCCCCAGCCCACATATTATGGATGGAAACCAATATTTCATTTCTTTTCGGCAGCAAGGCAAAAGTTATATCGATGTAATCTTCACCATTGGTATCGGTAATACTTTCCAAATAATCACGATCAGGATTCTGGCCACCAATAACCTCTATATCTCGAATGACTTTTAAGCCATCGTCAAATTCAGCCAAATAAAAACTATTGTAAGAATCGGTGGCACCTTTTTCGGCGTCCAAAACATATTGTTGTTGTATATAGCCAATCAACAAATGTCCATTTGGTAATAAAAGAATTGATTTAATATTATTAAAATCTGAGTTATGCCTGGGGTGAATTGGAAATTCTAGAATTCTTTGACTTATTTTTTCGCAGTTTTTGCTAAACCTTAGAAAATAGGGCTTATGCCTATCAATCGTTTTATCATACAGGTACTGCGTAAAACCAAATTCACCGTTTTGCAAGGCAACTGGATTATCAATAGAAGAACCTGGAACGACATTATTGTTGATGACTTGACCATTCTTATCTAGACATACCAGCTTGGTTCCAACAGCTCCATAATCATTGTTGTCATTATCTTGGTTATAATCATATTCATTATAATTAGCCCAAAAAAGAACCGTTTTATCATCCGCCGTTAAAAACATCTGTTCTTGTGGCACTCCTTCCTCTGAAACTGGCTTAGGATAAATATAGCGCCACAATTCTTGCCCTTTATTATTTAATTTGACTACAATAAACTGGTTATTTTGTTGAGGAGGATTAATCGAATCATATCCATGCAATAATAGCGTATAACCCCCTTCTCTCATAGCTATTGTCTGAATTAAGCTATAATAAAAATCGAAGAATCTATAAAATAATTTCTCTTGCAAGGGGTTGTTATTATCCTTCACCAAGGAAGGAAGTTTTAAAAGAATAATAAAGGGAACCTGTTCTAAGGTTGATCTTAGGGAAATCAATAAATGACCATCATTTCCTAAAGTAAGTAATTGACTGAAGGGTAAATTAAAATCCGCCTTTAATGATAGTGATACTGACTGTCCCCTCCCCAATTCCCCGTTATCTTGAAGCGGTGTTAACCATAAAGCCGGGGCCTTTATCATCGCCTTATGAAATTGTTCCATTTGTTCCGGAGTTCCTGATTCAGGGAAATCATCTGGGTAAAGGTTACATGCCCACCAAGTGGATTGCTGATCAGGGCTGCCGTAAAAGCCGCAATTCAAAAGGTTATATTTTCCCACTGGTGGAAGTTTTTCTGTCGTAACAACAGAAGTGACAAGGGGGGTTTGGGCATGGCTAAAGTTGCTGATGAAGCTAAGTAATATCCCCCACCGGGCAAGCCTAAGAATTCGGTGCAATTTCATTTTTACCTCAAGAATATCAGCTTGATACACTCAAATACCTCCCCCAATATTACTATGCCCTGATTTATAACTATCAAATTTTTTAGCAGATGCCCGCTTGCCCTAATTCTTTTGCCGAAATTCCGCGGGAATTTGGTCGCCAAACAGCAGCCACATGGGGTGCTTGTTCAGGGCCTTGGCGAGGATGATAATTTCGTAATCTCTTACAAACCGCTCCCCCTTTTCCATTCTGGAAATGGCGTTTTGGTCCACTATTAGGTCATAGTCGGTACTCAGTAACGTAGCTAATTCCAACTGATTCATATTTGCTTCAACCCGCGCTATCTTAATGCGGTGGCCACAGATATTGGCACTTGGTGGGGATTTTTGATTACTCATGACATCCTGCTATTCTTTTTCATCAGGATAGCAAGTAGCGTATTTACATTTTCTCAAATTTTAATTAAAATACTTAAAATTTGTTATTTTAACGCATAAATATTGTAAAAATCATCGAGTCAAATGTGTTGCCAGCAATCCAAGAGTCAGTTAGATTTATTTGCGCCGCTTGATTTTACAAATAAACAGGCACGGCATGATTATGAACGGCAGGTGAATCAACAAGTTGGCAACCTCATCCGCACCCTGCGCCGTAAGCATGGCATAACTCAAAAACAATTGGGCGAAATGTTAGGTGTTACCTACCAGCAGATTCAGAAATATGAGGCTGGAAGGAGTGGTATAAGTGTTGGGTGTTTTAATCTAATTTTAAAAGTATTGATGATGTGTTGAAACGCTTTATGACAAGTGAACTATGGCTTGTGAGCAAGAATGTCTTTATACTTCTCTTTATCCTTTATACACTCAACTAAATAATCAACCCAAGATTGCGAATAACTATAGCCCTTCCATACCTTATTATACACACAAAACTCTTTATTTGTATTTTCTGGATTTTTTGCTCCTCCTTTAGGACGAATTTGGTAAAGACTCCACGCTTGCCGATGATGATGTTGATTAAATTTTTCACCTGTTTTATTTATTATTTCGCTATATACATCTTTTGTTCTATAAGGATAATGATCATCAGCAAATTTAAGTTTTGTAAGAATATTATGGATCTGCTTCCCTTCTACAGATCCCGGTTGAATGAACTGGAAATGATTTTTTGATTTTGAAGAGCTTTCTAAAGAATAAATAACTTTAAATTGATATTCGATACTTTCCTTTTCCTCTTCAGTTAGATTAGAATTTAACTGGGCATCTAAAGCTTGGATGGAGGGAGGAACATCATATTCTTGTAAAACTTTAATTTGATCTAATTGTAATTTTGAAAATTGTAATGCCAGTGATAATTCGCTATTAAGCGATAATTTCTCTCCAAATAATTCACGAATAGTCTTATCAAAATTTAGAGCATTGGCTTGAAATTTTGAGAAAAATATTGGATCTGCTCGAGAAAATAATTTATGTTCAACTTCATGTCTTATAGCAATAATACTTTCTAAATTATTTTTTACATTTTTCGAAAG
>JAEUKQ010000109.1 GCA_016794225.1 Alphaproteobacteria bacterium | reverse complement strand
TTGACGGGTCAGATGCGTTTTGGGATAGAAATTAGAAAAAACTCAAGAAAAGACCTGGAAGTCTATAAGCCGGGTTCTGTCCTGATACTATCAGGGATGACCATTCCTCTGGAGCCACTGTTACCAGCGGCTTCACGCGACCTACCCGAATGACGATGTGAAAACGCATCTGCTGGATGAGCCAGCGCGCCATTCCTATTTGGTCTTGCTCCAGGTGGGGTTTGCCCTGCCACACTTGTTGCCAAGTATGCGGTGCGCTCTTACCGCACCATTTCACCCTTACCGACCTGAAAAAATGATCGGCGGTATATTTTCTGTGGCACTTTCCCTAAGGTTGCCCTCGCCGGGGATTACCCGGCACCTCGTTTTCATAGAGCCCGGACTTTCCTCCAGCAAAGATGTTCATCCCTGCCAGCGGTCATCCGACTTCCAGGCAAATAAACCATATACGCTTGAATTTAATTTTGCAAATCCTTAATAATATACCCAAAAGGATTGCGCACCAGGGGAGGGTGACTAATGCGCGGCGAGTCCCGCGCAGCATGAAATCAGAATGTGAGCAGGACAAAGCCGGACGTCCAACGCCCCCACAGCCTAAAAGACGAAAGGGATACAAAGACTATTCCTTTCAATTTAATAATTATGTACGCGACTATTTCTTTCGGAATGCATCCAGAGCAACAATTTTTGCTGCCATGGAACCGGGTGTTGGCTCTTCATGTTCATCTTTATCTTTAGTCTTTACTCGCCCTTTTTTCTCCATAACGGGAGGTTGCGTCGGAACAAATTGAAGGCCAA
>JAEUKQ010000108.1 GCA_016794225.1 Alphaproteobacteria bacterium | reverse complement strand
AAAAACATCCACACTCTCAACCGAGACCAATTCCCACGGCCTAGCCTGAAAAGAGTAAGGCTTAGACGTCAGCGCACCAACAGGACATAAATCAGTTATATTACCAGATAGTTCATCCGAAATAAAACTATTAATATATAGACTAATTTCCGTTGACGCTCCACGACCCAATGTCCCCAAAACCGCAGCACCAGAAGAATGGGCTAAAAACCGTACGCATCGGGTACAGTGAATACAGCGGTTCATCGATGTGCGTATTAACGGACCAAAGTCCTTGTTTAAAACGGCACGTTTTTCAAACTCGTAGAAGCGGCCGCGATCAGCCCCAAATACAGATGCGATATCTTGCAAATCACACTCGCCCCCCTGATCACAAATTGGGCAGTCAAGTGGATGATTTGCTAAAAGAAACTCTAATACGTGCTGTCTAGCTAAACGAACACGCACAGTATTAGTAAATACAACCATACTGTCTGTACTGTGTACAGCACAAGAAGCGACTAATTTTTTACTACCTGCCACCTCCACCAAACAAATACGGCAATTACCAGCAATAAGCAACTTATCGTGGTAACAAAATCGTGGAATCTCAATCCCCGCCTGCGCACACGTCTGCATAACGGTGTAGCCCAACTCCACCTTAACAGGCTTCTCGTCAACTAATACTTTCAATAACTTCATAACAAATCTCCCCCTACCTTCAAATTAACTAACTCAACTTTGCACATTATTTTTGTTTCGTAAATAGTACAACTTCGATGCCCTATAATGAAATTTCTTTTTAGCGTAATCTAAAAATT
>JAEUKQ010000107.1 GCA_016794225.1 Alphaproteobacteria bacterium | reverse complement strand
TCATATATGGGGAAAAAAGTTGCATCAATTAAAAAATCATTTAAAGGAGCCTGTTTAAAAGCGGAACTTAAAAATGTTTCCCCACACACCCTAAGACATACAGCAGCAACTTGGGCAGCACAGAATGGGGCTACAATTTTTGACATTGCTGGAATTTTAGGGCAAAGTGTTGTTCAAATTACGGAACGATATGCAAAACATCAACCAGAACATTTAAGAAGCGCTGTTTGGAGTATTTTGAGAAAACGCTCGCCCGTGGGCAAGTAATAGAAGAATCTTATGAATAGAAACAGCCTGTAATGAATAATAAGAATTTTATAAAATCATTATAAATCAATAAGTTGTATACTATCTTGTTCAATGGCATTGTAGAGGTCGGCGGTTCGATCCCGCCTGGCTCCACCAAATTATAGGCCGATTTTAGACTTTAGCAGATTTTGCCATGGGCGAGTTTTGGGCGAGTTTTTATAAAATGGTCAAAAAAAATAGCAGCCGACTCGTGTTAAGAGTGACTGCTATAATAAACATTAATTTGTCCTAAAACTTATATCTTACCCCAATCATAACATTGTGGCTGCTAATTCTGGTCTTAATATCCTTAACATGATGAAGGTCTGTTTCAAAACGTCCTTCTTTTGTAGTAAAATAACGATAATCAACCGACATTGTTACATGATCAGATAAGTTTACACCCAACCCAACAATACCCTGGTAAGCCAGTAAATTACGTGACGTGCTGCCGCCATTGCAATGATGAATGCAAGGCTTATCCATTTTTACGCTCGCCATACCTACCCCAAT
>JAEUKQ010000106.1:527-803 GCA_016794225.1 Alphaproteobacteria bacterium | reverse complement strand
CATGCGTATCGTGTATGTGTCCTGCAACCCCGCCACGCTGGCGCGCCATGCCGCCGTGCTGGAGCACGAAAAAGGCCAGCGGCTGGCTGGTGCCGGCATCGCCAACATGTTTCCGCATACTTCCCACGTCGAATCGATCGCGCTATTCGAAGCCGCCTGAGGCAGGCACGCCGGCATGCCGCACGGTGGCGGTCCTTGCCTGGACGCACGGCGGAGCGGCACGCGCGGCGCACGGCAGGGCGGATGTTAAAATTCCACCCCGGCGCGGATGGGTGG
>JAEUKQ010000106.1:0-517 GCA_016794225.1 Alphaproteobacteria bacterium | reverse complement strand
TCTTGAAAACCGGCAGCCCCGCAAGGGGCTCGTGGGTTCGAATCCCACCCCATCCGCCAGTTATATGCGCCAGGCCGCTTGCGTTGCCGCACTCGGAACGTGTGGCAGTTCGGAATGCCGAGGCGGCAGGAGCCGGCCCGACACAAGGCGCACCCTGGACGAAATGCGGCGCCGGCAGGTCCGCAGCTTGCCGGGCGGCGGCGCGCCGCCGCTCGTACGGCCGCGATTGCCCGCGCCGATTGAATTCGCCGCCGCCGGCCCAATATCCTTATCAGTTATCTGAGGTCCGCCCGCCATGACGACCACGCGCCTGTTAGATGTGCATGACCATGACCGCACATTCACGGCCATGCGCTACGTGTATCCGGTGTTGTCGCGCCGCGCCGGAGGCGTGTCCATAGGCATCAATCTGAATACCAACAATGCGTGCAACTGGCATTGCGCGTATTGCCAGGTGCCCGGCCTGGTGCGCGACAAGGCTCCACCCGTGGACCTGGAGTTGTTGCGCAGCGAACTG
>JAEUKQ010000105.1 GCA_016794225.1 Alphaproteobacteria bacterium | reverse complement strand
GAAAGTGCATGATCACGGGGGGTGGGTGGTCCTGCCGGCAAACCGGGTGACACGAAGGCCCGCTCCGGCTGGCGCCGGGCGGGCCTTCCGGGTCGGGGTAGCCGGATTCGAACCGACGGCCTTCCGCTCCCAAAGCGGACGCGCTACCAAACTGCGCCATACCCCGGCGCTCACCCCAGTGCGGCCGGCCTCGTCGCCGGGGCCGGTCGCCGGCGAGCGGCACAGGGTCGCGGCCGCGTGGTCACCGAGGGCGAGCACGCACTAGGCTACGCGGTCGAGGCGCCGATCCCGACGGGATACCCGATCGAGGCCGGCGCCCTGCGGGTGTAGCTCAATGGTAGAGCCCCAGCCTTCCAAGCTGGTCATGCGGGTTCGATTCCCGTCACCCGCTCTCGTGTCGAAGGGCCGGCCCAACGCTTCATCGGGTCGGCCCTTCGACACGAGACCAGGCGAGCCGGGCATCGGGAGGAGGTCGCGCAGCGACCGACGGATCCCGTCACCCGCCCCATCGCCTCATGCCAGGTCAGACGGCCCATCGCCGTCGCAGGTCTGCTCCCCCCATCGACCAGGACCAGGGGCCAGTTGGTCACTCGACCGGCGTGGACCGCGAACGGACCCGAACCCGGTGCGGCTGAAGGGCTCACGTCAGCTCCTCGATCAGTCGGATCAGGTCCGGGCGGCCCAGGCCGTGAGTCGCTGCGGTGTCGATCAGGGTCTGGGCAGCCTCTCACCGAGGACAGGTCCGGGCCGGCCGCAGCCACCCACACACCCCCAGCCCCGCGGCGGGAATCGAGCACGCAAGCAG
>JAEUKQ010000104.1 GCA_016794225.1 Alphaproteobacteria bacterium | reverse complement strand
GCTCTGGTGTAGGACGAATCGAAGTCGTCGTAATCGACGGACACCCGGGCCGAGCCGTACAGGGTGGTGTCGGCGTGAGCGGCGGTACCGAATCCAACCAGCGCAGCGGCCACGGCCAGCGCAAGAGCAGACTTTTTCATAAAATTAAACTCCTAGGTTTGTGTTGTAATTACACAACAAAAGGACATTGAAGATTCATTGAAGAAATTTATACGCATTTTGAAGCACAAATGCAACTGATTTTTTCAAAAAAAACACAAAATTTAATTTTTGTTTCACGCAAACAACAGCATGTTGCAATTCGGCCATTTTATCATTAAAAAACCCACCTAACAGGGGTTGAGGTGGGTTTAGACATGGCTGGGGGACTAGGATTCGAACCTAGGTTGACGGAGTCAGAGTCCGTAGTCCTGCCGCTAGACGATCCCCCAAGAAATCATCAACGCTTGGAATACTGGGTGGCGCGGCGCGCCTTGCGCAAGCCCACTTTCTTGCGCTCCACCTCGCGCGCGTCGCGGGTGATGCCGCCGCCCTTGACCGTCACGTAAACGTCGAACCGGTTGTTGAGGTCGGCCGCATCCAGCGCCTGATGGACCACCATGCGGGAGGTTTCGCGCCCGAAATACTCGTCCAGCGGGCGGCGGTTGACGGTGATGTTGCCGGTGCCGGGCCGCAGGAACACCCGCGCGGCGGCGGTCTTGCGCCGACCCGTGCCGTAATGCTGGTTCTCGATCATTCTCGCTTGTTCCGTGTAGTCTCGTCGGCGGTTTAGCGCGCCAATGCCAGCGGCAAGGGTTGCTGGGCGGTAT
>JAEUKQ010000103.1:595-831 GCA_016794225.1 Alphaproteobacteria bacterium | reverse complement strand
ACCGCCCGGGTGTTCCTGCGCACCAACGGCAAGGGCGACATCGTCGTCAACGGCCGTCCGCTCGACATCTACTTCGGTCGCGAGACCTCGCGCATGGTCGTGCGTCAGGCGCTCGAAGCCGTCGACGCGCTGGGTCGCTTCGACTTCTTCATCACCGTCGCCGGCGGCGGCATGACCGGCCAGGCCGGCGCGATCCGCCACGGCATCACCCGTGCGCTGAAGGCCTACGACGATAC
>JAEUKQ010000103.1:0-585 GCA_016794225.1 Alphaproteobacteria bacterium | reverse complement strand
ATCGGCCTGCGCAAGGCCCGTCGCGCGGTGCAGTTCTCGAAGCGCTGATGCAATATTCGTACCGGTCTTGCAGTTTCGCACTGCAATCGGTACGATACGCGGCACGTTTCTTGGGGGATCGTCTAGCGGCAGGACTACGGACTCTGACTCCGTCAACCTAGGTTCGAATCCTAGTCCCCCAGCCAAATCCGAAAGGCTCGCATCGAAAGATGCGGGCCTTTTTCTTTGCTGGCGACGCAAGCCCCGAACTGCACGCCTGGCTGCTCGATGAGGCCGCGCGCGCCGAAATCGATGCCTGGCTCACGCGCGCCAGGGCACGCCTTCTACGCCGCGCACGCCGGCATCGGCAGCGAGGAGCGGCGCGACCCAGGACGACCGCGTGCTGATGCCGGGCAGCCTGCCCGAAGCCGCGGCGCTGCACGCGGCGATCGACGCCAGCCCGAACCTCGACGAGGTCTTCGATCGCGCCGAGCCGCTGCGCCTGCGCACGCTGACCGACAACCGCTACGCCGACGTGCGCACGCTCGCCGAGAAGCAGCGCCAGAACGCCTTCTGGCTGCGGCGCATCGAGAGCGCATCGGCAGG
>JAEUKQ010000102.1:354-838 GCA_016794225.1 Alphaproteobacteria bacterium | reverse complement strand
CAACGCTGCTTTAAAAAACCTTGAGGATATTGAATTTAAGAACATGCTTCGCGGCGAGGAAGACCACCTGGATTGTATCCTGCAAATAAATGCCGGTGCGGGCGGCACCGAGAGTTGTGATTGGGCAAGCATGTTATTTCGTATGTATTTAATGTGGGCCGAAAAACATGGCTATAAAGTAAAAGAACTGGATTATAACGCCGGAGATATGGCCGGAATAAAATCTGTATCTATTCAAATTGAAGGTGAGTTTGCCTATGGTTATTTGAAAGGCGAGAATGGTGTACATCGTTTGGTGCGCATTAGCCCATTTGATTCAAACGCAAAACGTCACACCAGTTTTGCATCCGTTTATGTTTATCCGGTTGTTGATGATACAATTGAAATTGAGATAAAACCTGCTGATATAGAAATTTCCACTTCTCGAAGCGGTGGCGCAGGTGGACAAAATGTAAATAAGGTAGAGAGTAAAGTACAACTAACA
>JAEUKQ010000102.1:0-344 GCA_016794225.1 Alphaproteobacteria bacterium | reverse complement strand
TTGTGGTTGTTTGCCAGGTAGAACGTTCGCAACTGGGAAACAGAGAGCTTGCCATGAAAATGTTGCGCTCGCAATTGTATGAATTGGAATTGCGTAAGCGCAACGAAGCAAAAAACGCCGTTGAAGACGGAAAAATGAAAATAGAGTGGGGGTCGCAAATTCGCAGTTATGTATTGCATCCATATAAAATGGTAAATGATCACAGAACAGAATTTAAACTCACAGATGCTGAGGGTGTTTTAAACGGAAATATTGACGAATTAATAAAAGTGTACTTAATGGCCTTAGGGGGCAAACAATACCAGAAAAACTAAACATGGCGCAACCTGTAAGAGCAAAAAAAC
>JAEUKQ010000101.1 GCA_016794225.1 Alphaproteobacteria bacterium | reverse complement strand
TCTACTTCATAGAGAGCGTGGTACCCGAAAAGCTCAAAGACGACATTAGTTCAACAGCACCTGCCACAGTCGGTGATACAACGTACTACCCTGTGTATGTTGGATACTCAGAAGCTAAGATGATGAAAGAAAATAAGTTATTTGCCAATGACGGAGATACCATCAAAGACTTCTTCGGCAATAACGTAATTGTTTACACATTGCCAGAAACAAAGACCGAACTAGATACTATGCATTTTGTTGATTCAAGTTTCGTTGTCGCTGAATAGGTTATTGCTTGAAGTGCTCTATATTTCAGGGGGTCATATAGAACGTAACCAAACTCTTCGTGACATAAAACCAAACCACGACAGGGGTCGTGGTTTGGTTAAAATAGTTAAAACTAATTTGGCTGGGGATGAGGGATTCGAACCCCCGATCACGGGACCAGAACCCGTTGCCTTACCGCTTGGCCAATCCCCAAAATATTTAGTGAAATGACTGCTCGATTATAGCGCATACGATGGCTTTTTGCCAAGGAACGGTGCATAAACGTGTTTTGTAATCTTTTCGCTTGAAGTATCACAGCAATATCTGCATGATAGTATAATGACTTCGAATCGAAGGGATGTGAAGTGAAGCCACTCTTACGTATAGGTAAGATTACACGGCAATTATGGCCGTTCTATGTGGGTGTAAGCGTATTTTCTATATTGGTGGCAGCAGCCAGCCAAGTGCAGCCATTACTTACTAAAACTATCATCGACCAGCTAACTTTACTTACTCAAAATGGAGATGTAAATATAACTATTGTTGTGTGGTGCGTGCTAGGTATATTTGCTGCCGACGTAGCGGCTACGCTTTTTAGTAACATTGGTGGGTACGTA
>JAEUKQ010000100.1 GCA_016794225.1 Alphaproteobacteria bacterium | reverse complement strand
AAAGACTCTCCTACCCAAAAAGTTGGCGGTGAACCTTTAAAGAAATTCCAGACGGTGACTCACGCCGTACCAATGCTTTCACTTGGTAATGTATTCCAGTTTGATGAGCTACAAGCCTTCGATCAGCGCATTAAAGAGCGTTTACCAAACAAGAAGGTCCAATATGATGTAGAGCTAAAGCTTGATGGCCTCGCGATCTCGCTATGGTATGAGAACGGCGTTCTCGTGCGTGGTGTAACTCGCGGTGACGGAGAACGTGGCGAGGATATTACCCATAACGTCAAAACTATCCGCAACCTCCCGACTGATTTAACTATCTATTCTGCGGAGGTCCCTGCACTTCTTGAGGTCCGTGGTGAAGTTCTCATGCCAAAGGCCGGTTTTGAGATGATTAATCGCCGTGCTGAACAATTAGGGGAAAAAGTATTTGCCAACCCACGTAATGCAGCAGCCGGCAGCTTACGTCAATTAGACCCCAAGATTGCGGCAAGCCGACCGTTGGCGTTCTACGCCTACGGTATTGCTCAGTGTGAGCCTGCACATGGCATTGATTCAATGTCAGGAAGCCTGCATTGGTTGAAACAGTTTGGCTTTGAAATTGCGGAACGTCAGTGGCTTGTGAATAGCATTGATGAGGTTGAACAGTGTTATCAGGAGATCATGGCGACCCGTCCAGATTTAATGGTTGAAATCGATGGGATGGTGATCAAAGTTGACAGTCTTGAACAGCAAAAGCAGTTAGGCTTTCTAAGTCGTGAACCGCGATGGGCCACAGCCTACAAATTTCCTGCTCAAGCAGCTCTAACGACCGTAGAAAATATCGAATGGCAAGTGGGTCGTAGTGGAGTGGTAACGCCACTAGCCAGATTGAAA